>JAIRJZ010000055.1 GCA_031260355.1 Burkholderiales bacterium
CGGCGAACACCCCGGAAAAGATGCGGGCGCTCGGTGAGGAAGGTCTGATTCCGTACATTCAGACGATCGGTTTGTTCCGCAGCAAGGCGCGGCACATCATCGGTCTGTGCGAACAGTTGCTGTGCGAGCACGGCGGCAAAGTGCCGTCGTCGCGCGAGGCGCTGGAAAAGCTGCCGGGCGTCGGTCGCAAAACCGCCAATGTCGTTCTGAATGTCGCTTTTGGCGAGCCGACGATCGCGGTCGATACGCACATTTTTCGCGTCGCCAACCGGACGGGGCTGGCGCCAGGGAAAAACGTCCTCGATGTTGAACAGGCGTTGTTGAAAAAGGTGCCGACGGCGTTTCGGCAACACGCACACCACTGGTTGATTCTGCATGGGCGTTATGTGTGTACGGCGCGACGCCCGCGCTGTCCGGAATGCGTCGTCAGCGATTTGTGCGCATATCCCGACAAAACCGCTAAGCTATAGTCTTGTGTAAGGCCTCGGTAAGCAGCGGTTAGTCGTGGTGACACAGACATACTTTCGCTTAAACTTGGCAGCCCGGATTCTGTATATTATGAGCACATGCCGAATGGTATCGGCGAGGAGGCGTTATGAAACCACGGTCTTTATCATTGCGGTGTGCGCTGATCATTGCGGCGGCGGGCTTGGTGCCGATGGCGCTGCCGGTGTCGGCGCAGGAAAACACCAATACCGCGAACGCCGCGGCAGCTTCACAGACCTCGGAGATTTCGCAGGAGGCGCTCGATAGTTTGCTGGCGCCGATCGCCTTGTATCCCGACGCGCTGTTGGCGCAGGTGTTGATGGCGGCGACGTATCCGATGGATGTGATCGAGGCGGCGCGCTGGCAGCAGGCGCATCCCGATCTGAGCGGGCAGGCGTTGCAAAACGAGCTGGCGTCGTTCGATTGGGACCCGAGCGTCAAATCGCTGGTGACGGTGCCGCAAGTGTTGCACTACATGAGCGATTCGCCGCGCTGGATGCAGGACCTCGGCTATGCCGTTCTCGACGACCAGCCGTGGGTGATGGAAAGTGTGCAGGTGTTGCGGCAAAAAGCGCACGCTACTGGAACGCTGGTGAGCAACGACAAGCAGACGGTAAGCGTCGGCACGGACACGACAACCCGGGTCGAATACATCACGATTGCGCCGGTATCGACGCAGGTGGTGTATGTGCCGGTGTACGATCCCCATGTGGTGTACGGCGCTTGGTGGTGGCCGTCGCGGCCGGTTTACTGGCGGCCACCGCCGGGAGTCGTGTTTTCTGCCGGCTATTTCTGGGGGCCGCGCTATTACCCGTCGGTAGCGCTGTGGGGAAACTTTAACTGGGGCATCGGTATGATTACCATCAACGCGCCGGTCTATAGTTACTATTACCGGGCGCCGCCTCCGATGGGGCCGCACAACGTATGGCGACGGCCACCGCCGGTTTACGCGCCGCCGGTCGGCGGTTATCACCGGCCCCCGTATGCCGGGCGTCCGCCGGTAGCGTACCCGCCGGGGCGCGATCCCAGACCGCCGTCTTCCCGCCCGCCGGGCGCGAACAGGCCAAGCGGCAACGCTCCCAATGGCGGCTATCAGGCGCCGGGCCGCCAGCCCCGTCCGGAAGCGCCGTCGGGCGCGAATAGACCGAGCGGTAACGCTCCTAGCGGAGGCTATCAAGCACCGGGTCGCCAGCCCCGTCCGGAAGCGCCATCGGGTGCGAACAGACCGAGCGGTAACGCCCCTGGCGGAGGTTATCAAGCGCCGGGTCGTCAGCCCCCGCCATCTGGCGCGAACAGACCAAGCGGCACCGCTCCAACGCCGAGCAATACCCGCCAAACCGGCGGACAGTGGGGCGAGCCGGACAGCAGACAAGGTGCTTCTAGCGGCGGCCCTCAAAGCGGCAACGCCATTCAACGCGGACCGGCGCAGGGTTCTTCGCCGCCGGACAGGGGTGGACAGAGCGGCGGCAGGCTGACCGGACGCTAGAACGAAAGAGAGATAAAACATGCCCGCTGCTGCAACGTCAAAGCGTTGCGGTAGCGGTGCATACTCGTTACGGCAAGAACAGCGAAAATTATTCGCAGCAAACAATGCGAATTTCCTGTCCCCAGTTATGGGGATTAGATGGTGCAGAAAACCCGTAATAATTCCGCCGACGGAATTATTACGGAATAGTTAACTTCCATGGTAACAATGAAGTATATACATAAAAGGATATACAAAAGAAGCCGTCAAGGAGGCATCATGACCATTGCGAGAGTGTTCAAATCGGGAAACAGCCAAGCGATCCGGTTGCCCAAGGCATTCCGGGTGACGGGCTCGGAGCTGGAGATTTCTCGGCGCGGCGCCGAGATCGTTCTGAGGGAGCCGCTTCAGGGGCTTGCCCGAGCTTTTGATCTTCTGTGCGACTTACCGGATGACTTCATGGCCGATGGCCGGAACGACGCTAAACCGCAAAGCCGCAAGGGGCTGTGATGGCTGCGCGTTACATGCTCGATACCAATATTTGCATCTACGTTCAGCGCAAGAGACCTCCTGAAGTTCTGAATCGGTTTTAAAAAATGAAGCTGGGCGAGGCCGTGATTTCAATCGTCACTTGGGGAGAACTGATCTACGGCGCCAGCAAAAGTGCTTACAGGGCAGATGCTTTGCGCACCCTCGATGCGTTTGCTGCCCTGATTCCCGTCGCGGGCATGACGGAAAATGTCGGGCGAACATACGGCACAATCCGGGCTGACCTGGAAGCCAAGGGGCAACCCATCGGTAACAACGATTTGTGGATCGCGGCTCACGCGAAGGCTCTGGGTTTGCCACTCGTCACCAACAATGAGAAAGAGTTTCAGCGTGTTTCAGGGCTGAAAGTACTGAATTGGGTTTCCTGAGCGTTTCAGGGCTACCGCTGTCAGACGGCGTCAACAGACTTTTTCTTTGCAACCCTTTTGGGGTTAGAGCGTAACTTCAGCCTTTTCAGGGTAGAGTCGCGACTCGTGCCATCCCTTGATGATCGGCAGTTAAAACCTCACCATTATCTTTTTTAAACAAAACAAAAGAGTGAGGTTCCCTCTGTACAAATTTTCGGAACCACTTCTGATTATCGCTGCTTATCACGGACTTTGATGAGCTCTTCGGCAAGCAGGGTCACGGCTGCTGCGTAAAGTCGGCTCCTGTTATAGCGCAAGATGACGCGGAAGTTGTCGTGCGCGAGGAAATACACGGGGCCGGTATCGGCATCGAGTGCCAGCAAGCTGACGGCGGTGTCGTCGCCGATAATGGCATGGCCGGCGAGATTGACGCCGAGTGAGCGCCATTGTTTCCATGATTGCGGATCGCTCAGGCTGCTACTGAGGAGAGGCGCGAGCGTCGCCGCAGTTTCCGCTGACAGTTGCACCGGCGTCAGGATCGGCGCGCCGATTTGCCAGCCGTGTTCTTTCAGGTAGAAAGCGGCGCTGCCGATAGCGTCCGGCACTTGCCAAAGATCGATGCGCCCGTCGCCGTCGAAATCGACGGCGTAGTGGCGGTAGCTTCGCGGCATGAATTGACTGATGCCCATAGCGCCGGCGAAAGAGCCTTTCGGCGTCGTTGGCGCAAAGCCGTTGTCGAGTATCAGCAAAAAGAATTCTTCAAGCTCGCCGCGAAAATAATCGGCGCGACGCGGGTAATCGAATGCCAGCGTGGCGAGCGCATCGAGTACGCGAAAGCTGCCGACGTTGCGCCCATAATGGGTTTCGATGCCGATGATGGCGGCGACAATTTCGGCCGGAACCCCGAAGTAAGCCTGAGCGCGAGCGAGCGCGGCCTCGTTGGTGGCCCAAAAATCGACGCCGCCGTTGATGCGGCCTTGGTTGAGAAAACGTGGCGCATATTCAAACCACAGCGGCGGCGCTTTGACCGGCGCGTCCATCAATTCGATGATCCGGGATTCGGTTCTGGCGCTTTTCAGGGTATCGAGCAGAAAGCCGGGATCGATGCTTTCTTTGGCGCCAAACGCCGTTGCCCAAGCCTGTACTTCGGCGCGTTGGCTGTAATCGTTTGCGGGCGTGGCTTTGGGTTTCGCTGCGATCAGCGGCGGAGAAGCCAGACACACGAGTAATGGCAATAAAAAAAATCGTGTGTTCATCAGCGGCGCAGTTCTGAAAAGGGCAAATACACAAGCGCAAGAGAGTACACTTCCTTGCTTAAGAAGACATTGTCTCACATATTGATTAGAACCTATCTCAAAATTGTTTGAGCAACAGACTGACTGCTGAAATCTGCACAAAACCGAGGAAATTCTCCGGATGGAATTCCCAGCGGTTCAACAATCGACGCTTATGTTTGATC
>JAIRJZ010000057.1 GCA_031260355.1 Burkholderiales bacterium
CTGGCCGGTTACGTTGACGATCTCCAGGGGCGTCGCTACGCGGTGGTGGTTCTGCTGAACCACGCCAACGCCAGGCGCAGCGCTCCGGCGATGGATGCGATGATCGAGGATATTTACCAAGGAACTTTGGCGCCGCCGCAACAGATCACCGCGCAGGCGGCAGCGGAGTAGGAGCATCGGAAACCGCATCGGGAACAAGATGCGGCCAAGCAAGGATTCTCCGGTGAATGATCGCTCCGGTTTCGTCCGGCCGCGTGTTTTTCATGCGCATTTTCCACCCCCCAACGGGGAGACTTGTTTATAATGATAAAAATATTCCCGACGTTGCTCAGGAACTGTCGCAACACAGGGTTTTCCATGAGTGCTTTTTTGGAGATTGATCATGTCGCGTCCTTTCCCCTCTGAAAAACTGGCAGATGACTTCTCGACGGTGTTGAGCGAAGCCGAAAGTCTGCTGAACGATGCCGCGGCGGAAACCGGCGAAAAAGCGCGCGATCTGCGCCGCCAGGTCGAAGCCAAACTGACGACGGCGAAACTGCGCATGCAGGAAGTCGAAGAGCAATTGGCCGACCGTGCCCGCATTTGCGCCCGCGCGACGGACGATTTTGTCCACGACCATCCATGGCAGGCCGTGGGGGTTGGTGCTGCCATCGGTCTTGTTCTCGGGCTTCTGATCAGCCGTCGTTGAGCCATTCCGTCTCGAACGGAGGTTCGCATGAGTGACGAACTGGGACGCTTGCCGGAGGACACCTCCGTCGGTTCGCGGCCGACGCACAGTGTGCGTGAAGAGCTGACGCATCTGGGATCGGCTTTTTCCTCACTGCTCAGTACCCGTCTCGAACTGGCGCGGCTTGAATACGTCGAGGCGCGTCGGCAAACGGCGAAACAGCTGACGCTGCTGATTCTGGCGTCTGTGCTTTTGTGGGTGGCGTTTGTCGCCGCCAACGTTTTGCTTGTCGTCTGGTTCTGGGATACGCCGCACCGCATCGAAGTGCTGGTCTGGATGATCGGCGTTTATTTTGCTCTGGGGTTGCTGGTGCTGTGGCGCTTGGCGGCGGTGCGGAAACGCGCCTCCAAACCGTTTTCGGCAACGCTGGCCGAATTCGAAAAAGACCGGCAGTGGCTGGCGATGGCGGGATTGCCGCCGAAAGCCCGATCTCAAGAGGCGGCGCGCGATGGCGGCGAATAATATTTCTTTCGAAGACCGCAAGGCGCTTCTGTTGGCGCAAAGCGAATTGGCTCGTCTGAAAATCGCCGTTTCGTGCCGTGCCTTGCGCGACACCGTGATGCCTCGTGTCGATGATTACCGGGATGAAAAAAAGAGCCTCGCCGGTATCGGTCTGCGGCTTTTTCTGGTCGCGCTCGGCGCTTCTCGTGCCAAGCAACTGCAACGCGGCGCGGCATGGGGGCTGGTAGTGTGGCGGCTGTGGCGGTATTGGAAGAAGGGCAGGTAGTCAAAAATGGAAACCGTGAAAATCGGCATCGTGATGGGTTCGGAATCGGACTGGACGACGATGCAGGCAGCGGCAAACGTGTTGCAGGATTTCGGTGTGTCGTTTGAGGCACGGGTGGTTTCCGCGCATCGGACGCCCGATCTTTTGTTCGAATACGCGGCGACGGCAGAAGCGCGCGGCTTGAAAGCCATCATCGCCGGCGCCGGCGGGGCGGCGCATTTACCGGGGATGTTGGCATCGAAAACGACAGTGCCGGTGCTGGGTGTGCCGGTGCAATCGAAAGCGTTGTCCGGCTGGGATTCGCTGTTGTCGATCGTGCAGATGCCGAAAGGCGTGCCGGTTGCCACGTTCGCGATCGGCGAAGCGGGCGCGGCCAATGCGGGGTTGTTTGCGGTGTCGCTGCTGGCGCATGTGCATGGTGATACGCGGCTGTTGGCGGCGCTGGAAGCCTTCCGGGCGCGGCAGACCAAGGCGGTGTTGAGTGCCGAACTGCCATCCGTCATCACTCAGAAAAACAGTTAAAAATCAGAGTGTTGACTTTGGCATAGTTGGCGCGCAACAAGCCGTTTGGGAAGTCGCAACATATTTGCGACACTGGTGGCGATTCTTCGGCGATTTTTTTAACCCGTTCAAAATCAGTGTGTTGCGAACAATTCAGAGACTTTTTCGAGGATCCGGCGAGCCGTTGCCATTTGCCCTGTCGCCCGCGCTATGGTTAAATTCAGGCTCCTGTCTGGGTTCGCTGGGGCGGTTAGCTCAGCGGTAGAGCACTGCCTTCACACGGCAGGGGCCACTGGTTCGATCCCAGTATCGCCCACCATACTGAACCAAAGGCTATGTGTTTGATCACATAGCCTTTTTTTATCTGTAAAACCCTCCCTTTCAAGGGGAGGGTTTGGGTGGGGATGGGGCTTATACACAGTTGCGAAGTCTCGTCCTCGTTCTGTTTCAGGAACGCGGAACAGCCGTATCAAGCGCAGCGGCAAAAGGGCCTAGGACAGACATCATCTGCGCGAAAATTTTGGGATTGGCGGCGAGCACCTGACCGCCGAACAAGAAATTGTCCTGATCGTGGAAGTCGTTGATCAAACCGCCGGCTTCCTGAATCAACAAACTTCCGGCGGCAACATCCCAAGGAAACAACCCCAGTTCAAAGAAGCCATCGTAATACCCGGCAGCGACGTAAGCGAGATCGAGGGCGGCGGCGCCGGGACGACGCAGACCGGAAGTCTGCTCGATCATCGCGCGCATCATGTCGAGATAAATCGAAACCGGCGCGCCTTCACGGAACGGAAAACCGGTGCCGATCAGTGAGTCGCGCAAATGAGCCTGTCTGGAAACGCGAATGCGGCGGTCGTTCAGGAAAGCGCCGGCGCCGCGCGACGCCGTGAAAAGATCGTTGCGCACCGGATCGAAAATGACGGCGTGGGTAACGGTATTCTGAACCGCCAGCGCAACCGACACGCAGTATTGCGGAAAGCCATGCAGAAAATTGGTGGTGCCATCGAGCGGATCGATGATCCAGCAATGTTCGGCGCCGGGATTGATGGTATTTGCCGTTCCCTCTTCGGCGAGGAAGCCGTGCTGAGGGTAAGTGGAATGAAGGATGTCAACAATGGCTTCCTCGGCCATCCGGTCGATTTCGCTGACGTAATCTTTCGGGCCTTTGGTGTGTACGGTCAGGCGGTCGATGTCGCGGGCGCCGCGGGTGATGATGTTGCCGGCGCGGCGTGCCGCTTTCACGGCGGTCGTGAGCATGGGATGCATGGTTCGATATCGCAGCGGTTGCCGCGTTTAAAGAGCGTAAAACAGTATTTTACCCGTTTTCAACCATGCGCATTGCAGGCATGAACGCAGACCGGCTTTCCCGGTGTCTTTCGGCGTTTCCAGGCGTTTTACCGTGTTTTCGGGGATATCAAGGGATGATTTGGGGACGCTTTTGAAATGCCGCCTCCAAGATTTGCGCTGCAACGAAAAATCCGTATAATCTGTCGTTCCCTTGTGGGGGTATAGCTCAGCTGGGAGAGCGCTTGCATGGCATGCAAGAGGTCAGCGGTTCGATCCCGCTTACCTCCACCACTCAGATGTCCTGAAAAAGCCCGTGAAAACGCGGGCTTTTTTGTTTTTTCGGTATCAAAATAAAGCATGCCCCCGGCGGTATCGCCAAAATGTTTTCAAGCAAGGTGTTTGGAAAAATGTCGGAGAAGACAAAGGAGTGATTGAATACCATGGAGCTATCGATTCTTTGGCCGTTGTTTCTGCTGGTGGGCTGGACCTTTTGTGTTTTGGTGCTGATCCCGATTGCGCGTTTTGCCGCCGCCGTACGGGGCAAAGTCGGACAGCAGGATTTCAAGTTGTCGGAATCTTCCAAAGTTCCGGACTGGGTGATTTTGCCCAACCGGAACTACATGAATCTGCTTGAACTGCCGGTACTGTTCTATGTGCTTTGCCTGTTGCTGTTATTGACGCATCAGCAAACGGAGGGCATGGTGTATGCAGCATGGGGGTATGTGTTTTTGCGGATACTGCACAGCCTGATTCATTTGACGTTCAACCACGTTATTCTCCGGATGGTCGTTTTCGCAAGCTCCAATCTTCTTTTGTTATCGATGTGGATCGTAACCGGTGTACGGCTGCTGGCGATCATGTGATGAGGGTCAGACGTCGCGCCGCCACCGGATCAGTTGCGGGCTATTTGCAATAAGCTCCACAATATGGCGATGAGTATCGGCTGATGCAGCATGTAAACCCGCAGGCTGCGTTGCCCCATCCAGGTCAACAGCCGTGCGGTGCGGCCGGGAGACGATGGAACGGCTTTTCGGAGCGGCAGTAACGGCGCGATGCCGATGCCGATCAACACGACGCCGAGCCACGGGAAGAGCGGCACATAGTCTTCGGTGCGCGGCAATTCGGTAACGAAGCCAATCAGAGAAAACGCTTTGGCATTGAACAGCGGGTGCGAAAAAGTGACGCCGGCCAGAACGATAAGGATGCCGAAGGTCAGCGCGAAACGCGGATAACCGGCAAACGGTTTGGCGAGCAGTGAAGCGATGGCGATGAAGTGCAGCACGCCGAAATAAATGTACGACTCGGGGAAAAGAAGATAACTGGCGACGCTGACAATCAATGCGCACACGGCGATTTTGGCGAAGCGCAACCAGAATGCCCGAGGGGTGATGTTGTGCGCGTTGGCGACGAAAAGGCTGACGCCGACGATCAGCAGGAACGAAGTGATGATCAACGTGCGGGCGGTGGTCCAGAGCGGGTCGCGGTAGGGATCGGCTTCGATGACGCCGAACCATTGCAGATCGAAACAGAAGTGGTAAACGATCATCGCCCACAGCGCCAGCCCACGGCTGATGTCGAGCCAGGGAAGGCGGCGCGCGACGGTGCTTTTTTCTTTGTTCATGCTATGGTTGGAGAGGTTTTGATTAAAGTGTGCAAGCTTGTTTTTTCATTTGTCCGGAGAAGCACATGACCCCATCCCCATCCCGGCCTTCCCCTTGAAGGGGAAGGGGGAAATGTTGCGCATCCTCGCAGAAAAGTATTCACTTGAATCGAAATCGCTTTAGGGCGGCTCTTCATTCAATCATGTATAGGCACAGGTGCAATGTGACTATCCCTCTCCCCAACCCCTCTCCCACAAGAAGGAGAGGGGGAAGGTTTATTTCATTTCCAGAAGATAACTGCCTTGCGCGTCCGGCTGACCGAAGGCCGACAGCAATTGCAGCAACGCTTCCGGCGTGTCCGGGCGTGGCGTGATTTTCAGCGTGCCGCGCGCCGGTTTGCCGGGAATGCCGGTCTGGAAATCGCCATCGAGCGACACGGCGCCGCCCTCGTTTTTGATGATGCTGTGGCTGCCCTGTTGACCGCTGTCAACGTTGAAGCTGACGTTGCCGAGATCGACCGGTATTTCCTGGAATACCATTTGCGCATTCTGCCAGCGTCCCGAGATTCGACCTTCCTGACCTTTTTCGTTCAGCAACAGCGCCGGCGCGTCGATGACCAGCGCGCCTTCCATCGCTTGTATCATTTCCGGCGGCAGCAGCGGTTGCAGCACGGCAGCCGAGGTATGCAGCGACAAACCGTCGAGGCCGATTCCTCTTCTGCTGAACGTCAGCACACCGGTCAGGCGCGGCGTGGTTTCATCGGCAAGCAGTCGCCAGCGCGCGGCGCCGCTGAGCAAGGCGGAAGGCTCAAAACGCCAACGCAGCGGCGTGAGTACCGCACCTTGGGCATGCACCAACATCCCGCTTCCATTCCACAGCGTCCCGGACGTTTCAGCCAGCCGCCATTGACCGCGCGAGGTCTTGTCGAGGCCGCGGTCGAGCAACGACGCCGGCGCGAAAACAATCAACGCAACGGCGATGAGCAGCAGGGCAAGAAAAATTTTCAGAAACGTGCGCATGGTGGAAATCAGGTAAACATTCAGGAAGAAGGACGGACGATGACAAGCTCGACGCGTAGTTGCCCGTTGGTGCGTTGGTCGGCGGTGTTCGCCAGTGGCGTCAGTGTAGCGGCGGTCACATAAAAATGTTCTTCACGTTGCAGTGCTTCAAGCCATTGCACGAGAGTGTCAAACGGCAACGCCGAAAGAGTGACGGAAGCGGTGTTCTGCTGAACATCGAGCGTCACGATGGCGGCGGCAACGTTGAAACGCGCGGCGGTGCGTTCGACGGCGGCACGGACATCGGCGGTGGTGGGCGCGAAGCTCTGGCGGTTCAGGCCGGCGCTTTCGCTGAATTGTCGTTGCGCCTGTTCGAGCTGGGCGCGGGAAAACGGCAGTTCGCGTTGCAGTTGCTGCAGGTGTTGTGTCAGCGGCAGCCAGAGCCATAACCACAATAAAGCGACAACGACGAGCGCAATCAGCGCAATGATGAAACGGCGTTCATGACGCGGGCGTTGCTGCCATTGCAGGCGCCAGCGTTCGAGTGTGGGCGGCACGGTGGTCATGGCGCGTATGTCTGCGTCTGGACGCGCAAACGGTAACCGGCGGCAGTGTTGCCGCTCATCGTTTGCAAACCGGTGCGGCGCAAACCCGTTTCCAATGATTTTTGCACTGCCGCGTCGAGCGGCGTGCATTCGAACGTCCAGGCGCGGTCGGCATAGACGGCATTGCGCAGCGCTCCCGGCGGTAAGGTTTGCAGCGACGGCGCGGCGCGCGCCAGCAGCGGCAATGCGTCGTCGGGCGCAGGCAATCCGGCGCGGTGACGCGCTTCGGCGTAAACGCGCGACCACTGCGGCGGGATCGCCGCCGCTTTTTCAGACAAACCGGCTTCGGCGGCCAACGCCTGCCAGCCGCGTGAAATTTGCCAGTGCTGCCACAACGCCGAGCCCCAGGTGGCGGCGGTAGCAACGACGTGCAGTCCAAGCGCGATGCCGACCAGCGCGGCGGCGGTCCGCCAACCGGCAGCAGAGGCATGCGGCGGCGACGCGGGCTCCAGCGACGGCAAAAGCTCGGTGGCGCGGGCGTACAGCGCCGGATCGGCGTGTGCCCAACGCCAGGGCGGTTCGATGATGAGGCGGCCGATGCCGCTGGCTCGTTGCCAAGAGGACAGGGTTTCGGAGGGCAGCGCCGCGTGGATGTACAACGTTTTGGGCGGCGCGGTTTCAGCAGCCAGTGCCAGCATCAGTTCGGTAGGTGGCACTTCGCGGCTCGCGGCAGAAGAAAGATCGAGCGCAAAAGCGCCGCCGCCGCTGTGACGGTCGCGCCGCATGAAGCCGCGGCCTTCCGGCGACACGCACCAGTGCCAAGCATCGGTGGCGGTATCCATCAATTCCGTTTCGCTGAACGCGCGATCGATGCCGAACCGGCGCAGCGCTTCCGGTAGCGTATGCTCGATCAACAAAACGCGCACCCAACCGTCACGTTGTTGCGGACTGACGATGACCCGCTGGGTGGACAACGGTGTTGCCAACCGGTCTTCGAGTTGCAGGCGGACGGCACCATCAAGGCGGGAAGCCGACAGCGGCGGCAGTTTGAACGCCAGCAGCGGCGCCAGATCGGCGGCGAGCACGGCTTCGCGCCGGGTACTACGCGGCCAGTGCTCGGCGGGGTCGCGTCCTTCGCGAACACAGGTGCCCTGCGCATCAAACAACGCCCAAGCGAAAGCGCGGGTACCGGAAGGCGGGGCGTCGAAGAAAATGCGAAGGACGGTCATTGGGATTTAGCAAGCGAACGCATAGCGCATTCAACGTCTCATTCTACCGTTTTCCAGACGATTTCCGGCCAGTGCTTGGCGTCGCGGCGCAGCAATGCCTGTGCTTGGGCGCGGGTGTCGCCCTGACGGGCGCGTACGGTGACCAGAAAATAACGGCTACCGACGCCCAGCCCCTCCTCGTTGACCATGCGAGCATCGGGCGGCAAACGGCGACGGAAATCCGCCAGCGAATGAAACGGAAGGCTGTCGCGTTCAGCCAGCATTTGGTTGAGGTCGTCGTCGTTGATGTCGGCAAACACCATTTTCAAGGTATCGCGATCCGCCGTGTTGACGTTGAGCGGCGTCGGTTCCGGCAGCGCGGTGAGGTAGGGCGCCAGCTTGTTCATGGCGGCGGCCGACAGGGCGAGGTCGCCGAGATCGAAAAGAGGGCGCAGCGAGGGCGGGTGGGCTGCTTGCGCGGAACTGTCGCTGAAACCGCCGCCGACGTTGTAATAGGCGAAAAGGACTTGACGCGCTTTGTCGTCGAGTCCCAGTTGGCGGCACAAGCGGTTGAGGCGTTCGTAGTCGGCGCGCTTTGAAGAGGACGCCGGCAACAAATTGTTGAGGTTGAAACGGCCTTGCAGATCGACGATGCGGCCTTCGATCGAGCCGTTTTCGAGTGGCGTCGGCGGCAACGGGAACGCCCACGATTCTTTCAAATGAACGGCGGCATCGTCGCCGCGCATGTCCTGAAAGAGAACATGGCGCGCCCACTGCACCCCGGCGTCGGCGAGTGCTTGTGCCTGTGCGTGATCGCGCTGCGCTTCAACGCCGGACAACCAGCGCTGTTCGCTGACGATCAGTGTTACGGCGACGGCCGCTGCTAGCGCTGCGATCAGCATCGCTACGATCAACGCGGCGCCGCGATGGAAAAGTGCAGGTCTTTTTGTCGAGGTTTTCATTGCAGGACGAACAACCGTTCGACAACGGCGCCGTCGGCAGCGGCCAGTTGCACACGGACGGCGCGCGGCAGTGTCGCTTCGCCGAGGCGCGGCCATTCGTCGAGCCAACCACCGTCTTTGCTCAAATAATCGAGCCGGAAAGAGGCAACGCCGTCGAGCAGCAGGTAACGCAGCGGTGCAGTGTCAGGCGCGTTGTCAAAGGTCGGCCAATAAAGCAATTCGAGCGTACCGCCGCGTTCGTTCTTTTGCCAGACATAAGCCATTCGTTGTCCGTGTGTGGTGCCGACGGCGGTTGGCAAGTTCGGCGCGGCGCGGGCGAATTGCAGTTCGACGCGGCGCTGCGGTTCGCGCTGTCCCGACCAAGGCGGTAGCACACGCCCGCCTTCGGCAAGCGGTCGCGGCAGCGTCTGCCGGACATCGGCTTCGAGCCGGGTGAAAACTTGTTCGATGGCGCGCCAGTGCGCGGCCTCTCGGGCCAGCCGCTGCTCGCCGTCGGTCAGGGCGCTGGTGGCGCGGTAGGCGAGCACCGAAATCACCGCGAAAATCATCAGCGCGATCAGGATTTCGATGAGCGTAAACCCGCGGCAAGCCCTCATCGTATTTCC
Source organism: Burkholderiales bacterium (assembly GCA_031260355.1). GTDB lineage: Bacteria > Pseudomonadota > Gammaproteobacteria > Burkholderiales > Casimicrobiaceae > UBA931. Next base: position 9,162 of record JAIRJZ010000057.1, read on the forward strand.
TCCGGCTTAGACGGCGGCGGAATGCCGAGGAAACTGTTCAGCCGCGCCAGCTCGTAGTTGGGCGTTTGCGTTTCGACGACGCGGATATCGATTTTTCGCCAGGCCGGGTTGGGCGTGAGGCTGATCGTCTGCTGCCAGGCAAAAGCGATGCCGGCCTGCGTAACCTGCCCTTGGCTGACGCTGGCGGGTGGCAGTTCCGGCAGCAGTTGCGCCTCGGCCAGCCGATTTTTCGCCACCCACAACGCCAGCGTGCGCAGTTTCAACTGGTTGGCGTTGTCGGCGCTCTGGTTCAGCGCCCGCAACCCGGCGGCCAGTGCGACGGCGACGATGGCGAGCGCGACCAGAATTTCGATCAACGTGAAACCGGAAAGCGCGAAAACCGCCGGGCGTTTCACGGCGCCACTCCCGATGCTGCGGGCAGTGTGGCAAAAATACGGCCCAGCGGATCGCCGTTCAGTTGAAGCGACCAGCCGGTACCACGCAGTTCGAGCGCATAGGGTTCAAAACGCCCCGACGGCAGCAGCGGGACGATGGCGTCGGCGGCGAGCGGTCGGCCGCCGTAATGCAGCGGGCGCAGCGTGAGACTGCCGGACAGCCGGTGGGCGGCAAGCAGGGTGTCATCGGCAATCGCGCGCCAGGCCGCGTTCTTGCCGGCGTCTTCGGGAATCGTCCAGAACCGCCAGCCGCGACCGTCGGGGAGCGCCGAAATGCCGACGATCTCGTGGCGGAAGCGGGCGCGGTCGGCGGCGTGTTCGAGTGCGCCGGTGAGGCGTTGCGCTTCACGCTGCAAGGTGTTGCGTTCACCGCCGCCGATGGTCAGTGTGACCAGCCCGGCAACGACCGCCAGAATGACCAGCACGATGAGGATTTCGATCAGCGTGAAGCCGTGGCACCTCAGTTTTTTATCGCAGATTTCTTCCCTATAGAGGTTTTGATTTAAAGGTAAGCATTTCTGTGGGGGCGCGTTGCACTTTGCCCCTTCGGGGCACCCTCCCCCTCGAGGGGGGAGGGAAGTAAGTATTTGAACCAGATCCGCCCCAGCCCCTCTCCCGCCAAGCGGGAGAGGGGAGGAGAGAACTCGCGCAACAGGGAAGGGGATACAAGGCACGTTGGTGCGGAAATGTATGCAGACGAACGGAAAATGTTCCGGCGCCGGGTCACAACCCCCACGACCCGATGACGGTATCGCCGTCGCCCTTGCCGTCGGCGCCGAGGCTGAACACGTCGATCTCGCCGCGCAGGCCGGGGTTCAGGTACTGGTAGGGGCGTCCCCAGGGGTCTTGCGGCAGCCGTTCCAGATAACCGCCCGGCTTCCAGTTCGGCGGTTCCGGCGGGGCGGCAGGACGCGCTACCAGCGCGTTCAGCCCCTGTTCGGTGGTCGGGTAACGCTGGTTGTCGAGCCGGTAAAGCTTCAGCGCGCTCATCAAGGTACCGATATCGGTCTTGGCGGCGGTAATGCGGGCCTCGTCGGGGCGGTCGATGACCTTGGGGAGGATCAGCGCGGCCAGAATGCCGAGAATGACGATCACCACCATGATCTCGATCAGGGTGAAACCGCGCGGGCGGCGGCTTTTCGGAAAAGGAGTCATGGGAATCGCGCAAGTGCCTTTTTGATACGGCGATTATAATCGCAGCTACGGCGGCGTGCCGTAGCGAAATGTCATAGATGAGAACGAGAACGCGCGTTATTTTGGCAGTGGTGGTGTTGGGCATATCGGGGGCGGCGCTCTTGATGTGGGCTTGGCGGCAACCGTTGCCGCTGCCAACGCAGCCGTATCTGCTGACGGTTCCGAAGGGCGCCCCCCTCAATCAGGTGGCGGCGACGCTGACGCGCGACGGTGTGTTGCGGCACCCGTGGCAGTTGATATTGCCGGCGCGGGCGCAGGGGCAGGAGGCAGCGATCAAGGCGGGACAGTACCGTTTTGAAGGCGAAATGACCGTGACGGCGCTGTTGCAGCGGCTGGTGGACGGTGTCACCGTGCCGGTCGTGGTCACGATTACGGAAGGCTCGACATTCGCCGATCTGAAGCGGCTGTTGCGCGACCATCCGGATGTCGTCAACACGGTGCTCGATGCGCCGGATGCACAGATTTTGCGGGCGGTCGGCGCGTCCGAGGCGTTGCCGGAAGGATTGTTCTTCCCTGAAACGTATTACATTGCCGCCGGCAGCGACGACATCACC
>JAIRJZ010000029.1 GCA_031260355.1 Burkholderiales bacterium
ACGTTGCTCGAACACGGTGTACTCCTTCCAAGGCATGGCCGTTTCCTTGTTCTCTGGATAACGGCAAAAGTGTTACCCATGTCTTGGCACACCTGTTACCTATGTGTCGAGTCTGTACAGCGAGAGAGGGGCTGGGGGAGAGGGGGAAAGCAACCGCCTTGCCCTCTCTCCCGCTTCATGATCGACAAGAGACACAGAATTTTTATACCGCATCGCCCTTCTTCGTCCCTTTTCCGACAGCAACTTTGCTCACCTGCAACGTGTGCAAGCGGCGACTGTCAACGCGCGCCACCCGGAAACGCAGACTACCGAGCGTGACGGTTTCACCGCGTTTCGGCAACCGGCCCAGCGCATGCAGCACAAGACCGCCGACGGTATCGCACTCCTCATCGGAAAACGTCGTTCCGAACTGTTCGTTGAAATCGACGATTTCGGTGTGCGCTTTGACGCGGTAATTGCCGTCTTCCTGCGCAATGATGTTGGTTTCGGCGTCGTCGAAGTCGTATTCATCTTCAATGTCGCCGACGATTTGTTCGAGTACGTCTTCGATCGTGATCAGCCCCGAGACGCCGCCGTATTCATCGACGACGATGGCGATGTGGTTGCGGTTGGCGCGGAATTCTCGCAGCAACACGTTGAGCGGCTTGCTTTCGGGAACGAATACCACCGGCCGCAACGTGTCGCGCAAGTCGAAGGTTTCGGGGTTGGCGTAATAGTTGAGCAATTCCTTGGCGAGCAAAATGCCCACCACATCGTCCTTGCTGTCGCCGATCACAGGAAAGCGCGAATGCCGCGTTTCGATCACGAACGGGATGAACGTTTCGGGATCGTCCGCCACATCGAGGCAATCCATTTGCGCGCGCGGAATCATGATATCGCGAACGGCCTGTTCTGAAACGGTGAGGACACCTTCAATCATCGACAGCGCATCAGCGTCAAGCAACTTGCGCTCGAAAGCGCCGCGCAACAGTTCTTGCAAATCCTCCTGCAATTCCTGGCGGTTTTCGGGTTCGTGAAAAAGGAACGCGGAAAGGCGTTCTTTCAAAGTCGGTTTGTGAGAAAGAGAGGAAGCGCGTTTAGGCTCTGGGTCCATGGAAAAAAAGCCGGGCTCAGTCCCGGAAGGTGTCGGAATAGGGATCAGGATACCCTAATTGAGCAAGAATTGCAGTCTCGCGGGCTTCCATTTTTTGCGCAGCGCGGTCATTTTCATGATCGTCTCCCTGTAAATGCAACAGCCCGTGCACCACCAGATGCGCACAATGCGCGCGCCAGGGCTTGTGTTGCGCCTTGGCTTCGCGTAACAGGACAGGCATACACAACACAATGTCGCCCGTGCAACCGGAACGGCTTCGTTCATAAGAGAATGTCAGCACATTGGTGGCATAGTCCTTGCCGCGAAACTTGCGGTTCAAGGCGCGCCCCTCGCGCATATCGACGAAACGCAGCGTCACCTCGGCATGGCTTTTCAGCGCGGCCTGCGCCCAGCGCCGTAGCGTGGTGCGTACCGGGATCGAGTATCTGGACGCCTGTTGAACGCACAGCGTCAATACCGGCGATGGGCTCTTTGTCGATGGTTTCATGAGTGCGACACTTTTACCGCCGTATTCGGAAGACGGCGCGTGCGTTTCGGTGCACCATCGTTATGCCTGGCATATGCCTCGACGATGCGCTGCACGACCGGATGACGAACCACATCGACGCTGGTGAAATACGAAAACGCAATCCCCGAGACTTTGCGCAAGATCGTTTCGACTTCAATCAATCCCGAACGCTGCCCTCCCGGCAAATCGATTTGCGTGATATCGCCGGTCACCACCACTTTCGCGCCGAACCCAACGCGCGTCAAAAACATTTTCATCTGTTCCGGCGTCGTGTTCTGCGCTTCGTCGAGGATGATGAACGCACCGTTCAATGTCCGTCCGCGCATGTAGGCCAGCGGCGCAATTTCGATCGTCTGCCGTTCGAGCAGACGCAGTGTTTTATCGAAGCCGAGCAAATCGTAAAGCGCGTCGTACAGCGGTCGCAGATACGGATCGACTTTCTGCGCCAGATCGCCCGGCAAAAACCCCAACCGTTCGCCCGCTTCCACCGCCGGCCGCACCAGCACGATGCGTTGCACCGCATCGCGCTCGAGCGCATCGACCGCCATCGCCACCGCCAGATACGTTTTGCCGGTGCCGGCCGGGCCAACGCCGAAAGTGATGTCGTGCGTCGCGATCGCATCGAGGTACGCCTGCTGGTTCGGCGTACGCGCTTTCAACGCCGTTTTGCGCGTGTGCAAATGCGTCACTGCCAACGACTTCGCGTCGTCCGCCATGGCGTCTGCCGTCGTTCCTGCCGTCTTTTTCACCGCACTTTTCACAGTGTTCTCTACCACCACCAGTTGCACTTCCTCCAGGCTCAGCGATCTTCTGGCCTGCCCGTACAGCGCCTGCAACACCGCTGCCGCCCGCTCGCCATCGGTCGCCGCGCCCTGAATACGAAACGTCCCATGACGGTGTTGGATCGTCACCCGCAGCGCCTTTTCGATTTCCCGCAGATGCGATTCCATCGGCCCGCACAAATATTGCAGCTTCTTCCCCGCCGCCGGCAATTCGAGGCTCAGTTCCGACGCCGACACGTTTTCTTTTCTGCTCATGGCTCCCTTTCGCGCAATACCGCTTTAATCCAAGGCCATTATATCCGTCGTTCTTCTTGTTAACTAACGCTATCTGCGCAATGGGCGCTGTTTCAACCCCTCTCCCCCAACCCCTCTCTCGCAAGGGGAGAGGGGCGCGGCAGGAACAAAACTCATGGCGTCGTCCGTATCATTGACGCTTGCAGCGCCTGCGTCAACAATACCCGCACTTCTTCCAGATGCGCGACGGTTTCCGGCGAGACGGTTGACGTCTGCTTCCGGGCTTGCCGTTTTTCGATTTCCGATTTAAGCCGCTCTGCCTCCAGACGCAACAATGCGCGGGCATCGGCCGGATACGTCGGCGTCGCCGCCAACAACAACGCGGCGGTTCGGCCGGCGTGTTCACGCTGCACATTGCGACGCACCAGCGGAATGTCGCCGCTTCCTTTCAGTTCACTCCAGATCGCCTGCCGCAACGTCGCATGCAATTCACCGAGCGTCAGCACATCATCGCCGCTCGCGCTCTTCGCCAGATTGTTCAGTAACCGTTGCGCCGTCCGCTCGCTCAACAGCGGATCGAGTGCCTTCTTGTGCAGCGACAACACCACCCGATCGACCGCCACATCCGTCGTCAGCATCGGCGCCCCCAGCGTTTCCGCGTTCTGCCGATCGAAGGCGCTCGCCGCCAGAAGACGCAGAAAAGCCGGCGAGAAGGAGACACTGTCCGCCGACAACACTTCGCGCGCCAGAAACTGCAACGCTTGACGCTGCTGCGCTGCGGAGACCGGCGTCAGCGGATCCACCGCATCACCGACGCGCGCCGCCCGCAGGCGCGCGCCGCCGACATAGCGCGAGGCGAAAGTCACCGCCTGTTCCGCGCCTCTCATGCCGCGGGTGAAATTGCGCCGCAGCAACGCATAGCGCGTTCCTTCCGGCAAGGTCATCGCTTCGCTGCGTGTCCACAACTCTTTGGAAAGCATCATCCGTTTCTGCGCGTACGCCAGCGGGTCATTCCCCAGGTCATTGGTGTTCACTTCCGGGTCGAGCGCGAACAGCGCCGCATCTTCATCGGTCGCGTAAACGAGTTGCGGATCGTCGATCCCGCGCTGCGCGATCCGCGCCCGCGCCGCCGCTTCTTCGCTCTCCGGCCATGTGCGGGACCCGGATTCGACTGCCCACGAGTCGTAAG
>JAIRJZ010000015.1 GCA_031260355.1 Burkholderiales bacterium
GTCACGAAGGCTGCCAGTTTCGGCGTGACCGCGCGCGGAAAGCCGTCGAACGACGGATCGGTGAGCGCCTGCGTCAACTGCCGCGCCCGGTCGGCGCGGAAATTCATGAACACGATGGCGTCGCCATCGCGCACCTTTGCGTCAATGTCGCCTGCTTTCCCCCGCACCACCGTCGGCTGCACGAACTCATCGGTTTCGCCGCGCGCGTAGGCAGCGATCAGCCCCGCCGCCGCGTCATCGCACTCGTAATCGGCCAACCCCTCGGTCAACAGCCGATACGCCCGCTCGGTACGCTCCCAGCGTTTGTCGCGATCCATCGCGTCATAGCGCCCGCACAGCGACACGATTCTTGCCTGCGTCCCCGTTGTTCGCGAAACCTCGTCGCACACCGCCTGCATCGCGGCCAGCGAGGCGGCGGCGCTCTGCGGCGGCGTGTCGCGGCCGTCGAGAAACGCATGGACGGCGATGCACGGCACGCCTTCCGCCGCCGCCAGCCGGACAAACGCTTGCAGATGCGATTCGTGGCTGTGCACCCCGCCGGGGGACAGCAAACCGAAGAGGTGAAGCGTCGCGCCTTCTTTGCAAGCAGCGGCAATCGCAGACTGAAAAGCCGCCGAACCGGTCAACTCATTGGGCTCCTGTCGGGCGCACGCCGCCAGCGCGCGGTCGATCCGCGTCAACTCCTGCCACACCACGCGACCGGCGCCGATGTTCAAATGGCCAACTTCGGAGTTGCCCATCTGCCCCTCCGGCAAGCCGACCCGCAAGGCACTCGTTTGCAGCGTGGTATGCGGGCAGCGCGCCAACAGGCCGCGCCAGAACGGCATCCGGGCGCGCGTCACGGCGTTATCGGGAGCGTCGTCACGCACGCCGAAGCCGTCGAGAATAATCAGCGCCACCGGCCGCGGCGGGGAAAGAGAAGAAGCGGTCATGATGAGTGAGAATGGTCTTGGGTAAACGCTCAAACGCCATTATCGCAAATCGGCAGCGGATTTCCCCTCGCGTCGGCAAAGCCGGCGGGCGACCCCCGAACTGCGCTTCGCTTGTCCTGGCGACGCCTACTGCGCAAAATGCTGCTTCCTTCGCCTCTCCTTCCCCCGTGTGCGGGGAAGGTTTCGGTGAGGGATTCAGTTCATATAACGGCGGGTGAACGCCGCGAGCCCCAGCACGTCTCCACAAAACGATGCCAATGGATGCGTTCAGCCTTTCCGCCGTTGCAGCCCGAAACCCATGCCACCGAGCGCCAATGCCAACAACACCAGCGCCATCGGATTCAATACGGGAATCGAAGAGACGTTTCGGGCGCCGCCCAAAACAAAGTTGACGGACGCACCCAGAGTCCTTACAGCGTCACCTGTTTGCGTGACGGAAGGATAGCCTACAAGCCCGAAGGAGATGTTGTCTGTGCTGAACGTGGTGATAATCGACAGCTTTTTGGGCGTTGCAAGCCCAACCAACAGATCAACCGTCGCGCTGAACGGGGCAGGCAATGACGCTGTTACAGTACCGCTTGAGACAGGCGTTGCCGTAAACGTCACCTCATTACCGATGCTTCCAAAACTGTCTTGCAGGTTGGCTGGCAAGAGCGCGACAAACACATTGCCCGCTGCGCCATTGTCGCCTGCGCCGATATTTTCTGCGTTAACAGAGCCGGCTCCGGCGGTTGCGGTTACCACCGTCGTTTTACCATAGATGAGTATATTTCCGCTACCGCCGTCAGCGCCGCCACCGATACCCGCAGCGTGAGCCCCGCCGGTTGCCGTAATCGTGCCCCCTGTGATGGTAATGTTTCCGCCATCCTGGTTGTCGCCTCCGCCAATCCCTGCGGCCGCCTGTCCGCCGGTTGCCGTTAAACTACCGGCCCCGCCAATGGAGAGCGTTGAACCGGCAGGTGCTTGCAATCCTGCGCAACCACCTCCGCTCATAAGCATGTTGTTATTGGCAAGCGCCAAATTAACCTCGGCGTCAGCCATGGAGAAAGCGCAACCGGAGATGGTATGGGAAGAATCCGCACGTCGATCAATGCTTACGCCGTCGAGCGTGATGTCTGCTTCAACGCCGGCATCAACCACGATGCGGTTGGTGGTGGTCGTCACGCCCGGCCGCATACCGATAGTATAGGTGCCGTTCTGTGTGATGGTAAGCACACCGCCGGTGTAGGTGTAATCTATGCCTAGCGTGCCGCCTGTGATGGTGAGGTCATCCATTATTTCCTCTCGCACCCTCACATATTTATCGCCTGAACTGTAAGCGTACGCCGTGCCGCCGGTACCCAAATAGTAGAACGTGCCCGCACCGCCCGGGTCGCTTGTTGTTGTGTTTTTCCAATAGGTATAGGCATTGGGCAACGCATTCGCTGCGCTCGAGATCGCGCTTGATTCGCCTGCTGCCTCCACCGTGCCGCCGAGCATGTTGAAATGATTGCCTTTCAACTGTATCCCATAACTTCCGTTGTACGCGAACGCCCCGGATTTCGCGGCCACCGTTCCGCCTGAAACGGATAACGTGCCTTCGCAGTCTATGCCATAACTGCCTATCCCCGCGTCCCCACCGACCGCGCTCAAGGCGCCTCCGTTTATCCCCATATTACCGTTTTCGACGTAGATCCCTACGCTGTAACCGGTTACGCCGTCAAGGCCATTAGCGTTCACCGTTCCGCTTTGGAGTGTGAATGCGCCTCTCTTGAGATGTATGCCGCGGCTCGCTGCGGAAGCGTCTCCTGCCAAAGCGTTCAGTGTGCCGCCCCCTGTAATTGTGATATCAATAAAAGATGCCGAAAAAATCCCCGAGGATTCAGCGGGCTCCCCGGCCACTACCGTGGAGGTAGAGGTAAAAGTGTTGGTGCTGCCGTTCGCAAGCTCGATCACTATATTGCCACCCACGATTCGCAGAGCGAAGTATGCGGAGGTTGTCCATGTGAAGTTGTTCAGCGTGAGGGTGCTTGTGCCGCTGTTCCAGCCCCACGCAGTGGCTTGTCCTGTGTATTCACTGTCGCCGGAATCTATAAAACCGTTGTTGTTTGTGTCAACGTAGAACTTTCCGCTTGTGGCGTTGCCTGTGGAAGCATCGAAAAAAAGGCTGGAGGTTTCGACAGGCTGCGCCTGCGCCGTCAGAGAGACGCTTGACAATAGAAGTGCGCCGCAAAGCGCGAAGAAGAATCGCCAAAAAAACGCAGATGTATCAAAAGCAGGAGTAAACATTTTTCCCTTTCTGCCATGAAATACCATAACTACAGCGGAATACTGACCATTTTTGTAGATTCTACTCTTCCCGCAGGAAGAGCAAAACACGCGTCATGCGACATCCATGTCCCGCAAGATACGCTATGATTCGTCCTTTGCGCATCGGAACGTCAGTCTCATGGAATTTCTGGATTTTCTCATCAAAAACTGGGCGCTGGTGATCGTTTTTGTGGCCTCGGGGGCAATGCTTTTTTTATGGCCGCAGATCCAGAACCGTTTTTCCCCGGCCACCGGCGTAACAACGCTGGAAGCCACGCGTCTGATCAATGCGGGGGGCATCATCGTGCTTGATGTGCGCGACGCCGCGTCTTACGCCGCCGGACATCTCGGCAAAGCCATCAACATTCCGCTGGCCGAGATCAGGGGAAAGTTACCCGACCTGCGCAAAAAACCCATGAAAAACATTCTGGTGTACTGCGACCGCGGTCAAAAAAGCCTCTCCGCCGCCAAAATCCTGGCCGAATTGGGCAAGACCATCCACAACCTGAAAGGCGGGCTGACGGCCTGGACAGACGCCGGCCTGCCGATCGAGAAAACACCGGAAAAAGCCTCGAAAAAAACATCGGAGAAAGCCAATGGCAAATCCCAAAACAAGTGAGTTCGCGGAAATCACCATGTATTCCACGGCAATCTGCCCGTACTGCCAGCGCGCCGAAATGCTGCTGAAGAGCAAGGGCGTCACCGAAATCACCAAGGTCCGGATCGACAGCGCCCCGGAAAAACGCGACGAAATGATCACCAAAACCGGTCGCCGCACCGTTCCGCAGATTTTTATCGGCGACACCCATGTCGGCGGCTTCGACGATCTGGCGGCGCTTGACCGCGCGGGCGGTCTGGAGCCGTTGCTCAAAGGGCAAGCGTAAATCCGGTAGAATATTTGGTTTACCCGCCGAACAACGTTAAGGAAAGAGAATCACCATGGCAGAAAATACCGGCGCGGCCCCAGCGGCCGCCGCAGAAAACACCGTGCAAATCCGCATCCTGAAAATTTACGTCAAGGATTTGTCGCTCGAAAGCCCCGCCGCGCCGCAGATTTTCCAGCAGGAAAACATGCCGAACGTCGAAATGGGCTTGCGCGCGGAAGCAAACAAAATCGCCGACAATACCTATGAGAGCGTGTTGACGGTAACGCTGACCTTCAAACTCGAAGACAAGACGGTGCTGTTGGTCGAAGCCAAACAGGCCGGCATCTTCAACATCACCGGCCTGTCGGAAGCGGCGCTGCAACCGCTGATCGCGACGCATTTGCCGACGGTGCTGTTCCCGTACGCGCGCGAAATCGTCGCCTCCACGGTCGGCCACGCCGGTTTCCCGCCGTTTTACCTGCCCCCGACGAATCTGGAAGCGCTTTATCAGCAACAGATGGCGGCCAAAACCCAACTGGAAGAAGCGCCTACCGGCGCCATCAACTGACCGTTCCGGAAGGTCTTTCCCGAAAGAGCGAAAGCGGGCGGCGACGCCCGCTTTTTCATGCCGGCATTTTTCATGGCCGCGCAATTGCGGTATCCTGCTTCTTTGCTTCCCGAAGGTTTCCTTCCTTTCCCGGTCTATCGCCATGTTTCGTTGCTTCCTTCTTCTGCTCATCGCATCCATTGGCGTCGCTCATGCCGCCGATTTTCAAATGATCAACAGCACGCCGACCGTTCTCTACGACGCGCCGTCACAAAAAGCGCGGCCGCTGTTTCTCTATGGCAGCGGCGTGCCGGTCGAACTGGTTTCGGTGATCGAAGGCTGGAGCAAAGTCCGCGACGCGCAAGGTGCGATCGGCTGGGTCGAACGTTCGAAACTGACCGATAAACGCGCGTTGCAAGTGCGCGTTCCGCTCGCGCAGGTTCGTGCGCAACCGGCAGACGGCGCGCCGGTGATTTTCGAGGCCGAGGAAAACGTCTTGCTTGAACTCGACGAAGCCGCCACCTCGCCGGCGACGACGCTGACGCCCGGCTGGGTGCGGGTGCGCCATCAGGACGGGCAAAATGGCCATGTGCGGATCGGCAGCATCTTCGGGTTGTGATGCGATGACGGCTCCCGCCTTGGCCGTTCTCGGCGCCGGCGCCTGGGGAACGGCGTTTGCGCTGCATTTGACCCGTCTGCCGTCGGCACCGCGGGTGACCTTGTGGGCGCGCGACGCACAACAAGCGCAAGCGATGGCGCGGGATCGCGTCAACATCCGCTACCTGCCGAATGCGGGTTTGCCGCCGCAACTCCATATCACCGCCTCGCTCGAAGAAGCGGTGCACGAAGCCGCGTTGCTGATCGCGGCGACGCCGGTGGCGGCGCTGCCGGAACTGATCGAGCGCAGCCGACGCGCAGCGGCTTCCGCCGTCCCGCCATTTTTCTGGCTAAGCAAGGGCTTGCTCACCGATGGCGAGAAGGTCGTGTTGCCGCATCAAAAACTCGCTCCGCTATGGCCGACGGCGGTCGGCATCATTTCCGGTCCCAGCTTCGCGCAGGAAGTCGCGCAGGGGTTGCCGACAGCGCTGGTCGTCGCCGCAACCGACCGCGAAGCGGCAGAGCAAGTGTCCGCTCACATTCGCGGCGAGATGCTGCGGGTGTACGTCAACGACGATGTGATCAGCGTCGAAACCGGCGGCGCCGTCAAAAACGTGCTAGCGATTGCCGCCGGTATCTGTGACGGATTGAGGCTCGGACACAACGCCCGCACGACCCTGATCACGCGCGGGCTGGCCGAAATGGCGCGGCTGGCCGAGGCGCTCGGCGGCCAGCGCACGACCTTGATGGGGCTGGCCGGGCTGGGCGATCTGGTGCTGACCTGTACCGGTGATTTGTCGCGTAACCGCCGCGTCGGGATGATGCTCGCCGAAGGGCTGGCGTTGCCGGACATTCTGGCGCGGCTCGGTCATATCGCCGAAGGCGTGCCCGCCGCTCACGCCGTCACCCGTCTGGCGCAACAACACGCGATCGAGATGCCGATTGCCGCAACCGTCTCGCAAATCCTCAGCGGCACACTGGCGGTGAAAGACGCCGTCGAAGCCTTGCTCAAACGGGCGCCGAAGAAAGAGTTTTCTTATTTTTAACGCGTTTTCCGATACCGTTTCAGAGAAAACACGTTCACACCACTGCTGACCTTTATCTTCGTTTCCATAAATCGGCAGGAATGGTGGGCTGCTGGGTTTCGAAATCCGATACGGTTCATCGCGGGCATTCGGATAGCGCTGGTTTCTCCGCCGTTTTTCAGCTGAATAACTTTTGATCTCTCTCGACAAAGGCACCTCGACGCCTTTGTTATTTCAAGCGACGCCACCATCATCACGGTTCGGCATAACCGTATGCTGTACACGCCGGAGACAAAGCGTTTCTTTTTTGCTGTTGAGGTAGAATGTGACAGAAGACGCCATGTCTTTTTTGTGAAAAAGGAGCTGTTATGCAACCCTCTTTGCTTCGTTCCTGCTTTTCTCTGTTTGTTGCGACTTTTTTCGCCCTGAGCGCGATGTCCCCGGCGCACTCCCAAGTTTCCGATATCTCCTATCTTGATCTCTCTTATACCGATATCTGGGCAGAGCAAGGAAGCCGTTGGGGTGTCAATTTTGCGCAAAGCAATGATTTCATTTTTGCAACTTTCTTCGTTTACGACAGTGACGGCGCGCCAAAGTGGTACACCGGCGAAATGAATGCCCGCAACGGCACGTCTCGTTGTCTTTCATGGGCAACGGTCACCCCTGCCACCGCCTTTTGCGGAGATTTGCATCAGACCGTCAGCGCGCCCGTTGCTGATGTGCTTTCTCCTTCCGATGTGCAGACGACTGCCGTTGGCAAGATCGCATTTGAGCCTCTCACGCCGACAACGGGGCGTCTTTACATGGAGATCGGTGGCACGCGATTGACCAAGAACATCCAGCGGCTGACCCTGACGGTTCCGAGTCAAGGCGCCAATGGCCACTACGCCACTGGCGGAAAAATGGTCAGCGAGTGGAGGAGCGGCAATGTTACGACGACCTCTCTTGTTAACATGGCGCCGGAGCTAACCTTTGAGATATCGAAAGAGGGCGGTCTGAAAATGCAGTTCGGTTGGTTTTGCCAGATTTATGGCCCCACTTTCGTTGACGGGCCTTTCTTTGTGGCCAAAGACGCTGTTTACCATTGCTGGGGCGATGGGCCATGGGGCGGCCCCCAGGGCGCTGCGATCAATACCACAGCAGATGTCTGGCTCCGTTTCAACAAAGGAGGAGGAATAGAAGGTTTCTGGGTGACGAAAAAGGACAACGCGCATTTCGGATATGTGGAAAAAGCCTTTTTCACCGGCGCTTTCCGGCCTGAATAACCCCGCTATTCCGCTCCTTCACGACGCAAAGGCGCTTCGGCGCCTTTGCTATTTCACGCGAGTTGCTGTCACCGCGGTCCGGCGTAGTGCGTTTCCAGCCCGCTGCCACGGGTGAACGACCAAGTACGGGTGATGTAGAGGATGTCAACATCGCGCCGGATATCGGTCGGAAACGCGCCGTAAGGCGAGGCCATTTCGACGATTTTCCTGGCGGCGGCGTCGAGAATCCGGTGTCCCGAGCTTTCGTCGATGGCGATGTCGTTGACGGAACCATCGCTGTTGATGGCGACGGTCATCCGCAAGTTACCGTAGATTTGCTCGCGGCGAGCCGCTTCCGGGTAATTGATGTTGCCGACCCGCTCGACCTTGAGCCGCCAGTCCTCGATATAACGGGCGAAGCGGTATTCCTGCGCGCGCGAACCGACGAAGTGTTTGCGCGGTCGCTTTTGATACGCTTCCATCTCTTTCTGGATTTGCGCCTCCAACTGCATCAGCTCCAGCGTCTGGTTCATCAGCTGGGTGGCGTCAGGCCGTTCGGGTGCCGACGGTGTTTCCTCAACCGGCGGCGGCAACGACGTGTCCCTGGCGGCTTGTTGCTGCACCACCAGCTCCTGAACCGCTTTTTCCAGTTCCTTCCTCTTTTCGGCAGCGGCATCAAGCTCGTTTCTCTCGCTCTCCCTCGGCAGCTTCGGCAGCGGTGTCTTGGCGCGCCGGTCTTCGTCGGTATTGCCGCCGCCGTCGAGGTTGGCCTGCGCCAGCACTTCGGCCTTGGTCGGCTTTTCCTTGGTGGCGCTGTTGACCAGCACGACTTCCATGATTTGATGCTGGTTCCACTGGCTGCGAATTTCGTGCGAAAAATGGATCGTCATCGCCACCGCATGCAACGCCACCGAAAAGCCCAGAAACTTCAGAAAAAGCGTGTTGGCGAGCAGTTCTTGCAGACCCGAAGCAGGCACGGTAGGCCAGATGCACTCCGGCAGCACGGGGGTGCCGGGCGGAGCGGGCGGCAAAGAGGGCAGGGAGGGAGGCGGCGAAGGCGGCCGGACAGAGGGGCTCGACACAGAAAGGCGCGCAGTACCAAGGACAAGAAAAAGTGAAAACATTGTACATGCTTCGAGCGGCAGCGATCAGACGGCCATGACGGGATGATGGTGTTGGTGGCTTCCTGTTGCCGGTGCCGGGATTTGCCGGGTGAAAACTGCTATACTTTCGCGCTTCCGTGCCCTGCGGGTTCCCGCAAGGCCAGTCGCCAACCGCGGACGACCGATCCGGCGCCACATGTATCGTCGGCAGGAAGGCCGCAGACATCAAGGAGTCAGCCTCATGGCCAATCAGAAAGTTCTGGAAATCAGCGCCCAGTCGCGCAAGGAAGAGGGTCGCGGCGCCAGCCGTCGTTTGCGCCGCGCCGGCAATGTGCCGGGCATCATTTACGGCGGCGACAGCGCACCGACGCCGATCACGCTCGATCACAACGCGCTGTACCACGCGCTGCGCAAGGAGTCGTTTCACTCGTCGATCCTGACCGTCAGCCTCGACGGCAAAGGCGTGCGCGCACTGTTGCGTGACGTGCAAATGCATCCGTACAAACAGTTGGTGCTGCATGTCGATTTTCAGCGGATCGAAGGCAACAAGAAGATCAGCCTCCGAGTGCCGCTGCACTTCGTCAACGCCGAAAATTCGCCGGCGGTAAAGCTCGACGGCGCGGTGATCAATCAGGTAATCATGGAACTGGAAATTTCCTGCCTGCCGAAAGACTTGCCGGAATTCATCGATGTCGATCTCTCGGAAATGAAGGTGGGCGATACCCTCCACGTGTCGGCGTTGAAACTGCCGGCCGGAGTCACTGCCGTGCTGCTGCGCGGACAAGACCCGACGGTGGCGAGCGCCAGCGTCGTCAAGGAAGCGTCCGAGGAAGAAGGGGCTGCCGCTCCGGGCGAACCGATCACGACAGCGCAATCGGCTCCGGCGGCAAAAGAGTAATTCGAACCGCTCGTTCAAACCCGCCACAGGTACCCTTGCCGCGGCGGGTTTTTCATTTCAGGGCTGAATGCGCATGACGCAATTTCGTTTACTGGTCGGGCTGGGCAATGTTGGCCGCGCTTATGCGGCAACGCGACACAACGCCGGCTTCTGGTGGGCCGACGCCATGGCGGCACGGCTGGGCGCGACCTTTGCCAATGAAGCGAAGTTTTCGGGCGATGTCGCCAAAGCGGCAAGCAATGTGCGCCTGTTGAAGCCGGCGACGTACATGAATCTTTCCGGCCGCGCCGTGGCAACGCTGGCGCGTTTTTTCGACATCGCACCGGAAGAAATTCTGGTGGCGCACGACGAACTCGATCTGTTGCCGGGTGCGGTGCGGCTGAAACAGGGCGGCGGTCATGCCGGGCATAACGGTTTGCGCGACATTCAGCAGCAACTGGGCAGCGCCGCGTTCTGGCGCTTGCGTCTGGGCATCGGCCATCCGCGTGACTCCGAAACGCCGCAGCAGCAACCGGCCGATTACGTTTTGAAACCGCCGCGCGCCGAAGAGTTGCACGCCATCGACGACACCATCGCGCGCGCGCTGGAGGTCTGGCCGCTTCTTGCGCAGGGCGACATGGCGCAGGCGACGATGCGGCTGCATACCGATCCGCCGTCGGTGAAAGCCGTCAACAACAGCAAAAACAACGCCGACATTGCCGAAGCGGCGAGCGCGGCGCCTTCATCAAAGGAATCCTCATGAGTTTACGTTGCGGTATCGTCGGCCTGCCGAATGTCGGCAAATCCACGCTCTTCAATGCGCTGACCAAAGCGGGTATCGCCGCCGAGAATTATCCGTTCTGTACGATCGAGCCGAACGTCGGCATTGTCGAAGTGTCCGACCCGCGTCTTGATGAACTGGCGAAAATTGTCAACCCGCAGAAAGTTGTGCACGCCATCGTCGAATTCGTCGATATTGCCGGACTGGTTGCCGGCGCGTCGAAGGGAGAGGGGCTCGGCAATCAGTTCCTTGCCAACATCCGCGAAACCGACGCCATCGCACACGTCGTGCGTTGCTTCCAGAACGAAAATGTCGTGCACGTCACCGGCAAAGTCGATCCGGTCTCCGACATCGAAACCATTCACACCGAGTTGGCGCTGGCCGATCTCGCCGCCGTCGAAAAGCAAATCATCAAAATCGAAAAGGTGGCGCGCGCCGGCGGCGACAAAGACGCCAAGCGTTTGTTCGAAGTGCTGCAAAAAGTGCTGGTTGTGCTGAACGAAGGCCGCCCCGCCCGCACCGCCGATTTGTACGACGAAGAAAAAACGCTGTTGAGGCCGTTTTTCCTGTTGACGATGAAGCCGACGATGTACGTCGCCAATGTTGACGAGCACGGCTTTCACGACAACCCGCTGTTGACGGCGGTCGAGGATTACGCCGCCCGCGAGAACGCCGTCGTTGTGCCCGTTTGCGCGGCGCTCGAAGCCGAAATCGCCGACCTCGATGACAGCGATAAAAAAGTGTTTCTCGACGACATGGGGCTGGCCGAGCCGGGGCTTGATCGCGTCATCCACGCCGGCTACAAACTGCTCGGCCTACAAACCTACTTCACCGCCGGACCCAAGGAAGTGCGCGCCTGGACCATTCACGTCGGCGACACCGCGCCACAGGCCGCCGGTGTCATCCACACCGATTTTGAAAAAGGCTTCATCCGCGCGCAAACGATTGCTTTCGAGGATTTCATCGCTTACAAAGGCGAACACGGCGCCAAGGAAGCGGGCAAGATGCGCGCCGAGGGCAAAGAGTATGTGGTGAAAGACGGCGACGTGATGAATTTTTTGTTTAACGTATAAACAACGGTTTCCTGCCTCGCCCGTAGAGAAAAGCTTCCTCATGTCGAGGTGCGCCTGTCAGGCGCCCAAAAGAAAAGACTCCCGTTGCCGGAAGTCTTTGATGTCGTGGTAGGCCGTGTAGGGATCGAACCTACGACCAACGGATTAAGAGTCCGCTGCTCTACCAGCTGAGCTAACGGCCCACGGTTGCCGGTATTTTATCGCATTAGAAAAAACTGGTAGGTCGTGCAGGAGTCGAACCTGCGACCAACGGATTAAAAGTCCGCTGCTCTACCGACTGAGCTAACGACCCGAAAGATCGGCGATTATACGGCATGGAGCCGGGTTACGCCAGTGGTTATGACGGTTTTCCAAGTGTCGCTTGCCCGCGCCCACGCGGGGTCAGTGGACGTCGTGCAGCAAAAAAGGCGGCAGCAGCGTGAGATCAATGCCCTCTTCGGCGAGCGCTTCGACATCTTCTGAGGTAGCCTGCCCCCGGATCGGGCGAGCGGGCATTTCTCGATAGTGCATTTTTCGCGCCTCCTCGGGGAACTGATCGCCGACATCTTCGGTGGATTGCACCATCTCGCGCAGTTTCAGCAGAAAATCCGACGGGGTGTGGGTGGAAACCTGCTGAAGGCCTTGTCCGCCTGCCGTTTCCGCCGCCGAGCCAGAGGCCGGTTCACGCGATGTCCGCACCTTGGCAGACGGTCGTTTCTCGATATGCACATCGTCGCATACCGGGCAGCACACCTGACCGGCGGCATGCTGCGCGTCGAACGCGGAAGCGGAAGCAAACCAGCCTTCGAAGATGTGGTGATGACGGCAGATGAGGTCGTAAACAATCATGAAAACGCCAACAGGAATGCAAATGCTCTATTTTCAATTGTCGCATGGTTTGATTGTCATGGCGGAAAACCGGCGAAAACGCCGGTAGCTCATGTTGCAGAAAAGAACCGATCTTGCCCCAGCAGCCGGCGAACCGGCGTCGGCAACGCGCATTGCCGGGCTTCAGGCAGCGACAAAAAGCGGGCTGTTGCCGCCGCGCGCAATCGGCCTTGCACCGTTGCCACCACCGGTGTGATGTGCAGCGTCCGGTGCGTCAGTTTATGAACCACGGCCGGACGGGCGGTCTTGGCGATCAGCGTCAGCCCCCAGCGCGCCCGGATCAGATCGGCAAGGTCATCGTTGTTTTCGCATTCGGGAAAACTCCATAACCCGGACCAAATGCCTTGGTTGGCACGCGCTTCGAGCAGGACGCGGCCATCCCGGCGCAACAAGATCAGCAAGCAGAAATCGCGGCGCAGCGGCGCTTTGCCGGAACGCCGCGTCGGCAGTTCGTGAACGCGATCCTGTCGGTATGCCACGCAATCGGCGCGCAGCGGACATGACGCGCATCGCGGGTTGCTGCGTGTGCAAACCTGTGCGCCGATGTCCATCAATCCCTGTGTGTATGTTTCCAGATGCTGTCGCGGCAACAACCGTTCGGCCAATGCCCACAGTGTTTTTTCGACGGCGGGCAATCCCGGAAACCCTTCGATCCCGTGGTGGCGCGCGAGGAGGCGGCGCACGTTGCCGTCGAGAATCGCGGCGCGCCGCCCGAACGCGAAAACGGCGATGGCGGCAGCCGTCGAACGGCCAACCCCTGGCAGTGTCATCAAGGACCCCGGCGCGTCGGGGAAAACCCCGTCGTGATCGTTGGCGACGCGTTGCGCTGCCGCGTGCAAATGATGGGCGCGCCGGTAATAGCCCAGCCCCGACCAGTGTTCGAGCACGCGCGCCAGCGGCGCAGCGGCCAGCGCCTGTACCGTCGGAAAACTTTGCAGGAAACGTTCGTAGTACCCGATCACCGTCGTCACCTGCGTTTGTTGCAGCATGATTTCGGAGAGCCATATCCGGTAAGCGTCGCGGGTATTCTGCCAGGGCAAATGGTGACGACCCTGTTGACGCTGCCAGGCAATCAGGCGAGAGGAGAAGCTGGGCATCGGAAGGTGGGGTTTATCGCAAACCACATGGAACGCACAGAACCCAAAAACCTTTGAGCTCTTTGTGTCCCCTGTGGCTAAAACCGCTTGGCGCTTTTCGGATAAACGGAAAGGTCAACGCAGCCGTTGCCGGGCTTTGGCCGCCGCGTCCGAATTCGGATGTTTGACGATGAGGTCTTGCAAGGTTTTTTGCGCCGCCGCTCTGTCGCCCAATTCGGCCTGTGCCGAGGCGAGGTTCAGCATTGCGTCCGGCGCCTTCGGGCTGTCCGGATATTTTTGCAGCAACTGCGTTTGCGCCACGACGGTTGCCCTGTAATCGCGTTGCGCGAAACGGGCGTTGCCGATCCAGTATTGCGCCGCCGACGCCAGCGGGCTTTGCGGATACGCCGTGGTAAACGCCGTAAACGCAGCAGCAGCGCCGCTGTAATCACCGCGTTTGAACAGATCCATTGCGGCGTCGTAATCTCTTTGCTCACTGCCGCCCGCGCCTGCCGCTTCGGCGGCGGGCGCGGCAGGATCGAAGGCGTCGCCACTCGGTGCGCCGCTGCTTTCCAAGCGGGCCAAGCGGCTGTCGAGATCGGTGTACAGATCGCGTTGCCGCCTCTTTGCTTCGCTCAGCTCGTAAGTCAGCACTTCCATCTGTCCGCGCAACTGCGCCAGCTCGCTACGGATGGCATCAATCTGCGCGGACAACTCCAAAACGGCTTGCGGACTCCTTTGCTGCTCCAGCGTCGTGATGCGCTCGTTCAGCTGCGTTTCGACCTGCGACAGACGAACATTGGTCTGTTCGATGCGCTTGCGTGCCTCATCGTCACCGAACAGCGCGTAAGCGCTGGTCGATGAGAGAGAAAACAACAGCGCCAACAGCAACGGCGCTGCGCGGGAAGCGGAAAAGAAACGGGGCATGATGAGCGGCCTGTTCGACAGCAGTTTTCAACGAGAACGTTTATTCTCCGGCATAGACGATATCGGCACGGCGGTTTTCCGCCCAAGCCATTTCATCGTTGCCGGGGTTACGCGGACTTTCCTTGCCGAAACTGACCGTTTCGATCTGCGCTTCCTTCGCTCCCAGCAGCACCATCATCCGCTTGACCGCGTCGGCGCGGCGCTGGCCGAGCGCGATGTTGTACTCGTGGGTGCCGCGTTCGTCGGTGTGTCCTTGCACCATCATTCTGGCGTCGGGACGACCGACCAGATAACGGGCATGCGCTTCAACGATCGGCCGATACTGGTCTTCGACGACATAGCTGTCGAACGCGAAGAAAACGCTGCGCCGCGACAAAATGTTGGCCGGATCTTTCAGTTCGTTGCCGCGGCCATCGGCCTCGGTACCGGAAACGCCCGTGCCGCCGATGCCTCCAGTGTCGGCGCCGGAACCAGCGCCGCCTCCGGCCGCAACCGTGCGCTCATCGACCGGCGCGCCTTCGTCGTCAGGCGTCGAAGAGCAAGCGACCAGCGCCATGGCGGCAAAAACGAGAAGTCCGAATTTCAGCAAGCGTGACATAAAACCTCCATAAAAAGCGCGGTGCGCGTAAGTTTTGAAAAAAGTACCCGATTACTGCAACGGCCCCCAGGACGGTTCACGCACCTGTTGGGCAAGAGCGCCGATACGCTGGCGAATGGCGCCGTCGATCGACACGGCCGCCAGCACACTGCGGCCGCCGCTCTGTCCGGCGTAAAGCACATAACGGCCATTGGGCGCAATCGCCGGGCTTTCATCCATCGGGCCCGGCGTCAGCGCCAGCACTTGCCGCGTCTGAAAATCCATCGTTGCAATTTGCATGCGCCCGCTGTCGCGACGCACAAACACGAACCCTTTTCCGTCCGGCAACGGTTGCGGCGAAACGTTGTACGAACCCTCCACCGTCACCCGCTCGACACGGCCATCGGCAATCCACAGACGGTAAATCTGCGGTGAGCCGCCGCGATCCGACGAAAACAACAGCGACTCGCCGTCCGGCATGAACGCCGCTTCGGTGTCGATGCCCGGCGAACTCATCAGCCGCCGCGGCTGCCCGCCGGTGGCGGCAATCAGGAAGAGTTGCGAACCGCCGTCACGCGACAACGTTACCGCGAGTTGTGTGCCGTCGGGCGACCAGGCCGGCGCGCTGTTGCTGCCGCGAAAGTTGGCGATCGCCTGCCGTTTGCCGTCAAGCAGCGATTGCACATACACCACCGGTTTTCTGTTTTCAAACGAAACGTAAGCGATGCGGCTGCCGTCCGGCGAAAAACGCGGCGAGATCAACGAATCCTTCGAGGTGACGATGGTCTGCGGGTTGTCGCCGTCGGCATCGGCGATTTGTAATTGGTATTGTTTTCCCTGCTGCGTGATGTACGCGATGCGCGTCGAGAAAATGCCGAGTTCGCCGGTAAGCTTTTCGTAAATCACGTCGGCGATTCGGTGCGCGGTAGCGCGGAACTGTGCCTGCGTAACGGTATAAACCATGTTGGTGAGCGTCTGTTGCTTGACCGCGTCAACCAGCGCAAAACGGACTTCGACTTTGCCGTCCGCCAAGGGCTGCATGCTACCGACGACGACGGCGTCGGCGCCGCGCGCCCGGAAAATGCTGATGTTGACTTCCTCCGCCGTCGAGGGGCGCGGCACGATATTCGCGCCGTCGATTTGCCGGAAACGACCGGAGCGGGTCAGGTCGCCGCCGACCACCCCCGAAATACCCAGCGGAAAATTCGCTTCACCCACGAACGGCACGATGGAAATCGGCAACGCCGCACCGGCGCCGCCGATGATTTCAATCGTCAATTGCGCCCGCGCCCCGAGCGGCATCATCAGCGCCGTGCTGATGAGGATGATCCCGCTTGCCCACCGTAAAAAACCGCGATGCTTCAAAAAACGCTCCTCTGTCGGCACCTTTTCTCATGCGCCCCGAAACCTGCCAAACCCAATAGCAACGGTGATTATAGCGACTCTCCTCGGCGCAAAGTGTTTCTATTCGTAACGAACCGCGTATTTCAGGGGCTGGCTGCGCAGCGCCACGACGAAGACATGGCTGCGTCGCTGTTGGCGTACCGCGACCCATAACGGATAGTCGCGCGCTGCGGTCGGAACCCGCTCAATGCGCGGTCACAAACGTCGTCAAGCCCAACGCCTCGTTCAGATGAGCCGCCGCCTGCTGCGCCTCGGCGCGCTGCGGGTAGGGGCCGACGAACACGCGGTATTTGCCGTCGTCGCGCTGCTGAATGCGGGCGCTGATGCGCGCGGTGTCGAGCGTTCCCTGAACGTGCGCTAGGAACGCTTCGGCATTGGCGTAATTGCCGAAGACGCCAAGCTGTACGATGACGCCGCCGCCGACAGCTTGCACTGCCGCGTCCGCCGGCGGAGAGACCGTGCCGGAAACCACGCCGCTCACTGGTGCAACTGCCGCCGGCGCGCCGGAAAGGATCGCTTCGACCTCGACCTCGCCGGTACCGGCGGCGGCGATCCCGATCCGGTGGGCGGCAGCGTAAGAGAGGTCAATCAGCCGGTTGTGCAAAAACGGTCCGCGGTCATTGACGCGCACCACGACGCTTTTGCCGTTGGCAAGACTGGTGACGCGTACATACGACGGCAGCGGCAGCGTTGGATGGGCGGCGCTCATCGCAAACATATCGTAGATTTCGCCGGTCGAGGTTTTCTGGCCGTGAAATTTCTTGCCGTACCACGACGCCGCGCCGCGCGCCTTGTACGGCGCCCGCGTCGTCGCCGGCACATAGGTGCGCCCCAACACGGTGTATGGGCGGTTGGCAAAACGGTGCAGCGGCTCGGCTCTGGGAACCGCATCGGGAACGTTATCGAGATTGACCGCCGTGCTGCCCGGGCCGTCGTCCTGATAATAACCGCCCCGTTCTCCGGCGGGCTGCCGGGTGCTCGAGCAAGCGGTGAGCGTCATGGCGACCATCAAGCAAAGCGACAGAGAGCGAAACATATCGGGTTGTCCTTCCTCTTTTCCGTGCCTTATCGCACATTTCATCAGGTTTCCACCAGTTTCCGGTGGGTCTGAACGCTCATCAGGATGCCGATGCAAATGAACAGCGAAAGCATCGCCGTGCCGCCGTAGGAAACGAACGGCAACGGAACGCCGACCACCGGCAAAATGCCGCTGACCATCCCCATGTTGACGGCGGTGTAGGTGAAAAGCATCAGCGTGATGGTGCCGGCGAGCAGTCGGCCGAACAGCGACGAGGCTTGATTGGCAATCATCAGTGCGCGCAAAATCAACGCTGCGTACAACGCCAGCAACACGAGGTTGCCGACCAGCCCGAACTCTTCGCTGTAAACGGCAAAGATGAAATCGGTGTGGCGCTCGGGCAGGAAATCGAGGTGCGCTTGGGTGCCGTGCAGCCAGCCTTTGCCGGTCACGCCGCCCGAACCGATGGCGATTGATGCCTGCAAGGTGTGGTACCCCGAACGCAACGGATCGGCGCCGGGATCGAGAAAGGCGAGTACCCGTTGCTTTTGATAGTCGTGCGCGAACAGCCAGATCAGCGGCACGGCAGTAGCCGCCATCAACAACATCGCTTTCCACGGCAACCGCGCCAAATACAGCACATAAAAACCGGAAACGGCAACGAGCAGCGCCGTCCCCAGATCGGGTTGACGCCTGATCAACCAAGCCGGCAACGCGATCAACAACAGTGCCATCAGGAAATTGCCGAAGTTCAGCCGTGCTTCAAATTTCTGAAAATACCAGGCCAGCAACAACGGCACCGCCAGTTTCAGCAATTCGGACGGCTGAAAGCGGAACCCGCCGATGGCCAGCCAGCGCTGCGATCCGTTCACGGTGATGCCGAACAACGCCACGGCGACGAGCGCCAGCACTCCGACGACGTAGAGCGGCAACGCGATCTGCGACAGCCGATGCGGCGGAATGTTGGCGACAATCCACATCACAACAAACGCGATGCCGATGCTTTTCATCTGCTGAATGAAACGCTCGGTGTCCGGCGCCACCGCCGAAAACAGAACGACGGCGCCGACCGCCGACAAGAGAAGCACGATCGCCATCAGCGGGCCGTCAATGTGACGGGTAAAACTCGCCCAAAAGCTGAAAAACTTATCGCGTACCGACATCGGTTGTTCCTCCCGGCATCTCTCTTCCCTGCATCACTCCTCCCAATCGCCGCTGTCGTCGGCGCCGACCGGCGGGACGGGCGCAACACGTTTGCCGGTCAGATAATAATCGAGCAGGGCGCGTGCCACCGGCGCAGCGGCGCGGGCGCCGAAGCCGCCGTTTTCGACGAGCACGGCGATGGCAATGGTCGGCTTTTCCGCCGGCGCGTAAACGATGAACCAGGCGTGGTCGCGCAGATGACTTTTGATTTGCGACTCGATGTATTTCTCGCCACGCAACGAAAAAACTTGCGCGGTGCCGGTTTTACCGGCGCTGGTGTACGGCGCGCCCTTGAAGATGCGGGCGGCGGTGCCTTCGCGGTTGACATCGATCATGGCTTTTTTGATGGTCGTCAGATGCGCCGGTTTCAGCTCGAGCCGGCGCACCTCTTCCGGCGGCAACTCTTTCGCTTGGCCGGTAGTGCCATCGATGATGCGTTTGACCAAATGCGGGCGGAACGAAACGCCATCGTTGGCGAGCGTGGCCGTGGCGTGCGCCAGTTGCAGCGGCGTGAAACTGTTGTAGCCTTGGCCGATTCCGGCGGAAACCGAATCGCCGAGATACCAGCGGCGATGCTCCTCACGATAACGCGGGCCACTGAACCGCTCACGCTTCCAGGCGCGCGACGCCAGTACACCGACGGCTTCGCCTTCGAGGTCGATACCGGTTTTTTGTCCGAAGTCGAACTGGGACAAAAAGCGGGCGGTGTCGTCGATATCGATTTCGCTGGCGAGAATGTAGTAATACGTATCACACGACTCCACGATCGACTTGTGCATGTCAACACGACCATGGCCGCTGTTTTTCTGGTCACGAAAGCGGTGCACCTTTCCGGCGCCGATGGACAGATCAAAATAACCGGCGTCGTTGATGGCGTTTTCGGCAGTGCGCCTGCCCGAGGTCAGCGCCGCCAGCGCCAGAAACGGTTTGACCGTCGAGCCGGGCGGATAAGCGCCGCGCAACGACCGGTTCAACAGCGGCTTGTCGGGCGAGGTGTTCAACCTGTCCCAACTGGCAACGTCGATGCCCTCGACGAACAGGTTGGGATCAAAGCCGGGCATCGACGCCATCGCCAGAATTTCGCCGTTGTTCGGATCGATCGCCACCACGGCGCCGTTGGCTGTCCCGAGCGCCTGTTCGGCGAGCCGCTGCAAGCCCATGTCGATGGTGAGTTGCAAATGGTCGCCGGGTATCGGCGGCACGCGCGTCAGCGAACGTACCGCCCGGCCAAGCGCATCGACTTCGACCTCGTCAAAACCGACGATGCCGTGCAGGGCGCTTTCGTACGACAGCTCAATGCCGATCTTGCCGATGTGGTCGGTGCCTTTGTAGTTGAGAAGGTTGCCGCTTCCGGTCAACCGTTCGATATCGCGGTCGTTGAGGCGGCCGATGTAGCCGAGGACATGCGAGGCAGTCTCCCCGAACGGATACTGTCGGTAGAGTCGGGCGCGGATATCGACGCCGGGGAAACGGTATTTGTGAACGGCAAACCGCGCGACTTCCTCATCGCTCAACTTGGTGCGCAGCGGCAGGCTGTCGAAATTGCGCGATTCTTCCATCGCCCGCCGGAAACGGCGCAGATCGCGCGGCGTGATTTCGACCAGTTCGCCGAGCCGGGTCAGCGTGGCATCGAGATTGCCGATCCGCGACGGCGTCAGTTCCAGCGTGTACGCTGAAAAGCTTTGCGCCAACACGGCGCCGTGGCGATCACTGATCATGCCGCGGCTGGGGCCGACCGGCACGACGGCAATCCGGTTGTTCTCCGCCTGCGTCTGGTATTGCTGGTGGGCGATCACTTGCAGATAAAAAAAGCGGCACAACAACGCGCCGAACATCAACAGCATGAGCCATCCGGCCAGCCACAACCGCTTGCGGAATAAAAAAAGTTCGCGCGCCGGGTCGCGGATTTCGTTGTGGTAACGGCGCGGCAGCCAGCGGCGGAAACCGTGTCGTCTCATTCGGCCAGGCCTGCGAGGAAAAACTGCGGAGGGCGGCGCGCCGTCATGGCGTCAATGCTCCGACAGCGCCGCGTGCCGTTGCTGCCACCGCAGCAGAAACTGTAACAGCGGCCACAACAAGGCGCTCACCGGCGGCACGATGAAATACACCATGCCGGGCAACGCGCCGCCGCTCATCATCCGTATCAGGAACACGACCAGCACACAGAGCTCGAGCAGCAACGCCACGAACACCATCTGCTGCCACATCGGAAAACTGACGACGCGGCGGCGAAAATAATCGGCGCCGAAAGCGAGCAGCGTATAGGCCAGCGCGTGCTGTCCCAACAACGAACCGTTGGCAACATCCATCACCAGACCCAGCAGGAAACCGACGCTGACGCCGACGAAACGCGGCGCCCAAGTACACCAGTACAACAGGGTCAGCGCGACGAATTCGGGACGCCACGGCATGAACGCGTCGGACAGCGGGATCAGATCGATCAGCAACGCGACCAGCAGCGTCACGGTAATGAACCAAGGCTGCGGCGGCGGCAACAACAGGTCGGGGTTGACCGGCTGCAACGAAGGCCCGCGGAACCGGTGCGGCGAAGCGGTTTTCATGAAGCCCCCTTTTTGCGGGACGGTTTGCCCTTGCCGGGTGGCGCCGACGGCAGCGGTGCGGACGATGGCGGCTCCAGCGCATCGACGATGAGCAGATAGCGGCTGCTGGTGACACCGGCGACCGGAGCCGCGGTAATCTGCGCAAACGATTGTTCCGTTTCATTGTTGATGGCGGTCACGGTCGCCACCGCCAACCCCGGCGGGTAAACGCTTTCCAGCCCCGAGGTCACGAGACGGTCGCCCGGCCGAACATCGACGGTCGGAGAAACGAAACGCAGTTCCAGCGACGCCCCGGCACCCATGCCGTAAAGGACGCTGCGCATCCCGGTGCGTTCGATTTGTACCGGCGTGGTATGGTTCTTCTCGACCAGCAGCGTGACCTCCGAAGTAAACAGCGACACGTGCGTGACTTGCCCGATAACGCCGTAAGCGTCGAGCACGGCGGAGCCTTCGATAATCCCTTGCGTTTGCCCTTTATCGACAGTAATTTTCTGGACGAAAGGGTCGCGCGTGTCGTAAAGCATCTCGGCGGTATGGGTGTTGCGTGAGGATTGTGCTTTCAATTGCAGCAGCGTTTTGAGCTGGGCGTTCTCCTGCCGCACGGTCTGCGCTTCTTGCACAAGGCGGCTCTGTTCGAGCAGCGACAGCGACAGCTCGGTATTTTGTTTTTCCAATGCCGTCTTGTTGGCGAAATACACCCCGATTTCCTGCGCGGCGACGCGCGGCCAGTGCGCCAGTTGCTGCAACGGATACAGCGCTGCGGCGATCCCGGTGCGCAGTTTTTCCAGATGCTGGTAACGGCCGTCAACGAATAACAGCAGCAACGATAACAGCGTAAAGAAGATGAAACGCGCCAGAATCGACGGGCCGCGGTACAGATACGGGGGCGGGTCGCCGGGAATCATGGACAGAAAACGAAGAGGGGCGCGGTGCTACCGACCCGACGCCCGGTGATCGGGCGAAACAAACAGAACCTCCGGGCGTCAGCGTGGCCGATTCGCGCTCCGTTCATCACGCCCGGATGCAGCGGTCAATCGGTGGTGAAAAGGACAGACAGCTTGTCGATGTCCTCGATCGCCTGCCCACAGCCGCGAACCACGCAAGTCAGCGGATCGTCGGCGATGATGACCGGCAAACCGGTTTCTTCCATCAGCAGGCGATCCAGATCGCGTAACAAGGCGCCGCCGCCGGTCAACACCATGCCGTGATCGGCGATGTCGGCACCCAGTTCGGGAGGGGTGCGCTCCAGCGCGCTTTTGACCGCCGAGACGATGCTGTTCAGCGGATCGCTCAGCGCTTCCAGGATTTCGTTCGACGAAACGGTGAAACTGCGCGGCACACCCTCGGCAAGGTTGCGCCCCTTGACCTCCATTTCGCGCACTTCCGAACCGGGAAACGCCGAGCCGATTCTTTTCTTGATTTCTTCGGCAGTCATTTCGCCGATCAACATGCCGTAATTACGGCGGATGTAATTGACGATGGCTTCGTCAAAACGGTCGCCGCCGACGCGAACGCTGCCGGAATAGACCATGCCGCCCAGCGAAATGACGCCGACTTCGGTGGTGCCGCCGCCGATGTCCACCACCATCGACCCGGTCGCTTCCGAAATCGGCAGATTGGCGCCGATCGCCGCCGCCATCGGTTCTTCGATCAAATCGACTCTGGACGCACCGGCTTCGATCGCCGACTCGCGGATGGCGCGGCGCTCGACCTGGGTCGAGCCGCACGGCACGCAGATGATGATGCGCAGACTGGGATAAAGAAAATGCGATTGCAGCGCTTTCTTGATGAACTCCTTGAGCATCTTCTCGGTGACGCGGAAATCGGCGATCACCCCGTCCTTCATCGGGCGCACCGCCTGGATGTTGCCGGGCGTGCGGCCAAGCATTTGCTTGGCGGCGAGGCCGACGGCCTGAATGGTGGTCTTGCCGTGCGGGCCGCCATCCTGCCGGATGGCGACGACCGAAGGTTCGTCGAGAACCACTCCTTTGCCGCGCATGTAAACCAGCGTGTTGGCGGTGCCCAGATCAATGGCAAGATCGCTGGAAAAATATCGTCCCAAAAAGCCGAACATGGAATGTCCCAAAATAAGGGTTTTGCCGGAAACGGTCGAGCAAAACCATGATAAACCGAACCGGAAAAGCACCGGCCTTTTCGTCGCCGACAAGAGCGTACGGGAAGCGCGCAGTTCTCCCGCCCGTTGACGCGATGTGACCCTGCCGACCGTGTCTTCGCATCGTCGCTTATGATACCCTATCCGGTCTTGTTTCTGCGCGGCGCTTTCTCCTTTTTATCCGGTCTGGCCGGTCGGCGTCAGGAGAATGATTCGCCGATGCGACCTTTTCAAGCATGGAAACGGAATGGTTGATGGCACTTTCACAGAATGAAATTCAGCGCATAGCGCACCTCGCGCGCATCGAACTTGATGACGCGATGTTGCCGCATTTGCAGCGGCAGCTCGGTTCGATTTTCGGCATGATCGACACCTTGTCCAAGGTGGATACCGACGGGGTAACGCCGATGGCGCACGCCCAGCCCTTGGCCTTGCCGTTGCGCGACGATGAGGTGACCGAGCCTGACCGGCGCGACCATTACCAGCAAGGCGCGCCCGCCGTTCAGGACGGTCTTTACCTCGTGCCAAAGGTGATCGAATGAGCCTGCCGAACGCCGCCCACACCACCGTCACCGAACTGGCCGCCGGACTGGCAACCAAGCGGTTCTCGGCGCTCGAACTGACCGACGGGTTGCTGGCAAAGATTGCCGCCGCCCAGCCTGTGCTCAATGCCTTTGTCAGCGTTGATCCCGACGGCGCCCGCGCCGCGGCCAAAGCGGCCGACGCGGCGCGGGCAAAAGGCGAGGGCGGGTCGCTCACCGGCATTCCGATCGCGCACAAGGATTTGTTCATGACGGAGGGTTTGCGCACCACCTGCTCGTCGAAGATGCTCGAACATTTCGTCGCCCCCTATGACGCGCATGTCGTCACCGCCTTGAAGCAGGCCGGCACGGTGCTGCTCGGCAAGACGGCAATGGACGAATTCGCGATGGGCAGCAGCACCGAAACCTCTTTTTTCGGGGTCGTCCGCAACCCTTGGCAGCCTGATTTCGTGCCGGGCGGCAGTTCCGGCGGCGCGGCAGTTGCCGTCGCGGCGGGACTGGTGCCGGCAGCGACCGGCTCCGACACGGGGGGGTCGATCCGCCAGCCGTCGTCGTTCTGCGGTGTCACCGGCATCAAGCCGACCTACGGCATTTGCTCGCGCCACGGCATGATCGCGTTCGCTTCCAGTCTCGACCAGGCCGGGCCGATCGCGCGCAGCGCCGAAGATTGCGCGCTGCTGCTGACGGCGATGGCCGGACACGATGCCCGCGACGCCACCTCGCTGCCGCACCCGAAAGAAGATTACCGCCGCGAACTGGTGAAACCGGCAGCGGCAAAACCGCTTGCCGGTGTGCGCGTCGGCTTGCCCGAAATCTTTTTCGGCGATGGCGTCGATGCGCTGGTCGTGGCCGCAGTGGAAGCGGCGCTGGCCGAACTGCGGGCGCTCGGCGCGGTCACCGTGCCGGTAGCGTTACCGAACATCGGTTATTCGGTGCCGATTTATTACGTGTTGGCGCCAGCGGAAGCGTCGTCGAACCTGTCGCGTCTCGACGGCGTGCGTTACGGCCATCGCGCCGCCCGCTACACCGACCTGCTCGACATGTACAAAAAATCGCGCGCCGAAGGTTTCGGCGACGAGGTCAAACGCCGCGTTCTGGTCGGCACCTATGTGCTGTCGCACGGTTATTACGACGCTTATTACCTGAAAGCGCAAAAAGTGCGGCGCTTGATCGCCGACGACTATCAGGCGGCGTTCGCGCTATGCGACGTGATCCTCGGCCCCACCGTGCCGACGACGGCGCCGCGGCTCGGAACACAATCGCAAGACCCGATCAAAATGTACCTGAACGATATTTTCACCATCGGCGCCAACATGGCCGGGTTGCCGGCGATGTCGGTGCCCTGCGGTTTCGCTCCCAATGGTTTGCCGATCGGACTGCAACTGCAGGGGCCATACTTCTCGGAAGCGCGTTTGCTCAACATCGCGCACCGCTTCCAGCAGGTGACGGACTGGCACCGGCGCGCCCCGAAGGAGGTCGGTCATGCGTAATTGGGAAATCGTCATCGGACTGGAAACCCACGCGCAGTTGTCCACCGCCGCAAAATTGTTTTCCGGCGCTTCGACGGCCTTCGGCGCGGCGCCGAACACGCAGGCGTCGGCCATCGATCTGGCGCTGCCCGGCACGTTGCCGGTCGCCAACCGCGGCGCCGTCGAGCGAGCGATCCGCTTCGGTCTGGCGGTCGGCGCGACGGTCAACACGACAAGCATTTTCGCCCGCAAGAATTATTTCTATCCTGACTTGCCGCACGGCTATCAGATCAGTCAGTTTGAACAGCCGGTGGTGCAGGGCGGCGAACTGACCATCACCACCTCGGCAGGACAAAAAACGGTACGGCTGACTCGTGCGCATCTGGAAGCAGATGCCGGGAAGAGTTTGCACGAAGATTTTCACGGCATGTCCGGCATCGATCTGAACCGCGCCGGAACGCCGCTGCTCGAAATCGTCACCGAACCGGACATGACGAGCGCCGAAGAAGCGATCGCCTACGCGAAGGCGCTGCATGCGCTGGTGCGCTGGATCGGCATTTGCGATGGCAACATGCAGGAAGGCAGTTTCCGCTGCGACGCCAACGTGTCGGTGCGCCGCCCCGGCGAACCGCTTGGCACCCGCTGCGAAATCAAAAACCTCAACAGCTTTCGCTTCATGGAAAAAGCGATCGCGTTTGAGGTTCGCCGTCAGATCGAATTGATCGAAGACGGCGGCAAGGTCGCGCAGGAAACGAGGCTGTTCGATCCGGACACCGGCGAGACGCGCTCGATGCGCAGCAAGGAAGACGCGCACGATTACCGTTATTTCCCCGATCCCGATCTGCCGCCGCTGGTGATCGGCGAAGACTGGATCGCCCGCGTCAAAAGCGAGATGCCGGAATTGCCGGCGGCGATGGCGGCGCGTTTCGTCAGCGACTACGCGCTGCCTGCGTACGA
The DNA here is from genome assembly GCA_031260355.1 of Burkholderiales bacterium. Taxonomy (GTDB): domain Bacteria; phylum Pseudomonadota; class Gammaproteobacteria; order Burkholderiales; family Casimicrobiaceae; genus UBA931. Next base: position 26,049 of record JAIRJZ010000015.1, read on the forward strand.
CGCCGGCCAACTGACTTACAGCCTCGGCTTCGCGCGTTATTTCGAAACGGCGGTCGGCATCGTCGGCAAAGCGAATGCCAAACCCGTCGCCAACTGGATGCTCGGCGAACTGTCGGCCGCGCTGAACCGTCACGAAATCGAGATCGAAGACGCGCCGATTCCGCCGGAGCAACTGGCGGCATTGGTGGCGCGCGTTCAGGACGGTACGCTGTCGAACAAGGGCGGCAAAGAGGTGTTTGAAGCGTTGTGGCAAAACGGTGATCGCAGCGCAGAAGCGATTGATCGCCTCATTGCCGAACGCGGCCTGCAACAAATCTCCGATATCGGCGCGCTCGAAACCATCGTTGACGAAGTGTTGGCACAGCATCCGGCGGTCGTCGCCGAATTTCGCGCCGGCAAGGAAAAAGCGTTCAACTCGCTGGTCGGTCAGATCATGAAAGCGTCGCGCGGCAAGGCCAACCCGGCGCAGGTCAATGAACTGCTGAAAAAGAAACTGTAGAAACGCCGAGGAATCAGCGCCCCTCTCAAAATGATTGGGTCGTGCAAGCGTTTGTTTGGCCGCTCCCTCATTCCTGCGGAAGCCGGAGTGGCCATTTCTCGATATCGTTATCCTGATCTTTTTTTGAGGCGGCCTCTATAGTTAACCGCACAAATAATTAGACGTTTTAAGGAATTCATGAATAGGCAGGTGGGAAACGTTTCGCCACTGCCGTTTGAGGTTAGCCCAAAGCTTCTCTATCGGATTCAAGTG
>JAIRJZ010000056.1 GCA_031260355.1 Burkholderiales bacterium
CACTTGAATCCGATAGAGAAGCTTTGGGCTAACCTCAAACGGCAGTGGCGAAACGTTTCCCACCTGCCTATTCATGAATTCCTTAAAACGTCTAATTATTTGTGCGGTTAACTATAGAGCAGTTTCTGGCCACAACAGAGAAACAAAACCCTCAGAAAGAAATTTCCTGGATTCCCGCTTTCGCGGGAATGACGTGCTTCGGTTTTTCTCAATAGCAACCGTGGCTTTTGCTCAACGCTCGCATCGCCTACAGCGCCAACCATTTTCCGTCATTCCCGCGAAAGCGGGAATCCAGAGGTGTTTATCATCAGCTCAATCCTCTCTGTTCGGAGCGACAATCGGGAAGTTGGTCGGGAAGGGAGGCGCCAGCAAGGAGAACAATTCTTCCGCCTTGGCAGCATTGCCTCTCACCACCCGGCACAATACTGGGACTCCGGCGTTGTGTTCCGCGCCGCACGCTTGCGGATAGCTGACCATACCGGTGATAAGCGCGGCAAGGGTTTGGGCATTCACTTCCAGCGTAACATCGGCGTTTCGCAAGTGTTCTGCGCGGTTGTTGATAACACTGTTTTGCAGAGTGACGGAATAGGCTTCTTCTTGATTGTCGCGTTGCAGAATGAAGTTTAGTCCTATCGTTTTGCCGTACGCTCTTTCCGCTTCCAGCCGCACGCCCATGAAATCGAGCAACATCGGGGTGGGCATCGCCAGCAAGGTGTCCCAACTGGGCTCGTTGGACTGCGGCGATATCGCTTTGCCGTGCCGCAGCTCCTGGGCGCCAGTCAGATAGAAGTTGCGCCATGTGGCGTTTTCCGCCTGATAGCCCAACTGCTCCATGGCGTCGGCGGAAATACTGCGGGCTTTGCTGTCGTAATTCTTTCTGATGTTCTCATCGTGAGCCGCAGAGACAATGATGTAATTCAACACCTCGACGAGCCAGCGGTATTCTCCTCGCTGGAACGCCAGTTCGGCATTTTTGAGCACCTGCTTGGGCCCGCCCATCCAATCAAGGTGACGTCTGGCGCGCTCCGCCATTGGCAGAGGGTTGAGGTTAACCGGATTGCCGTCGAACCAGCCGAAGTAAAAGGTGTAAACACCGCGAGCATTGTGGCTTAGGCTGCCGTAATACCCGTGTAATTCCCAAATCCCTTCTATTTCTGGCGGAAACACCAAACGGGCGGCAATTTCCTCTTTGTTCAGTCCGGAGTTGGCAAGCCGAAGTGTCTGGTCGTGGATGAAGCGATAGCCGTCGCGGGCGGCGGCCAGCGAGGCTTTGACCTCGGCGTTGGTAAAGACCGGCCAATGGTGCATGCCGTACATAATGTCACTCTTATCGCCCCACAGGCGCAGCGTTTCATCCAGCGCTTTTGACCACGCCAGCGCATCGCGTGTTTTGGCGCCGCGCAGGGTATAGACGTTGTGAAGGGTTTTGGTGCAATTTTCCGCGGCGGACAGGGCTCTCAGCTCCTCGGTGTACCAGTGCATTTCCGCAGGCGCTTCCGTGTTGGGCGTCAGGAAAAAATGGAACGTCAGCCCGTCGATGTTCTCCGGTGTTTTTTCCTGGATTTCCCGAAGGCCGCTGTTGCTCCCGCTGGAGGCCGCATTTTTGACCACGATATCGGTCGGCGCAATCAGCGTGACCGTGCCCCCGGTAGGAGGGTTGAGCCCCAGTCCGCTGCCGACATGGCCTTTTTCCGAAGGGGGTAGTGTATTGCCGTACATATAGATCGCCCGGCGTTGCATCGCATTGCCGGCCAGCACGTTTTCGGTGACGGCCGCTTCAAGAAAACCGTCTGGCGCGATGATTCGTACATTCCTTTGCGCGAACGGATTCGTAGGCATGACACCGCGGACGCCGCCGTAATGATCGACATGGCTGTGCGAGTAAATCACCGCCACCACCGGTTTTCTTTGCCCGACGCCTTGGTAATAAAGTTCGAGGGCGGCTCTTGCCGTTTCCTCCAGCGTCAGCGGGTCAATGATGATCAGGCCGGTGTTGCCTTCGATGATGGTCATGTTGCCGACGTCGAGGTTGCGAACCTGATAAAGCCTGTCTCGAAGTTTGAAAAGTCCGCCCTGCATCACCAATTGCGACTGTCGCCACAGAGAAGGGTGAACGGTGAACGGCGCTTCTTTGTACAAATCGGTCAGGAACTCGTACGGTGAAACGTCCCAGATGGTTTTTGTCCCATCGCGATTTGTCACGACCGGCAAAACGAGATTTTCGTACATCCCTCGTTGCGCGTTTTCCAGATCCCGGGTTCCCGGCAAGGCGCCGCTGTCGGGCAGCCTGGTGTACGCTTCCCGATGTAAATCGCTTGTTATTTGTGTGGCTTCTTTGGGCTGTTCAACAGCATGAGCAACGGCATGAGCAACGGCAACACCCAGACAACCGCATACGACAAAAAACCATTTTGCCATGTTATACGTTTTCATCATGCACTCCCTCAAGGGTGACGTATCTGAAACATTATAGTTAAATCAGATAGGCAACGCCAAAATCGCTTCTCGATTCGACGGCGAAAAGACTTTTTCGGCGGCTTTTTGCCAAGGCAGCCACACACTTTGCACATGTTCGCGCGGCGATAGCGCGACAGCGCACGGTGCCGGAACGAGGAAGGTGAAAAGGTGCTCGGTGTTGTGGGTGGTGCCGGGCGGGTAGCGGTGGCGCCATTGCTCGTAAATCGAATACGCGGTTTGGCGTTGTGCGTCACGCAGTTGTCCGTCGCGTGCGGCGTCGAGACCGCTTTCCTCGAAAAGCTCGCGCCGCGCGGCATGCAACGGCGTTTCGTCCGGTTCGAGGCTGCCGGTCACCGATTGCCAGTAACCGGGGAAATCGGCGCGTTCCAGCAGCAGAACATCGAGGCGCGGCGTATGAATGACGACCAGCACCGATTCCGGCCGTTTGTAGCGCGGCATCAGCGGTGGCTGTCCTGGCGGACGTGATCGACGAATACCCAGAAAGGCCGTTCCGACGAACGCCAATAATCGGCAGCTTCTTTGAAGGTTTCGCGCAGCGTGAGCCAATCGTCGGCGGCGAGTTTCTCGAAGGAAGCGGTATGTTTCAAATGGAGGACGACACCGCTGTCGCCAAACCAGGCGTCGTCGCACAACACGTCGTAGAGCGCGTCCCAGTTGTTGCCGAAATAGTCAGGAAACGCCAGCACTTCGGCCAGCCGCTCAAGCAGTTGCGCCTTGTTGCGGATGTCGGCAATATCGACGACGAAGTAAGGCAGTGGCGAATTTTCGCGCACATGAGCCAAACGGGCGGCGGCTTCGGGCGTTTTGAGAGAGTGGATACCGGCCCGGTTGAAATCGTCAAGGTTGAGCGGTTTCATGGTGGATGGGGTGAAAGCTCTGATAGTGGTCAGCGGTGTAATAACAAAGGTCGGGAACCGACGGTGTTTTCCCGCCGCAGACGATGCGGCGGGCACCGCGATCCCTGGCGCCGGGTGTCGGCACGGTGTAGTCGCGGTAATAGCCGCGCGGCTTCACCGGCAGCAGTTTTTCGCGGTTGCCGAACGCGATACCGTCGCGCTCGTAAGGAAAGGGGCCGTTTTGGTGAATCAGCACCAATGTCTGTTGAGCCTCGGGCGGGAACGGCTGTGAAGAAGCTGTTGCGGTCGGTTGCTGCGGAACGGGTTTTTCCGCACAGGCGGGCAGGTTGCTCAAACCGAAAACCAGGCCGAGAACCAGAATCAGAATAACGAAGGCCGCGAAACGGCGAAATACAGGCGAGAGCATGGGGCTGTCTGAACGGATCGCGGACTACTTTACAACAACGGGCGGCGGGAAGGCAACTGTGGACAATAGAAACGGTTTCAAAAGGTATCGGCCGTCTGATATTGGGGCGGTTTCTGTTAAAGCGCAGACACCTGCGTTTCGTCCTTCTTCTGCTTCGGAAGAAAATCGGGCTGCTGAAAAACCCTCCCCTTCAAGGGGAGGGTTTGGGAGGGGATGGGGCTGTTTGCACGGGAAGTCAGGAAACCCCCATCCCCATCCCGGCCTTCCCTTTGAAGGGGAAGGGGCAAAGCGCGGTGCGCCCTCGCGGGGATGAAGAAGCAACCAAGCGAGCGCGAATTGCCGCCTAAATAATTTTGAGACAGGTTCCGGTAAAAAATTTTTCGGGCGGGAGAAGCAAGACCGTAAGCGAAGCAAGGGAAAGGAGAACGTTTCGGGGGACGCATCAAGCGCCCCCCGGATGAGCGCTCATGTCTTGATGGCGTCGCTTGCCCGTACGCGGATGTGCAGGTCACGCAGTTGTTGCTCGGTGACCGGCGTCGGCGCTTCGACCAGCAAGTCCTGTCCGCGTTGGGTTTTCGGGAAAGCGATCACATCGCGGATCGAGTCGGATCCGGTCATCAGCGTCAGAACGCGGTCCAACCCGAAGGCGATGCCGCCGTGCGGCGGCGTGCCGTATTGCAACGCTTTCAGCAGGAAGCCGAACTTGCGCTCCTGATCTTCCTTGGAGATTTTCATTGCGTCAAAAACTTTGGCCTGAATTTCTTCACGGTGGATACGCACTGAGCCGCCACCGATTTCCCAGCCGTTCAACACCACATCGTAGGCTTTGGCCAGCGCCTTCTCGGGATCGACCGTGAACAAGTCTTCATGACCGTCTTTCGGCGCGGTGAATGGATGGTGGCGCGCCGACCAGGTTTTGGAATCTTCGTTGAATTCGAACATCGGAAAATCGACAACCCACAGCGGTCGCCACCCCTTCTCGGCGAGACCGAGTTGATGGCCGACCTTGGCGCGTAACGCGCCGATCGCGTCGTTGACGACTTTTTCGTGGTCGGCTCCGAAGAAAATGAGGTCGCCGTTTTGCGCGCCGGTACGTTGCAGGATTTCTTTCAGCACGTCTTCCGGCAGGAACTTTACCACCGGCGATTGCAGGCCGGTTTCGTTGGCTTGCGTGTTGTCGTTGACCTTGATGTAGGCCAGCCCTTTGGCGCCGTAAATGGAGACGAAAGCCGTGTAATCGTCAATCTCTTTGCGCGACAGTTTGGCGCCGCCCGGTACCCGCAGCGCGACGACCCGGCCATACGGCATGTCGGCGGCGGCGCGGAACACTTTGAACTCGACGGTCTTCATCAGAGCGGTCAGTTCGGTAAACTTGAGCGGCACCCGCAGATCGGGTTTGTCCGAGCCGTAGTCGCGCATCACTTCGGCGTAACTCAGAATCGGGAACGGATTGGGCAGATCGACGCCCAGCGCTTCCTTGAACATCGTCCGCACCAAACCTTCCATGATCTCGCGGATTTCGTATTCATCGAGAAAAGAAGTTTCGATGTCAATCTGGGTGAATTCGGGCTGGCGGTCGGCACGCAAATCTTCGTCGCGGAAACATTTGACGATTTGATAGTAGCGGTCAAAACCGGCCATCATCAGCATTTGCTTGAAAAGCTGCGGCGATTGCGGCAGCGCGTAAAACTGGCCGTGATGAATCCGCGACGGCACCAGAAATTCGCGCGCGCCTTCCGGCGTCGATTTGTAAAGCATCGGCGTTTCGATGTCGATGAAGCCGTGCGTGTCGAGGTAGCGGCGCGCTGCCATCGCCGTCTTGTGGCGCAACTTCAGGTTGCGCTGCATCGGCGCCCGGCGCAGATCGAGAATGCGGTTTTCCAGCCGCACGGTTTCCGACAGGTTGTCATCGTCGAGCTGGAACGGCGGCGACAGCGCTGGATTGAGCAGCGTGATGTCGTGCGCCAGCACTTCGATCGTGCCGGAAGTCAGGTTGGGATTGATCGTGCCTTCCGGGCGGCGGCGCACCAGGCCGGTCACGCGGACGACGTATTCGCCGCGCAGCTTTTCGGCGACGGCGAAAGAGTCGGGGCGATCCGGATCGAACACGATTTGCAGCAGTCCTTCGCGGTCGCGCAGGTCGATGAAAATGACGCCGCCGTGGTCACGGCGGCGGTGCACCCAGCCCATCACGGTGATGGATTGGTTCAGATAACGGTCGTCGATCAGTCCGCAATAATTGGTACGCTTCAAAATCATCTCCACTGGAAAAGGCGCGTCAAGCCGGAAGGGGCGTGTGCCACGCGCTCAATCCAGCATTTTAAAACGAAAAACGGGCGGGCGTTTTACCCGCAGACGCCGAAACGCCGGAAGAATCAGGAAGCCGGCGGCGCGGTCGGCGGCGGGGCGGGGATGACGGGGGTGCGTCCGGGAGACGGCGCGTGGCAGTGCGGTTCGAGCACGCCCATCGAGACGATGTATTTCAGCGCCTCATCGACGCTCATCTGCAATTCGCGCACCTGCGATTTCGGCAGCATGACGAAATAGCCGGAAGTCGGGTTCGGTGTGGTCGGAACATACACACTGACGTATTGCTCGTCGAACTGTTCGGCGATTTCTTCGGCGGGGCTGCCGGTCTGGAAAGCGATGGTCCACGAATCCCTGCGCGGAAACTCGACCAGCAACGCCTTGCGAAAGGCGGTACTTTTGTTGGACAGGATGGTGTCGCTGACCTGTTTGACGCTGGAATAAATCGACTTGACGAACGGGATGCGCCCCAGCATCTTCTCCCAGGCGACAATCAATCGCGCACCAAAAATGTTGGCGGCGACGACGCCGGTGCTGAGCAGGATCAGGAAACCCATGACGACGCCAAGCCCGGGGATGGGGAAACCCAGCACCTGCTCGGGGCGCCAGGCGTAGGGAATCAGCAGCATCGTCTGATCCAGCGCCGAGAGCAGAAAATACAGCACCCAGAGCGTGATGCCGAGCGGTATCCAGACCAGCAGTCCGGCGATCAGGTAGCGTTTCATCGGTATGCCCGACGGCAATCGTTAGAACGAGTTTGTTTCAAAGGGGTACACTTTTTTCCCTCCCCCCTCAAGGGGAGAGGGGGACAAAGCGCGGCATGCCTTCGCAGGAATGTATTCATTTAGATCAAACAGCTCTAATGGCAGGCGCAGTTGGCGGCGCAGGCCGGTGGTGGCGTATCGGCCGCTTTGCTATCGCCGCCTTCGGGTTTCAGCGGACAGGCGGGGGCGGGCTTGCTCTTGAAGTCGGTGGCGTACCAGCCGCTGCCTTTCAGTTGAAAGCCGGCGGCGGACACCAGTTTGGTCAGCGCCGCCTTGTCGCAGGCGGGGCAGGTGGTCAGGACAGGCTCGGAAATTTTTTGCAGAGCCTCAAGCGTATGCCCGCAATCAGTACAACGGTATTCATAAATAGGCACAACAATCTCCAGATCAAAAGCCGGAAACCCGGCGATCGCTATATGGGGGAGGGGGCGTTTCCTTGCAAGAGCGCCGTGAGCGCCGCTCTGAACCTGTCTATTTTGCCGAAGTCCGCGGCGGACGACAAGATGAATATTGAGGGGCAACCGTTCGGGCACAGCCGTTGGCCGCGCCCGAACAAGCAACCGAAAATCAGATCAACGGCATAGAGACAAAACGATCAGCGGCGTCAGATTGAACAACAGGATGCCGATTTTGTACACGGCCATCCCCGCGTAATGAATGCCATCGAACTGGGCATCGGACAGGTTGAACCACCGGCAGTGCATTCTTTTCAGCCAGCCTCTGGCAAAAACGAAAACCAGAAACCAGATGACAATGATCAGGTAATTGATCGCCGTGCAACACAGCAGAAAACTACGTAAAAAATCGATGTCCATCGCTCCTCCTCGGTGTCGGCGGGTGCCGAACGTTGATCATTGTCCATGGCGGCTCATGTGCTGCCACGCCTTTCCAGTGCAACCCGCAGATGAGTTTTTCCCCCGGCTTTCTCAAAAGAACGGGCTTTTCAGCGCTTCGTTCACGGGACGAAAGCGAGGAAAAGAAATGCGGCAAAGAGCACCAGATGCACTGCGCCTTGCATCAAATAGGTGCGGCCGGTTCCAAGCGTAACGGCGCTTACCAGGAAGGTGACGGCCAACAAAACCATTTCCTTGGGCTGCAAGCCCAGCGTCAGCGGTAAATCGAAAGCGATGGCCGCTATCACCACAACCGGAATGGTGAGGCCGACACAGGCAAGCGCCGAGCCAATGGCCAGATTCATGCTTGTTTGCAAGCGGTTGATGCGCGCTGCCCTTATCGCCGCCCATGTTTCCGGTAGCAGAACCAAGGCGGCAATAACGACGCCGATGACCGCCTTGGGAGCGTTTGCTGCCGCGACCGCTTGCTCGATAGAGGGAGAAAGCATTTTGGCCAAGCCGACAACCGTAACCAGCGAGATCAACAGCAAACCGAAACTCATCCACGCCTGCGTTGCGGTAGGAGGCGGCGCGTGGATGTTGCAATCGGAAGCGTTTTTGACGGGAAGGAAATAATCGCGATGGCTGATGGTTTGCACGAAGATAAAGATTGCCCAGAGCGCCGCTGAAGCCATTGCCACGAAAACAAGCTGTTTGATGTTGTGGTCAGAGCCGGTTGTGAATGCAGGAAGCACCAATGCAACAGTTGCCATGACGATCAAAGCCGCCAGCCCTGCTCCCGCACCTTCCACGCGAAACGTTTGCTCATTGTGCGCCAGACCGCCAAACAAAAGGCACAAGCCGACCACGCCGGTGCAGATGATCATGACGGCACTGTAAAGCGCATCACGCGGTAATGTTGCCATATCCGGGCCGCCGGCCATCATCATGGAAAGAATGAGAGCAGCCTCGATGGCGGTTATTGCCAAGGCCAGAATGAGTGTGCCAAAGGGTTCGCCGACGCGGTGGGCAACAACTTCAGCATGATGGACCGACACGAAAACCGCCCCCGCCAGTGAAGTGCTGCATAAAAGCACCAGCCAAAGGTCGATGCCGGACGCGATGTCGATCGTCAGCGCGGTAATCAAAACACCGAGCGCCAACGCCGGGACAAGCAGCGACCAATGAAGAAATTTCGTTTTTTTCATGAGGACTTTGAAAAGCGCATTGCAGGCTGATTTTACCAGTTCATTGTAATATTATTGCGCGGTTACGCTAGGAAAAGGGCGCTGATGAAAAAAAGAGCTTGAACGCCGCTTCTCCACGCCCCTCGTGTGAATGACGGAGACGGGACGCAGATGGTCTCCCCTACTTTATAATCCTCCCTTAGCCCAAATTTTCACAAAAAAATGACAGCAGAACCGTTTCAGCCCAATCAAATCGAGGCCGCCGCGCAGGCGGCGTGGAATGCCGGTGACGTTTATCGGAGCGATGAACGCAGTGACCGCCGGAAGTTTTATTGCGTGTCGATGTTGCCGTACCCGTCCGGCAAGCTGCACATGGGGCATGTCCGCAATTACACGATCAACGACGTGATGTACCGCCATCTGCGGATGAAAGGGCTGAATGTCCTGATGCCGATGGGTTGGGATGCCTTCGGTCTGCCGGCCGAGAATGCGGCGATGAAGAGCGGTCAGCCGCCTGCCCGCTGGACCTACGAGAACATCGCGTACATGAAGCGGCAGATGCAGGCGATGGGGCTGGCGATCGACTGGTCGCGCGAAGTGGCGACCTGCCAGCCGAACTATTACCGCTGGAACCAGTGGCTGTTCCTGAAGATGCTGGAAAAGGGCATCGCCTACCAGAAAACCGGTACGGTGAACTGGGATCCGGTCGATCAGACGGTGCTCGCCAACGAGCAGGTGATCGACGGGCGCGGTTGGCGCTCGGGGGCGGTGATCGAGAAGCGCGAGATTCCGATGTATTACCTGCGGATCACCGATTACGCCGAAGAATTGCTTGCCAAACTCGACGAGATGCCGGGCTGGCCGGAGCGCGTCAAGACGATGCAGGCGAACTGGATCGGCAAGAGCTTCGGCGTGCGTTTCGCGTTCACGCACGACATTTGCGACGCCGACGGCAAGCTGGTTCACGATGGCCGGATGTATGTGTTCACGACGCGCGCCGACACCATCATGGGCGTGACTTTCTGCGCGGTGGCCGCCGAACATCCGCTGGCAACCGCGGCGGCGCGGAACAACCCGGAACTGGCTGCGTTCATTGAGGAGTGCAAGCGCGGCAGCGTGATGGAAGCCGACATGGCGCTGATGGAAAAGAAGGGGATGCCGACCGGGCTTTTCGTGACGCACCCGCTGACCGGCGAGAAAGTTCCGGTGTGGGTCGGCAACTATGTGTTGATGAGTTACGGCGACGGCGCGGTGATGGGTGTGCCGGCGCACGACGAGCGCGATTTTGAGTTTGCGAAGAAATATGGGTTGCCGATCAAGCAGGTGGTGGCGGTCGAAGGCGAAACGTTTTCGCTGGACGGCTGGCAGCCTTGGTATGAGGACAAGGAACGCTGCGTCTGCGTGAACAGCGGCAAGTACGACAGCCGGCCGTACACCGCAGCGGTCGATGCGGTCGCCGCCGATCTTGCCGCGATGGGGCTTGGCGAAAAGCAGACGACGTTCCGGTTGCGCGATTGGGGTATTTCGCGTCAGCGTTATTGGGGTACGCCGATTCCGATCATTCACTGTCCGGCGTGCGGCGCAGTGCCGGTGCCGGAAAAAGATTTGCCGGTGGTGCTTCCCGAAGATTGTATTCCCGACGGCAGCGGCAACCCGCTCAACAAGCGCGACGATTTTCTGCAATGTGCGTGTCCGAAATGCGGCGGCGCGGCGCGGCGCGAAACCGACACGATGGATACTTTCGTCGATTCGTGCTGGTATTACATGCGCTACACTTGCCCCGACGCCAAGACGATGGTCGATGCGCGCAACGATTACTGGATGCCGATGGATCAGTACATCGGCGGTATCGAACACGCGATCCTGCATCTGCTTTATGCGCGCTTCTGGACGAAGGTGATGCGCGATCTCGGCCTCGTCAACATCGACGAGCCGTTCGAGCGTTTGCTGACGCAGGGAATGGTGTTAAACCACATCTTCCAGCGCCGTACGGACAAAGGCGGCATTGACTATTACGCGCCGGAAGATGTCGAACTGGAACGCGACAGCGTCGGCAAAATCACCGGGGCGCGCGCCAGAGCCGACGGCAAGCCGGTCGAGTATGCCGGTATCGGCACGATGTCGAAATCGAAAAGCAACGGTGTCGATCCGCAGGACTTGATCGACCGCTACGGTGCCGATACGGCGCGGCTGTTCGTGATGTTCGCGTCGCACCCGGAGGCAACGCTCGAATGGTCGGACGCCGGCGTCGAAGGGGCGCATCGCTTTTTGCGGAGGCTGTGGCAGTACGCCAACGAGCGCGGTGTGATGGTCACTGCGGAGGCAACAGCGTCAGAAGGAACAGCCGAGGGATCGGCGCAAGACAAAGCCGCCCGGCAGTTGCGTTTTGAAATCCACAGCACGCTGAAACAGGCCAACTTCGATTATGAGCGTTTGCAGTACAACACGGTCGTCTCTGCCGGGATGAAAATGCTCAACGCGCTGGAAGCGCACGACGACAACAGCGCCGCGTCAAACATGGCGACAAGCGAAGGGCTGGGAGTTTTGTTGCGTATCCTGTATCCGATCGTGCCGCACACGGCGTATGTGTTGTGGGAAAAGCTCGGCTACGGCAAGACCTATGGAACACTGCTCGACGCGCCTTGGCCGGAAGTTGACGGCAAGGCGCTGGTGCAGGACGAAATCGAACTGGTGTTGCAGATCAACGGCAAGTTGCGCGGCAAACTGACGGCGCCAGCGACGGCAACGCGCGAAATGCTGGAAGAGATGGCGCGCGACAGCGCCGAAGTCGCAAAACACGCAGAGGGCAGGGCGGTCAAAAAAGTCGTCATCGTGCCAGGGAGGCTGATCAATGTCGTCGTTTGAGAAAAGACGCCGCGCGCTGTTGCAAAGCGCGCTGTTGCTGGGCGTAACCGGGGCATTGTCGGCGTGCGGGTTCAAGCTGCGCGGGCAAGTCGCCTACACGTTTCAGAAGATTGCGATCAACGGCGCCGAAGCGTCCGGATTGAATGAGGATTTGCGCAAACTGTTGAGTCGCGTTTCGGGGCTGACGGTGGTGGAACATCCAAAGGATGCGCAAGTGGTGCTTGATCTCAAACGGCTGGCCGACGACAAGGCGGTACTGTCGCTGACCTCCGGTGGTCGCGCCCGCGAGTATGTGTTGACCAAAATCTATGCGTTCCGCCTGTACGACAACGACGGCAATGACTGGATGCAGCCCGGCGAGATTGAAATCCAGCGTACCTATTCGTACGACGACACGCAGCGGTTGGCGCGCGAAATTCAGGAACAAAGCATTTTGCAGGAGATGCAGCAGGATGCGGCGCAGCAAATCCTGCGGCGGTTGCAGAAAGCGCAGCCGCCGGGGTAGCAGAACGAATCTCCCCTCGCCCGCACGCGGGAGAGGGGTGGGGGAGAGGGTGAAAGGAAGGCTCAAAAGGCAAGGGATGTGTGCCATTGCCCCCTCTCTCCCGCAAGCGAGAGAGAGTGGAGCTGTGCGGTGCTTTCATGGTAGCAGGAACTGTCTCAAAAGGTATCAGGAATCCGGTATCAAGAAGTCGTCATTCCGGCAAAAGCGGGAATCCAGAAAAGAAAGCCTGGATTCCCGCTTCCGCGGGAATGACGGAATAGCCGGCCGAACGCTTATAGCGTTAAAGTGATCTTGAGACAGGCTCCAGTAAACGTTTGAGTAAAACTTCTTAAATTTCGCCGCGTATGCAAATCCGTTTCGACGATCTCGAAAAACATCTAACAAAGTTGCTGTCGCCGCTGTATGTGGTGCACGGCGATGAAGCGTTGTTCGTTCAGGAAGCGGGCGATGCCATCCGCCATGCCGCGCGCGAAGCAGGTTGTATCGAGCGCGAAGTGTTCGTCGTCGAGAGCGGTTTCAAGTGGGACAGTCTGTTGGCGGCGCACAGCAATCTCGGCTTGTTCGGCGAACGGCGGTTGCTCGATTTGCGCATCCCGTCCGGGAAACCGGGAACCGAAGGCGCGAAAGTGCTGGAACGCTACGCACAGACGCTGGACGCGCAGCAAGTGACGCTGATCACATTGCCGCGCGCTGATAAAACGATGCAGGCGACCGGATGGTTCAAGGCGCTGGAAGCGGTGGGAACGGTGGTGCCGGTGCAGCCGCTGGAACGCGAAGCGTTGCCGCGCTGGATCGGCGAGCGTTTGCGGCGACAGGGACAACAGGCGACAGACGAAATGCTGGCGTACCTCGCCGACCATTGCGAAGGCAATCTGCTGGCGGCGCGTCAGGAAATCGAAAAGCTGGAACTGCTGTTTCCGGCCGGCGCGTTGACGATGGAAATGGTCGAAACGGCGATTGCCGATGTGGCGCGCTACGATGTGTTTGCGTTGTCGGAAGCGTGGCTGGCCGGTGACGCGGCGCGGGTGGTGCGTTTGTTGCAGGCGTTGCGTGACGAAGGCGAGGCGGTGACGTTGCCGGTGTGGCAGTTCTCCGAGGACGTGCATGCGCTGTGCGCCGTGCGGGCGTTGACGATGCAAGGGATGGCCGCCGCGCAGGCGGTGCGGCAGGCACGGGTCTGGGGGCGACGGCAGGCGGCGATGGAAAAAGCGGCGCGGCGGGTGCCCAATGCGGCATTGCCGGGTTTTCTGAGAACATTGGCGAAACTGGACGCGCAGGCCAAGGGTCTGACACTGAGCGGACCGCCCGTGGATGTCTGGCAGAATCTTGCGACGACGGCGCTGGCATTTTGCGGCGTACAGGAATTCGCTGCCGGGAAACGGGCTATCTGATTTTTCCGTTTTTCGGGGTAGGATAACGGTAAGAATTTTTTGCGAGGAGGCCAACCATGCACAAACGTATCCTCATTGCTTACGATGGTTCGCAAGCCAGCCGTTACGCGCTCGACGAATGCCTGACGTTCGATCCGCGCGATGCCGAAATTCATATCGTGGCGGTGATTCACGATTTGGCGGTCTATACGCTGGCCGGTGAATATGTGCCGGCGCTGGCGTTCGAGCAGGACGCCAAGCTTGCCGAAAAAGACCTTGAGGCGGCGCAGTTGTATCTGGCGGCGCACGGCTTGCCGGCACGCACGCATGCGGCGACCGGCGATCCGATCGAAGTCATCGCGCGGCTCGCCAAGGAGCTTGACATCGATCTGCTGATTCTGGGGCATAAGCGCGAGCAGAGTTTCGCGGCGCGCTGGTGGAAAGGTTCGACCGGCTTCGGCTTGATGGATCGGGTGCATTGCAGCATCCTGATCGCGCGCGGCGAAGATACGGAGAAAGACAAAGACAGGGGGAGCAATTCTCCGGAGCAAACGCCGCCGCTGCAATCCTGATGGGGTTGTCGCGTTGCCTCTTTCTTCGTCATTCTGCGCGGAGCGAAGCGGCGTCGCAGAATCCACCTGAAATGGTGTGGCAAGGACGGATTTTGGATTCTGCGACTTCGCGCAGAATGACGGGGAGGGCTTGTTTTTCTCCGCGCCTTCCGCGTGAATCAGCTTTCTGGATTCTCGCTTTCGCGGGAATAGCGGTATCGGAGTGGCGGCAGATGAGGCATTACGGTGCTGATCGTCCCGACAAAACGTATCCGTTATAATCACATATTCAGTTCGGAACACCTTCCCAAAACACTATGACGCTCGCTAAAAGTTTCGACCCGGCGGAGATTGAACGCCGCTGGTATCCACAATGGGAGGACGCAGGCTATTTCAAGGCCGGTTTGGACACCGAAAAACCCGTCGATGCGTCGTTTTGCATTATGTTGCCGCCGCCGAACGTCACCGGCACGCTGCACATGGGGCACGGGTTCCAGCAGACGATCATGGACGCGCTGATCCGTTACCACCGGATGCTCGGGATCAACACGCTGTGGCAGCCGGGCACTGATCACGCCGGTATTGCGACGCAGATGGTGGTGGAGCGGCAACTCGAAGCGCAAGGCGTGTCGCGGCACGATCTTGGCCGCGAGAAGTTCATCGAAAAAGTATGGGAATGGCGGGGAATTTCCGGCAATACCATCACGCAGCAGATGCGGCGTCTGGGCACGTCGCCCGACTGGAGCCGTGAGCGTTTCACGATGGATGCGGGGCTATCGAAAACAGTCACCGAAACGTTCGTGCGTCTGTACAACGAAGGATTGATTTATCGCGGCAAGCGGCTGGTGAACTGGGATCCGGTGTTGGGAACGGCGGTGTCCGACCTCGAAGTGGCGCAGGACGAAGAAGACGGTTTTCTGTGGCACATCACGTATCCGTTTAGCGAGGGTCCGGTCAACGGCATGCGCGGATTGACTGTTGCGACAACGCGACCGGAAACAATGCTGGGCGATGTGGCGGTGATGGTGCATCCCGATGACGAACGTTACCAAAAACTGATCGGCAAAACGGTGGAACTGCCGCTGACCGACCGTCGCATTCCGATCATCGCCGACGATTACGTTGACCGTGAATTCGGCACCGGTTGCGTCAAGGTGACGCCGGCGCACGATTTCAACGACTACGCGGTGGGACAGCGCCATCGGTTGCCGCAGATCAGTATATTGACGCTGGATGCCAGAATCAGTGACGCAGCGCCGGAGCGGTATCACGGACTCGATCGTTTCGAGGCGCGCAAACAAGTGGTTGCCGATCTCGAAGCGCAAAGCTTCCTGGAGAAAGTCGAACCGCACAAGCTGAAAGTGCCGCGCGGCGACCGCACGCATACGGTCATCGAACCGATGCTGACCGATCAATGGTTTGTCGCGGTCAACAAGCCCGGGTACAGCGGAAAAACGATCGCGCAGGAAGCGATTGAAGTCGTCGAATCCGGCGAGGTTCGTTTCGTGCCGGAAAGCTGGATCAATACTTACTACGCCTGGATGCGCAACGCGCAAGATTGGTGTATCTCGCGGCACCTGTGGTGGGGGCATCAGATTCCCGCCTGGTATGGCGACGATGGACGCTGCTGGGTGGCGCACGACGAAGACGAAGCGCGGGCGCTGGCGGCGAAAGAAAATTATCACGGCGCGTTGACCCGCGACCCCGACGTGCTCGACACCTGGTATTCATCGGCACTGTGGCCGTTCTCGACGCTCGACTGGACGCCGGAATGGCCGCAGCAATCCAATCCGGTGATCGACCGTTATCTACCGTCGTCGGTTCTGGTCACCGGGTTCGACATCATTTTCTTCTGGGTGGCGCGGATGGTGATGATGACGCGGCACATCACCGGCAGGATTCCGTTTCATCATGTGTATGTGACCGGGCTGATCCGCGACGCCGAAGGCCAGAAGATGAGCAAGTCGAAGGGCAACGTGCTCGATCCGATTGATTTGATCGACGGCATCGCTCTCGAATCGCTGGTAAAAAAACGTACGACCGGGCTGTTGAATCCGAAAGACGCGGCGAAGATCGAGAAGCGGACACGCAAGGAGTTTCCGGAAGGGATTCCGGCGTTCGGTACCGATGCGTTGCGTTTTACTTTCGCCAGTCTGGCGAATCCGGGGCGCGACATCAAGTTCGACATGCAGCGCTGCGAGGGTTACCGCAACTTCTGCAACAAGTTGTGGAACGCCACCCGTTTCGTGCTGATGAATTGCGAAGGCAAGGATTGCGGCTTGCAAAGCCGTCACCAACCGGGCGACGGCACCATCGAATTTTCGTTCG
Organism: Burkholderiales bacterium; assembly: GCA_031260355.1. Taxonomy (GTDB): domain Bacteria; phylum Pseudomonadota; class Gammaproteobacteria; order Burkholderiales; family Casimicrobiaceae; genus UBA931. The sequence goes on from JAIRJZ010000056.1 coordinate 16,452, forward strand.
TTGACCGCTGGATGAAGAGTCGGTTGCAGCGCGCCGAGGCCGAGGTCGCACAGCATTTTGCCGCTTACCGTCCCGATCTGATCGCGCGCACGGTGTATGAACTGGTGTGGGACGAGTATTGCGATTGGTACGTCGAACTGGCGAAAGTGCAGTTGAATCAGGGCAACGAAGCGCAACAACGCGGTACCCGCCGCACGCTGGTGCGGACGCTGGAAGCGATCTTGCGGTTGGCGCATCCGCTGATTCCGTTCATCACCGAAGAGCTGTGGCAAACGGTGGCGCCGATGGCGCATCGCAAGACGACCGATTTCATCGGAACGGCGCCGTATCCGGTGTGCGATCCGAAGCTTCTCGATGAGGCAAGCGAAACGAAGATCGCGCATTTGAAAGAAATGATCAACGCTTGCCGCAGTCTGCGCGCGGAAATGAATTTGTCGCCGGCGCAGAAAGTACCGTTGCTGGTAGCGGGCGATCCGGCGGTGGTCGAAGCGTATGCGCCGTATCTGGCGGCGTTGGCGAAACTCTCCGGCGTGAATGCCGCCGGAGACGCATTGCCGGTGTCGCCGGCGCCGGTGCAAGTGGTCGGCGATTTCCGGATGATGCTGAAGATCGAAATCGACGTGGCCGCCGAACGCGAACGGCTGCAAAAAGAAATCGCCCGTCTGGAAGGGGAGATCGGCAAGGCGCAAGGCAAACTTGGCAACGAAAGCTTTGTCGCGCGGGCGCCGCAGACGGTCGTCGAGCAGGAAAAAGAGCGCCTCGCCGCCTTCAAGGCGACGCTGGACAAAGTGCGGCAACAGTTCGAGGCGTTGAAGTCGTAGAGGGCAAAAGGCCATTTGATCGCAGAGAGCGCGATCAGAATGGTTTTGGTTCACTCATATACAGATCAAGAGGCACCGTACTTCATCCCTCTCCCGCTTCAGGAGAAAATAGGGCTGCTGACAAAACCCTCCCCTTCAAGCAGATTGTTCACTTTATATTGATTTTTTGTGTGGCAGGAGATACAATCTTCCTTAGAACAAAGGAGGGATACTCATGCAATGCACCCACTGCGGAAGCGCAAGCT
>JAIRJZ010000058.1 GCA_031260355.1 Burkholderiales bacterium
GATCAAACATAAGCGTCGATTGTTGAACCGCTGGGAATTCCATCCGGAGAATTTCCTCGGTTTTGTGCAGATTTCAGCAGTCAGTCTGTTGCTCAAACAATTTTGAGATAGGTTCTACACATAAATCAAAACCTCTCTGGATTCCCGCTTTCGCGGGAATCCAGAGAGGTTCTTTCTGAACGCTTTGTTGTCGCGCTGTGTACGACTAACGACTAACCAGAAACTTCTCTAGTCACGAAAAACTCGTGGCTTTCTGAACACCTGCGTTCACAGCACCATACTCACCATCGGATGCGCGGTCAGTGCGCGGTATAGCGCGTCGAGTTGCGCTTTGTCCGTCGCGCGCACCGTCACGGTCAGCGACAGGTAGCGGTTTTCTTTGGAGGAACGCATTTCCATCGCTGCCGGATCGAAATCCGGCACATGCGCCACAACAACATCGGCAATCGCCTGCGCGAATCCCTCCGCATTTTTTCCCATCACCTTGATCGGAAAATCGCAGGGAAACTGCAACAGCGATTCTTCGGAAAGCGTGTCTGTCATCGCTTAATTTTTATCGGCCTTTGCGACACGGGCGTCGATCTCGGAAACCCGGATCGTTTGTCCGGCTCGCAATGCCGTGGCTTTTTTCAGATCGTTCCAGCGCATCAACTCGTCAACGCTGACATCGTGCCGCAAGGCAATGTTGTACAGCGTATCGCCTTTTTGCGCTTTGTAATAAACGGCTTGGGAGTGTTCGCCGCCGTTCGCCTGCGACCTCGACGGTTTTGCCGCCGATGACTTTACCGCAACCTGAACCGGCGTGTCGGCGAACACTTGCAAATTCTGTCCGGCCCGCAACGCCTTGGCGTTCGTCAGGCCGTTCCAGTGCATCAAATCCTGAACGCTGACCCGATAGCGCGAAGCGATCTGTCCCAGCGTATCGCCTTTCTGTACTTTGTAATACGCCGTCTGCGCCGACGCCGCCGTACGCGCATCCGCCTTACTACCCGTCTTAGCCGCCGTCCGTGTCGGCGACAGCGCGGCGGCACGCACGGCTTCTTCATTGTAAATGCGGATGTTTTTGCCCGCGCGCAGATTCCTGGCGCTCTTCAAGCCGTTAAGCCGCATCAGCTCTTCCACCGTCGTGCCGTGACGGCCGGCAATCTGCGTCAATGTGTCGCCGCGCTTGACCTTGTAATACGACACGCGCCCGGCCGGCACCGTGGTAAACACCGCTTTGGCAAGCAACGCTTCGGTCGTCTGCGACGGCTGTTGTGCCGGCACCAGCAACATCATGCCTTCACGCGCCTGGGCGCGACGCCCCAGTCCGTTCACCGCCTGCAACGCTTCAAGCGACATTCCGAATTTGTCCGCCACCTGTGTGAATGTCTCGCCTTTGTGCAACCGATGCGCTTGCCACGTCACCAGCGGCTGATCGGCCAGCTCCAGCTTCGACGCAAACAGTTCGGCTTTGTCGATCGGCAACAGCAGGGTGAATTCGTCGGCACCGGCAATCACCGGCCGGTTGTGCTGTGGGTTCAACGCCAGAAATTCTTCTTTCGACATCTCGGCAAGCGACGCCGCCATATCGATATCCATCCGTCTCGTCGTCTTCACGACGGTAAAGTACGGCGCGTCGGGCATATCGGCCAACTCGATATTGTATTTTTCAGGGTCGCGAATGATGTTTTTGACCGCCTGCAATTTCGGCACATAATTGGCCGTCTCTTTCGGCATCTTCAGCGCTTCATACGTTCGCGGCAAACCGCTGGCGCGATTTTTTGCCAGCGCCCGCGAGACGCTGCCCTCGCCCCAGTTGTAAGCGGCCAACGCCAACTGCCAGTCGTTGAAGTCTCCATGCAATTTTTGCAGATAATTGAGCGCCGAATCGGTTGCCGACAACACGTCGCGACGCTCATCGACCCACCAGTCCTGTTTCAGTCCGTAATTTTTTCCGGTGGACGGAATGAATTGCCAGATGCCGGAAGCACGAGCCGTCGATAACGCGTTCGGGTTGTAAGCGCTCTCGATCATCGGCAACAGTGCAATCTCCATCGGCATCTGGCGCGCCTGAACTTCATGAACGATGTGATACAGGTACAAGCGGCTGCGATTGATCATTCGCGCCACATAATCGGGACGGCTGCTGTACCACCGTTCCCATTTTTCGACCAGCGGCCCCTGCACATCGGGAATGCCGTATCCGTCAACAATCATCTCCCACAAATCGGTTTCCGGCGGCGGCAAGGCTTCCAGTTCGGCCTGCTGTTCCGGTGTGAACACCGGCGGTTCTGCGGGTTCGTCAGACAGCGCCGGCGGGGAATAAAGAACCACATCGCTGGTCGGTTTGGTAGACGCCTCCGCTTGAACTTCGCCGGACGGCATTCCGACCTGTGTCACCGCCTCGGATGGTTCCTGATTTTGAAAAGAAGCGCATGAAGAAAGCGTAATGGCCGCCAGCGCAACGAGAAAATAACGGAAAATCGTGGGCAGATAACGCAAAATAACTCCCTGAAACAGCGGCCGCCCAGGGGGCAACCTGTCCACATAACGACGCCGTGCTGACGGCGAGAAACTACCCGGATAGTAGGACGACCACCGCGATGCGTCAATAAGCCGCGCACCATTCGCCGCCGGAATACGGTCAGCGAAAACGATCCTTCCACGCTCTCAGCGCGGCGAAAGTTTCCGGCGCTGTTGTGCATGGTAACCCGCTGTAAGCCCGCGCCGCCGCTTGTACCGCCGGAACATCGACACGCAAAAAAGGATTGGTCGCCCGCTCTTCTGCCAGCGTTGACGGTACGCTGGGTTTGCCAGCGGCGCGCAACGTCTGCACTGCCGCATCACGCGCCGCCAATGCCGCGTTGCCCGGTTCGACCACCCGCGCAAACCGCAGGTTCGACTGCGTGTATTCATGCGCGCAGCAAACAGGCGTCGTCTCCGGCAATGCCGCCAGCGCCGACAACGATTGCCACATCATCGCCGCCGTTCCCTCGAAAACGCGCCCGCATCCGGCCGCAAACAACGTGTCGCCGCAAAAAAGCACCGTCCCTTCCGGCGTCTCCATCACATACGCCAGATGCCCCAGCGTGTGACCCGGCACCGCCAGCACGCGGCACGGCACTTCCAGCCCGGGCAGCGTCAGCGTTTCGCCGCCGCGCAATGACACAGTACGCGCCGGAATGTTCTCGCTTTCCGGGCCGTAGATCGGCACCGGATAGCGCTCGATCAGCGCCACATTGCCACCGACATGGTCGGCATGGTGATGCGTACACAGCACCGCCGACAGCGTCAACTTCAGCGCGCTAAGCCGCTCCAGAAGCGGCGGCGCCTCGCCGACATCCACCGCCACGGCATGACGGCCATCGTGAATCAACCAAATATAGTTGTCGTCGAGAGCGGGGATAGGGATAATCGCCACCATGAGTGCATCATCGAACCTGCCGCCCGACCTGTCAACCGTTGCGCCGCCGGCCATGTCGCCGGAAGCGCTGCGCGGCTGGCAAACCCCGCTCGGGCAGTACCTGTTGGCCCGCGAACAAGCCTGGTTTGACCGCACCGTTCCCGACCTCTTCGGTTTTTACGCGCTGCAAATCGGTCTGCCGCAACAACCGCTGCTGGCGCAATCGCGCATTCCGCACCGCTGGACGCTCGATTTCAATCCGCCTGCGGCCGTCCGCGCCGATCCACACGCCCTGCCGCTGCCGGATGACGTGATCGACCTGATCGCGATGCCGCACGCGCTCGAATTCACCGACGACCCGCACCAACTGCTGCGCGAGGTGCATCGCGTACTGCGCCCCGAAGGTCGTCTGCTGATCGCCGGCATCAATCCTTATTCGCTGTTCGGCGTCCGCCAGCGCCTTTGCAAAGACTCACAACCGCCGTGGAACGGCCGCTTTCTGAGCGCCTACCGCATCAAGGATTGGCTGGCGCTGCTCGGATTCGATATCCTCGGCGGCGGCTTCGACGTTTACGCGCCACCGTTCGCGCGCGCCAACTGGCTCGCCCGCTGCCGCACCATCGAAAAGGCCGGTGATCGCTGGTGGCCGATCGCCGGCGGCATTTATTTTCTGTATGCCGTCAAAAAAGTGGCTGGCATGCGCGTGATCACCCCGGTGTGGCAACGCGTCGCCCGTCGCAAAAACTGGGCGGAAGCGCACAAAACCCCGCAAGGACAAGAAAAACGATCATGACCCGAATGGTTGAGATTTACACCGATGGCGCTTGCAGCGGCAATCCGGGCCCCGGCGGTTGGGGCGCGTTGCTCATTTTCGGCGATGCCCGCCGCGAACTTTTCGGCGGCGAAGCGCACACCACCTCCAGTCGGATGGAGCTGACCGCCGCTATCGAAGCGCTCGCCGCGCTGACCCGGCCTTGCGCCGTGCAGCTTTACACCGATTCCGTTTACGTCAAAAACGGCATCGAACAATGGATTCACAACTGGAAAAAAAACGGCTGGAAAACCGCCAACAAAAAGCCGGTCAAGAACAGCGACCTCTGGCAAACGCTCGACCATGAAGCCGCCCGCCATCAGATCGAATGGCATTGGGTCAAAGGCCATGCCGGTCACCCCGGCAACGAACGTGCCGACGCGCTCGCCAATCAGGGTGTCGAAACCGTCCGCGAAAAACCCGCAGAGTGAATCGCCGCCTGCCCCGCTTTCTCTCCCGCTCGCATAAGAAGTCTCCCTCCCCTTCAAGCAGATTGTTCACTTTATATTGATTTTTTGTGTGGCAGGAGATACAATCTTCCTTAGAACAAAGGAGGGATACTCATGCAATGCACCCACTGCGGAAGCGCAAGCT
>JAIRJZ010000085.1 GCA_031260355.1 Burkholderiales bacterium
GAACTGACGTTTGTTGTTTCCCTTGTGATTTCGGTTAGGAACGCTCTGAACAACCCTGCTATCCCCCGCTTGTCATCCTGCGCGAAGTCGCAGGATCCACGCGGCGTCTGGATTCTGCGACTTCGCTTCGCTACGCGCAGAATGACAGGAAGAGTTTTTCAGAGGTTCCTTAGGGTATAAATCATGAAGCACAGAATTTCCCTCGCTCGTTCTGCCTCACCCTTGAAACGCGCTACTGCGCTGTTGACGCTTCTGGGATTACCCTTGGCTTTGGCGTTTGCCGCCGTCCCGGCCTCGGCAGCGACGATCACCGTTAACACCAACTCCGACGCCACTCTCGCCGTTGCCGCCAACTGCGTGGTCGGCAATCCCGACACCTGTCGCTTGCGCGACGCCATTGCCGCAGCCGCTTCCGGCGACACCATCAACTTCGCTGCCGCGCTCACCGGTTCCACCATCACGCTGGCCGGCACGCTGACCGTGAACAAGAACCTGACGATTGATGGCGCCGATGCCCCCGGCCTTGCCGTCAGCGGCAACAACTCGGTTCGGGTGTTCACCGTGAGCGCGGGCACCACCGCTGAGTTCGCCAACTTCACCATCAAAGGGGGTTTCAAAGCGGCTTGGGCGGCGGCATTTACAACTACTCAGGCGCGCTCAAGCTGACCAACATCGTCGTGTCGGACAATTCTTCCACCGTGGGGGGCGGCGGCATTTATAACGACGGCACACTCATGCTGAACAACAGTACCGTGTCCGACAACAGCGCCGACGCTGGCGGCGGCGTTTACAACGCCAGCGCCCGCACACTCACGATGACCAACAGCACCGTGTCCGGCAACAGCGCCCGTTTACATGGCGGCGGCATTTACAATTCATCCACACTCTCACTTACCAACTCGACCGTGTCCGGCAATACCGCCCAATCCGGCAGCGGCGGCATTTATAACGGCAACGCCGGCGCACTCTCGATGACCAACGCCACGCTGGCCGGTAACTCTTCCCCGGACCTTCGCAACAACAATCCGGGAAATCCTCAGTTGACTGCCGAGTTGACCAATACGATTGTTCAATCTTGTTTCGGCGCTGTCACCGACAACGGCGGCAACCTCGACGGCGGCTCCGCTTGCGGGCTCACGGCGGCCACCAGCGTCAGCAACGCTACCCTCGATCTCGGCGCGCTGGCCGACAACGGCGGCCCGACGCTGACGATGCTGCCGGGCGCAAGCAGCGACGCGTTCGGGAACGGCCTGTTGACCGTATGCGCGGCTCCTCCGGTCAATGGCCTCGATCAGCGTGGTTTTACGCGCTCAACCGTCGCCTGCAGCAGCGGTGCCGTGGAGCACTTATTCGCACTTACCGTCAGCGTGACCGGCAACGGCAGCGTCAGTGAGGATCCGGCAGGCCTGATTGATGACTGTACCGCCACTACCGGTATCTGCTCTGGTACCTATACCGTCGGCGCTAGCGTCAACTTGGTTGCCACACCAGCCCCGGGTTACGACTTTGACGGCTGGAGCGGGAATTGTTCCGGTCTTTTACGCGAAACCGCCGTGGTGATGAGCGAGCACCGCGCCTGCACCGCGCAGTTCACGGCGCAGCCGCAACCCTATGCGATCACCCAACCCGTTCCGACGCTGGATCGTTGGGTACTGCTGTTGCTCGGACTGCTGGCGACAGGGGTGGCGTTTCGGCGATTGGGAGGCAGAAAACAGTCCTGATGCCTGATGCTGCCAGAAAACTGCGGGCATGCTCTGTGACGGCAACGGCAAGCAGCAAACGATGACGCTGACAGGGGGCGATTGCTGCCAGCAGAGGGGCCTTGATTCGGCCAGCGTTAAGGACACTCTGAACAACCCTGCTATCCCCGCTTGTCATCCTGCGCGAAGTCGCAGGATCCACGCGGCGCCTGGATTCTGCGACTTCGCTTCGCTACGCGCAGAATGACAGGAAGGGTTTTTCAGAGGTTCCTTAACCAGCACGCGCGGTCAATTGTGCCGGATCCGCAACGACACTCGCGATAGAATGTTCGCTTTCTGTCAGCGTTTCTCCGGAAAATGAAGCTATTCGCCGTCATCGGAAATCCTGTCGCGCACTCCCGCTCGCCCGAGATTCATCAGGCGTTTGCGAAACAGACGGGGGTTGCGCTCGCGTACCGGCGCCTTGAAGCGCCGGTGGATGCCGATGGTTCCGGTTTTGCCGAAGCCGCCCGGACGTTTTTCGCCGGCGGCGGGGTCGGGATGAACGTCACGGCGCCGTTCAAGGAGGCCGCGTTCCGCGAAGCGACGGACGTTAGCGAGCGCTCGCGTTTGGCGGGGGCGGCCAATACGCTGACAAACGACGGAAGCGGCGGCTGGCGCGCCGACAACACCGACGGCATCGGGCTTGTCCGCGACCTGACCGGCCGGCTCGGGCTGCCGCTGGCCGGACAGCGCCTTTTGGTTCTGGGCGCGGGCGGGGCGAGCGCCGGTATTCTGGGGCCGTTGCTCGATGCACGCCCGTCGCAACTCGTGCTGTGGAACCGGACGGCCGACAAGGCGCAGCGCCTCGTTCAGCGGTTTGCGGCGGCTTACCCTGATGCGCTGCTCTTCCCTTTTTCGCCTCCCCCTGCTGACGGATGGTGGGCGACCGATGCGGTTGCGGCGCGCATTCGTGAAGCGCCGTTCGACCTCGTGATCCATGCCACCAGCTTGAGGGAAGCGGGGGAGGCGGTGAACGTCTGGCCTTGGCTGAGTTCGTTGTGTGCGGACGCCACGTTCTTTTATGACTTGAGCTATGCCGACGACGAATCGACCTTCTTTTTGCGCTGGGCGAAAACAGGTGGCGCCCGCCGGTGCAGCGATGGTTTCGGGATGCTGGTCGAACAGGCCGCCGAGAGCTTTCGGATCTGGCACGGCCATCTGCCTGAAACGGCTCCTGTGTTTGCGCGGCTACGCGACAAGTAAGCGCACGCTTTCTAAAATTCGACGTTTCTTGTGTTCCGTCAGCCACCGGGCGCGACGCGCTTTCGCCTTAATTCCGAAATTATCGCCGGACACTGGACAACTTGTAGCGAATTGCGGCAAACTGCTACCCATTGCTTCCTTGCGATGGGTTCCCGTGAACGCGCTTTGCTCGGCTTTGCCCCGTTTTTCCTTTTTTGCAATGCCGTCTCTTTTCGCAACGTCTTGCGCGCATTTGCGCGATGATCGTGCCGTAATCCTGTTTTTGCAGCTCTTCTCACACAGATCCGATAAGCGTTAGTCGCTTTCGCTACCCTCCTCGTTCCGCGCCATGACTGCTCCCAAGCTTTCAGTTGCAAACGCTCCTCACATTTTGGTGCTGCACGGCCCCAATCTGAATTTGCTGGGTACGCGCGAGCCGACGATTTACGGTCACGACACGCTTGCCGACATCGACGCGCGTCTGGCGCGTCTGGCGCAAGCGACAGGCGCGCTGAGTTCATCGTTTCAAAGCAATCACGAAGGCGCGCTGATCGACTGTATTCACGCGGCGCCGCAAAAAGGGGTCGGGTTCATCGTGATCAATCCGGGCGGACTGACGCACAGCAGTGTGGCGCTGCGCGATGCGCTGTCCGGAGTAGCGCTGCCTTTCATTGAAGTTCACTTGTCCAATATCCACGCCCGTGAACCGTTCCGTCACCGGTCGCTGCTGGCCGATCAGGCCGTCGGGGTCATCGCCGGTCTCGGCGTACGCGGTTACGAGTTCGCGCTGACGTGGGCGCTCGAGTATTTACAAAAAGGGCCTTAACCATGGATTTACGCAAACTCAAAACGCTGATCGAACTGGTCGAAACTTCCGGTATCGCCGAGCTCGAAATTCAGGAGGGCGAAGAACGGGTGCGCATCACCCGCGCTTCCATGTCGATGGCCACGGCACCGACGATGATGATGGCGCCGCCCCTCCATGCGGCTCCGGTCGCGGCCCCCGTCAGCGCGCCCGCCGCGCCGGAAACGCCGGCGGCGCCGAGCGGGCACAAGGTCACCAGCCCGATGGTCGGAACGTTCTACCGGGCATCGTCGCCGGGCGCCAAGGCGTACGTCGATGTCGGCAGCGCCGTCAAGGAAGGCGATACGCTGTGTATCGTCGAGGCGATGAAACTGATGAACGAAATCGAGGCCGATCGCTCCGGAGTCATCAAGGCCATTCTGGTCGAGAACGGACATCCGGTCGAATTCGGCCAGCCGCTTTTCGTGATCGAATAAGCAACCGTCCCTTGCTGTATTAACGTAGGCAAGTATTTACCAACAAGCGCAGGATTGTTCACGTGGCCGCTCGCAAACCTCTCCCCATGTTTGACAAAATTCTGATCGCCAACCGCGGCGAGATTGCCCTGCGGATTCAACGCGCCTGCCGCGAAATGGGGATCAAGACCGTCGTCGTGCACTCGGAAGCCGACAGCGACGCCAAATACGTCCGCTTGGCCGACGAATCGGTGTGCATCGGGCCGGCGTCGCCGACGCTGAGTTATCTGAACATGCCGGCGATCATCGCTGCCGCCGAAGTTACCGACGCGCAGGCGATTCATCCCGGCTACGGCTTTTTGTCGGAAAACGCCGATTTCGCCGAAAAAGTGGAATCGTCCGGTTTTGTTTTCATCGGCCCCAGAGGTGAAACGATCCGGATGATGGGTGACAAGGTCAACGCCAAGGTGCTGATGACCAAGGCCGGTGTGCCGTGCGTGCCGGGTTCGGAAGGGGCGTTGCCGGAAGACCCGAAGGAAATTTTGCAAATCGCCCGCCAGGTCGGCTACCCGGTGATTATCAAAGCGGCCGGCGGCGGCGGCGGTCGCGGTATGCGCGTCGTCAACACCGAAGCGGCGCTGTTGTCGGCGGTGACGCTGACGCGCGCCGAAGCGCAGAGCGCGTTCGGCAATCCGACGGTGTACATGGAGCGCTTTCTGGCCAATCCGCGCCACATCGAAATCCAGGTTCTCGCCGATTCACACAAGAACGCCATCTGGCTGTCCGACCGTGACTGTTCGATGCAGCGTCGCCATCAGAAGATCATCGAAGAAGCGCCGGCCGTCGGCATTCCGGAGCGCACGTTGACCCGGATCGGCGACCGCTGTGCCGACGCCTGCCGCAAGATCGGTTATCGCGGCGCCGGCACGTTCGAGTTTCTCTATCAGGACGGTGAATTCTTCTTCATCGAAATGAACACGCGCATTCAGGTCGAACATCCGGTCACCGAGATGATCACCGGCATCGACATCGTTCAAGAGCAAATCAAAATCGCCGCCGGCCACAAGATGACGCTGCGTCAGCGCGACGTCGTTCGTCGCGGCCATTCCATCGAGTGCCGGATCAACGCCGAAGACCCCGAAACGTTTGCGCCGTCTCCCGGACGCATCACGTCGTACCATGCGCCGGGCGGGCCGGGCATTCGGGTCGATTCCCATGTTTTTCACAATTACTTCGTGCCGCCGCATTACGATTCAATGATCGGAAAAATCATTTCCTACGGCGACACGCGCGCGCAGGCCATCGCCCGGATGCGGGTGGCGCTTTCCGAAATGGTGATTGACGGCATTAAAACCAACCTCGATCTGCATCAGGATTTGCTGGCCGATGAGAACTTCGTCCGCAGCAATTACTCGATCCACTACCTCGAAGAACGGATGGCGCTGCGGAAATCGATGAAGTGAGTTATCACGCCTTGCGTTTCGAGGCGGAGGCGGCGCAGACTGAGGCGTGGTCCGACGCGCTGTTCGACCTCGGCGCACTGTCGGTCGACTTGTCCGATCCCTACGTCGGCACCGACAAAGAAACGCCGCAATACGGCGAACCCGGTATCCCCGAAGGTTTGCTCTGGCCGGTGGTGCGGATTGATGCGTTGTTCGCCGATGGAGCAGAGGCGGCGGACGCGGTGACGTTAAGGACATCGTTGACGGCAAGATTGACGGACATGGCGGCTACTTTATCGTGTCCGTTACCGCTGTTCGAAATCGTGCCGGTCGCCGAGCGCGATTGGGTGCGCGAAACGCAAGCGCAGTTCGGGCCGATTGCGGTGACCGACGATTTCTGGATCGTGCCGACTTGGGCGACGCCGCCCGCTGCCGCCCGTTATCTCCTGCGGCTCGACCCCGGCCTGGCCTTCGGCACCGGCTCGCATCCGACCACGCAGTTGTGCCTGAAGTGGTTGCGCGAACATTTTTCTTCCCCATCTTGTTGTGCAAGTTCCCCCTCCTCTCCCGCAGGAGGAGCGAGGGGAGAAGGAGAAGAGCGCGTTTCCGAATCCGTGCTCGATTACGGTTGCGGCTCCGGTATTCTGTTGCTTGCCGCGCGCTTGTTCGGCGCTGGCGCACACGGTTCGGCGTTTGGTACCGACATCGACCCGCAAGCATTGATCGCCAGCCGCGAAAACGCCGCGGCCAACCATCTCGATGCGAATTTTGTGACGCCCGATCAACTGCCCGAACGGACGTTCGACCTCGTCATCGCCAACATCCTCGCCAATCCGTTGAGAGTGTTGGCGCCGCTGCTTGCCGGTCGCGCCGCGCCCGGCGGTCGCCTCATTCTTTCCGGCATCCTGGAAAGCCAGCAGGAAGAATTGTGCGCTTGCTACGCGCCGTGGTTTGAGATCGCGCCTTGGCGAACGCTCGACGGCTGGGTATTGTTGTCGGGGGTTCGAAAATAGTCGCGCGCTGACGGCGGTTCATGGCTTCGGAGGCAAGGGAGCGTTTTGTTCGAGCGCTTCCCGTGCTTCGCGCGACATCGGGAACCAGCCTTTTTCCGGATCGGCGCCGGTGACGGCCATGATGAGCCGGATCGTGCCGTACGCCAGCGCCGACAGCAGCCGGGTCGTCAAAGTGCGCCGTTGCCATTGCGCCGCCAACACCGGGCGGGCGCCGTCGGCGATCAGCTCGAGCAGGGCGGCGCGCAGTTGTCCGGCGAATTCCGGGTCATCCACCACCACGTTGGCTTCGCGCGCCATCAGAAAAGAGTAAGGGTCGATATTCGAGGAGCCGACGGTGGCATAAAGGCCGTCGATGACCGCAACTTTGGCGTGTAGAAACGAACGGTGGTACTCCTGGATTTCGATGCCGGCGTTGAGAAATCTCTCGTAAAGCGTTCGTACCGCGTGGTGCATGAGTTTGTATTCGACCCGCTCTTGCAGCAGCAGCGTGACTTTGACGCCGCGGCGGGCGGCGGCAATCAGCGCCCGCTGAAAGCGCAACCCCGGGAAAAAATAAGCGCACGCGATGATCGCTTCGTGTTTGGCGTGTCCCAGCGCCGTCAGATAAGCGCGCTCGATCGCGTGGCGGTGGTTCAGGTTGTCGCGGACAAGCAGTTTGGCGCGAACGTCACCAGCGTCTGCAACGACGGCGGCAAGACTGTCTTCTTCGAGGGCGACATGGTGCAACTGCGACAGCTCGACCAGCGTGCGAACGCGGCGCATGGTTCGCACGATAGCTGCCAGAATCGGCCCCTCGACGCGCACGGCAAAATCGATGCGCGGCGGCGTTTGCCCCGGCGTGTTCATGTCGTCGATGATGTTGATGCCGCCGATGAACGCGACTTTGCCGTCGATGTGGCAGAGCTTGCGGTGCAGCCGGCGCAACCGGCGAAAACGAAACGGCTGATTTTCAACTTCGGGACGGTAAAGCAGCACGTCGATGCCGGCAGCCGTCAGTTCGTGCTCCAGTGTTGCGGGCAGATACAAGCGCGCCCCCCAGCCGTCGATCAACAGCCGCACTTTGACGCCGCGCTGCACGGCACGAATCAGGGCTTCGGCGACGGCGCGACCGCTGGTGTCGTCGGCAAAGAGATACGTCTCGAGCCAGATCTCGTGCCGGGCGGCATCGAAAGCGCGAATCAACGCCGGAAAGAAATCGTTACCGCCGCGCAGCAAATGAACGGCGTGACCTGTCGCCAGGCGTTGCTTGTCGGTAGCGTACGAAGGTTGAGAGGAAATCGTCGGCGTCATGGGCACAGAATGAGAATTCACCCGCTCGCCGAGCGGCACGGAATAATTTCCAGTTCCGCCGATAGCGCGGCATGATCCGACACGCGCGGCGACCGTTGTGCGTAGTGAATACGGGCGCTGCGGACATCGAGGCCGCGCACATAAATACGGTCAAGCGGCAGGAAAGGCAGGAAAGAGGGAAACGTTCGGGCCGGTTTGCCCTGTGTCGTGGAAAAAACGTCGGTGGCGCGCAACGCATCGCACAAATAGCGATGCCCTTTGCGGTGCCAGTCGTTGAAATCGCCGGCAATCAGCAGAGGCTCGTCCGGCGGAATCAATGCTTCGACCCGCGCCACCATTGCCGCCAGTTGTTTTCGCCGCCAGCGTTCGAACAAGCCGAGATGAACATTGAGGCAATGCAGACGCGGCATCGCTTTGCCGGTGTTGAGCACGCAATGCAAAAGACCGCGCTGTTCCAGCCAATGCGCCGAAATGTCTTCGTTCTCCTGATAGACGATCGGATAACGCGACAACAGCGCATTGCCGTGATGCCCGCGCTGCGCCTCGGCATTTTTACCGTAGGCGGTGAACCAGTAGGCGTCGGCAAGGTATTCGTACTGCGGCACGCGTTCAGACAGCGCGCTTCTTTTCGAAACCTTCGATGGCGTGCCGCGTACTTCCTGCAAAAAAACGACATCGGCGTCGAGCGCGCGCAGATGGTCGCGCAGCTCCGGCATTTTCGGTCGGCGCAGATGTGAAACGCCTTTGTGGATGTTATAAGTAGCGACAGAAAGAAGCATGGCAATCGGTAGCGGCAAATTCGCAGCAGATGAGCGGCAACAGAAAAATCTCAGCGACAAGAAAGCGGTCGCTTCTTCTCGAGATCGCATCGAGCGCACGGCGGCACTGCAAACATCATCGCGCACATTTCGCGCGGAGGCAAGGGCGCGCCGGAAACGGCGCTGTCACGTTTCTTCGTCAAGCGCTTTTTTCGCGGCGAGAAGAATTTCCTCATGTCCTTTGGGCGTTTTGGGGTATTTGAGGTTGAGCGATTCCAGCGCGGCGATGATGGCGACGGCGACGATGGCGCGGGTAAACCATTTGTTGTCGGCGGGAACGACATACCACGGCGCCCACGGCTTGGCGGTTGCCCGGATGGCGTCTTCGTACGCGGCCATGTATTGATCCCAAAGCGCCCGTTCCTTGATATCGCTCTCGGAAAATTTCCAGTTTTTGTTTTTTTCGTTGAGGCGTGCCAGCAGGCGTTTTTTTTGTTCGTCCTTCGACAAGTGCAGATAAAACTTGAGAACGAGCACGCCGTTGCGCGACAAGTGCTCCTCGAATGCGTTGATGTCCTGATAACGCTCCTGCCAGATTTTCTTCGTTACCAGCGAAGGCGGCAAATTTTGCGCCTGCAAAAATTCGGGGTGAACGCGCGGCGCCAGAACTTCCTCGTAATGGGAGCGGTTGAAAATGCCGATCATTCCCGATTCGGGGACGCGCAACGCGCAACGCCACAAAAAAGTGTGCGCCAGTTCAGCGGGTGACGGCACCTTGAACGAGGTGACATCACAGCCCTGTGGGTTGACGCCGGACATCACATGTTTGATCGTTCCGTCTTTACCGGCCGCGTCCATCGCCTGCAAAACGATCAGCACCGACCAGCGTTTTTGCGCGTACAGCTTGTCTTGCAATGCCGCCAGGCGGGTGTGAGCAAAATCGAGAAAGGTTTTGGTGCGCCAAGGAATTTCGACAGGAGCCGATTCGCCGGTGTCGTCGGGCGAGATGTGTTTCAGCCGGAATTTCTTGCCGTGCTCGATGCGGTAGGCGCGCGAAACCCGCTGGGCGGCAGCCATGGTTTTTTCGAGAGAAGGCGGCATGGAAAAACCCTTTCTTGAAAGGCGGGAACAAAAACAGCGTATCATAAGACCGAACTGGCTTGTCGCAAGGAGGCATTTTTATGAAGATCCAGAGCATCAGCGCCTGTACCGGCTGGTTTTTTTGCGGCAAGGGCGCCCGCGGCGAAGACCTCGTCCTCAAGGTGGCGGCCTGGGGCGTTCGGGAAAGCGGAGAGGTGGTGGGGTTGATCGCCGCCGCCAACGCCGTGACCGGCGACAACATTCCGAGGCTCGCCCCGCCGCCCGCCGGCATCAAGGGCGTGTACCTGCCGGAAGAAAAGCTGACCCACGGCCAGAAGGTCAAAGCGGCGCTGCGCTGATATCGTGAGCCGCGCCAACTTTTATACTTCGTTGACTTCGCCTGGTCGTATGCTTTGTACTGTTTGCGGCTCGTCGCCTCGTCTGAAAATTCACGCGGCGCACGATAGCGCTGTCCACAGGACGTTTGCGCCATGACTCCGATTCTCGTCTTCGACATCGAAAGCATCCCCGACGTTGGCGGAATGCGGCGGGTTCACCGGTTGCCGCCCGAATTGTCCGATCGCGACGTGCTCGACTGGTACGAACAGCAACGCCGCGCGGCGACCGGCAGCGATTTTGCGCACCTCTATTTTCAAAAAATCGTCGCCATTGCCTGCGTACTGCGCAACGACAAAGGACTGCAAATCTGGTCGCTCGGCCAGCCTGAAGACGGCGAAGACATTTTGATCCGCCGCTTCTTCGAGGGCATCGAACGTTTCGTGCCGCAGCTCGTTTCGTGGAATGGCGGCGGCTTCGATCTGCCGGTGCTGCATTACCGGGCGATGCGGCACGGCGTGACGGCGGCGCGGTACTGGGAGTGGGGCGACGACGACCGCGATTTCAAATTCAACAATTACCTTAGCCGTTATCACACGCGGCACATCGACCTGATGGATGTGCTGGCGCAGTACCAGCCGCGTGCCAATGCTGGGCTCGACGCGATGGCGCGGTTGTGCGGTTTCCCGGGAAAACTGTTGATGGACGGCGGCAATGTCGGCGCCGCCGTTGCCGAGGGGCGGCTTGTCGATGTCCGCAACTACTGCGAATGCGACACGCTGAACACCTATTTGCTTTTTCAGCGTTTTCAGTTGATGCGCGGCGTATTGACCACAGAGGAATACGACCGTGAAATGGCGCTGGTGCGCGAACGACTGCAAGCGAGCGATGCCGCGCATTGGCGTGAGTTTCTGCGCGAGTGGACAGAAGAGTAACGCCGAACGGCGTTAGCGCGCGTTTGGTTCAAATGTGCATACCTCTCACCCTTTCCCCTTGAGGAGGAGGGCGCCCCGAAGGGGCGGGAGAGGGGGAGGAAAGCGCGCCGCGCATGTTAAACTGATCCATTGTGGCTGGCGCCAGTCCTTTGCGCTGGCCTTTGTTATGGAGAACCCTCATGCCCGGACTACTGCCTCACGTTGACCCTGACGGCCTATTGGAGTTTTCGGTCGTCTATACCGACCGCGCACTCAACCACATGTCGAAAAAGTTCCAGGGCGTGGTGCGCGAACTGTCGGCGCTGCTGAAAGACGTCTATGGCGCCGACGCCGCCGTGTTGGTGCCGGGAAGCGGCACGTTTGGCATGGAGGCGGTGGCGCGGCAGTTTGCCAACGGACAGTCGGTAGTCGTGATCCGCAACGGCTTTTTCAGCTACCGCTGGAGCCAGATTCTGGACATGGGGCGCATCGCCGCGCCAGAGCAGATTACCGTACTGAAGGCGCGTCGCTCGGTTGACAAACTCGGTGACGACCCGCAGGCGCCCTGGATCCCCGCGCCGGTCGATGAAGTGGTGGCCGCCATTGCCCGCGTCAAACCGGCGGTGGTGTTTGCTCCGCATGTGGAAACTGCCAGCGGTATCATCCTGCCCGACGACTACCTGCGCCGCGTGGCCGAGGCCACGCACGCGGTGGGCGGCCTGTTCGTGCTGGACTGCGTGGCTTCCGGCGCGATGTGGGTGGACATGCGAGCCATCGGTGTGGATGTACTCATCAGTGCGCCGCAAAAGGGCTGGAGCAGTTCGCCCGCTTTCGCGATAGTGTGTCTGTCGCAGCGCGCGCTCAAAACGATGGAAGGCACGACCAGCACCAGCTTTGCCGCCGACCTGAAAAAGTGGCATCAGATCATGCAGGCGTTTGAAAACGGCGGCCACGCCTACCACGCCACCATGCCTACGGCCGCGCTGGTCGAACTGCGCGACGCCATGCTTGAGACGCGCGCGCGTGGCTTTGCTGCGGTGCGCGAACAGCAGGTGGCGCTGGGTTGCAAGGTGCGTCAGTTGTTTGAGGAGCGCGGCCTGCCGAGCGTGGCGGCGCCGGGCTTTCAGGCTCCCGGCGTGGTGGTCAGCTATACCACCGACCCGGACATACAAAGCGGCAAGAAATTCATCGAACAAGGCGTGCAAACCGCCGCCGGCGTACCGCTGATGTGCGATGAACCGGCGGACTTCCGCAGCTTTCGCGTCGGCCTGTTCGGGCTGGACAAATGGGCTGATGCGGATCGCAGCGTGGCGCAACTGGCGGCAGCGCTTGACCGCATGGGGCTGAGTGCTGCGGAAAAGTAACGGAACCGCCGAAGGGTTTTGATCGGATGCGGACAGAGGTGTTGTCCGCGCTGGAGCAATATCTCTCGTCATTCTGCGCGAAGCGAAGCGGAGTCGCAGAATCCAAACGTCCTTCCGAGGGGAGGGCATTTTTTCTAAGCAGCGGATCGCCATCACGCAACGCATTCGTTCAAGGCGCCACTGCGCCGGACTCGCCCGGTAGGCGAGAGACTTTCTTGTGTGGACAAGAAAGTCACCAAAGAAGCCTTCCCCATTTCGCCGCCCGCTTTGCGGGTTCCCTGCGCTCCTCGGACAACGCCGAGGCTCGCGAACTCGCGATCCTGAAAAAACTAGAGGATCGCTCAAACATCGCTCGCCTTGCTTCGGCGTTGTCCTGCGATGCTCGGCGGCTGCAAGGGGAATTTCAATCGTGCCTATTGGCGACAGACTGTCGTTCGTGTATCCGTCCTACACTCTGATGCTTGACGCCTTGGCTTCCGCCTAGCGGCAGGAGAAAGGCAGGTAACGCGCCGGGACATCGGTTTTGTTCTGCCCCTGGATCGTCATCGGGTCGGGCGCGCTGGCGTTGCCGCATATCCAGGCGATCGGGACGATTTTGGCGTCTTCGACGATGGCGGGGCGCAGGCTCAGCGTTTTGTCTTTGATGGCGCCGTTGGCGCGGTAGCCGAACGTGATATGAATGGCGCCGTTTTCGACGGTGACGGCTTTGATGTGCTGGTTGACGATTTTTTCCGGAACGGGAAGCCCGGCGGCGGCGTTGTCCGGCAACAAAAGTTGCGCGACTTTCCAAGCCTCGTCAATCGGTTTTTTGGCGGTATCGGCACGCGGTATCGCGGTGTCGATTTGTTTGCGGACGGTCGAATCCTGAGTGCTTGGCACCGCCATCAGCAGCAGGATCGCCAGAACGCTGAGGACGACCATCATTTCGAGCAGCGTGAAGCCGTCGCGATGTCGAGGGCTTTTCTGGTCTACGTGTTTACATTTCTGCGAGGATGCGCCGCGTTTTACTCCCCTCTCCCCTTGAGGGAGAGGGGCAGGGGGAGAGGG
>JAIRJZ010000051.1 GCA_031260355.1 Burkholderiales bacterium
ACGGAGAGATCATCACGCGACGGAAGTCAACGGCGGAAATGAACATCGGCGAGTTCAGCGAGTACATGCAGAATATCGAGATTGATGCGACGACGGAGCTGGGGGTGCGGTTTGAGTAATTATCGAAACCGGAAGCTGCTCGATCTTGCGCACCAGTTGCCGTGCCAGTGCTGCGGGCGCGGAGAGGCGTCGGAGCCGGCACACAGCAACTTTCACCAGCACGGCAAGGGTATGTCGATCAAGGCGCATGACGTGTTCTTCGCGGCGCTGTGCCATGACTGCCACCGGGAGCTTGATCAGGGTAAAAGCATGACCTTCGATAAGAGGTTCGACATGTGGCAACGGGCGCACGACAAAACGCTGCTTGAAATTTTCAGGAGAGGATTGGTGAGGGTGTTATGAGATTGTCGCAAAACGGTATTGCACGATTCCGCAACGAAACGCACAACAAACCGCCGTATTACACCGATCGCCGCCGGACGTGCGTTATCTGCGGAAAGAAGAAAACGCAGAAGGGCGGCAAGACACACATGGGGAAACGGTTTACCTGCGCCGATTGTCTGAAAGGTCAAAATGTCCGATAACGCCGAAGCGCTGTTTTCCAGTTCGCACAACGCGCTGCTGTTCGCGTTCAGCTATTCGTTGCAGCAGCGGGCGCCGTCGCCCATGGATCGGTTGTTTCGCACGCCGCGCACCGGGAAGGGGCTGTCTGGGCTTGATGGTGCCGCCCAGGCCGGGATGATACGGGCAGAGCTTGAGGCGGTCGGGGAGTACGCCGTGGCTGTTCTCACCTCCCGCGTGGCACCGCGCAGCATCTCGTGCGAGTGCCGCCGTCCGTGCTGCTGCGGCCACCGGGCGAACCCAGAATGGTCTGACGCCATCGGCTGGCTGGCGATGTACATGGTGCGTGAGCTTGCCGGCACGGCGACGCACTACAGGCTGCGGCGTGGATCGGTTGAGCGGTACTTCGGCGTTGGCGTCAAGCTCGGCGCGCTGGCCGACCTGTGCGGCGTCCACCGCAACACCGCCGGGGAGCATAACGCCAAGATCATGGCGGCGCTCAAGAAAGAGGAGTCGCGGGCGTGGCGGGCGATTGACGACCGGCTACAGGCTGCGGGGGTCGTTGCTTGACGACCTCCATCATATTTGTGCCTCACGGGGATGCTACATTTCAGTTTCAACTCAAAGGAGAAACACATGGAAAGAAGGGAGTATATGAGCATGAAGGGAGAGCTCATTACAGCAAAGGAAGAAGCGGTTGCAGCGAGTTCGAAGTTACACGGGTTGTGGTTGGATTTGCAGAACATCACATCTCCGGGGAGGAACGGCGGTCGTTTTCTTCAGTCGGCAGATTTCAAAAAAGCAAAGCAGTTGCTTGACGATATAGAGCACTGGCAGTCAGTCAAAAAAGAGTGCGAAGAAAGGGAGCACCACTTTACCGCTCAACTGCGGGACGTTCAGCCACCGGCTTGACGACCGGCCGCGGTCGGGGGTATGCTTCCGCTCAGGTGCGTAGAAACACCTGCAACAAGCGGAACACCGCGCCCGAAAGTCGTGGATTTTTTACGTCTCATGGGTGGGGTGCGTCAAGTGGTAACACTGGCGGCCTGACTTGTTGCAGGTTTCTAACACCCCGCCCACCCTCATTGCGTAGAAACGATGCGGGTGGCTCTCAAAGTCTCTCAACAAGGAGCAACCATGAACGCATTGACGTTTCACAGCACACGTTTCAAGATCGTCCGCCGTCACGGCCAGCCGTGGCTCACATCACAACAACTGGCCGAAGCTCTCGGATACTCGGATCAAAGCGCGGTCACGAGAATTTATTCCAGACGATCAGAGGAGTTTTCGGATGCGATGACAGGCTCGGTCAAATTGACCGACCGTCATGCCAACGGAAAATTACAGGAGGTTCGTGTCTTTTCCCTTCGCGGCGCCCACCTGATCGCCATGTTCGCCCGGACTCCGGTTGCCAAGGAATTCCGCCGCTGGGTGCTGGATATTCTGGATCGGGAGGTCGGGGCTGGCACGGCACCGAAACGCTACCACTTCCCGCTGGCGCTGGCCGACCCGCACGACCGGAAGTTTGGAACGGCTTGGTTGACAGCGCGGGTACTGACCGACCCGAAGAACGCAACACCGGAACTGGATTTGATTCGTGCGCTGGAACGCGATGGACACGACGTGATGGGCGCGAAGGTGCGGATCATTGCGTTACGCGACGCCGTGACGCATTACGCGAACTTGCTGAATCACTCACACCGATTGATTCACAACATGGAGATCATGGCGCGAGACATGAAAAGCGCCGCCACGCCGTTTGGCAAGAACGTGTTGTTTTCGAGAAAGCCAGACCCGAACAGCGCGATAGAGCGACACGTTTACGGCGACCAGCTTCCAGCGGCACGGTAACTCTTTCTGAAACAGCCCCGTCTTTCACAGAGCGGCGGGGCTGTGAGGCCGTCGAAGCCAGTTAAGCCGGACGGCTGGCTCGGTCAATAATCTCTGCCGCCCATTGGTTGAGGCTTTTCCCAGATGCTTGAGCGGCAATATTAGCGGCCGAGTGAACTTCCGGGGGGACACGAAGCATCATTTTCCCGGAGGACGGTTTTTCTGGGTCAATGCCTTTTTCGTCGCAATACGCCAGATAACCGTTTACAGCCGACTCAAACTCCTTGCGCAGCTTCCCAACAGCCTCAGCGTGAAAGCTGATGATGTCGCGAACGCCAAGGATGCGCCCGACAAAGATATCGTCGCGGGCATCGAATTCAATGCGGGCAGTGTAGCCCTTATATGTCATAGTGTTTGTGTTCATGGTTTAACTCCTGCCCTGCCTAAAAACTCCCGCGCCTCTTCTACCTGATACTTCTTGGCCTCTTTCTTTGGATGTGGCCTGTGGCAATGCCATGTTTCGCCATCCAGCGTAATGCAAACACGTGAGCCTTCACGTTCTTCAATGTTGCCGCCCAGCGAAACAATCAGCGCTTCTATGTCGGAGAAGATGATTCCGCCGAGCGTAGGCTTTTTGAATATGGCTTCCAGGACTTTGCGGTGTTTAAGCTTCATGCCGCCAATGATAGCAAAAAGTGCTATCACATGCAACTACAGCAATGATTTTTACAAAAACACTTGACAACTGTGCAAAACATGCACAAATTCGGGGTTAATTTGATATTGCTAGAAATCCCTCCAACGAGCCGGCGCCTTGAAAGCGCCGGTTTTTTTGTGGTCGAACAAGGGCGACAAGATAAGCTACGGCTGGTAAAGCGCCGAAGAATTGACGACCTGATCCAAGATGCGCGCAATACGCTGACGCTGTCGCCGGATCAGGTTATGCAAGTGGTTAGGACGATCCGTGAGTTCGGGTGGCACTATCAAAAAAATTATCTACCGACGCCAAGCAATAACCGTCAGGGACCCTGAAAGACCAAAATGCGATACGGGTCAGGAACGCCCGATGTTTCGCTAGTTACAAAGTTTGCTTATAGTTTCGCTTCTGTCGATAAACAAAGGTTATGAATGGCCGATTCGGTTGACGTAGTTGCCAGGTTGCTCGACCTCGATCCGCGTCGGGTGCAACAGTTGGCGAAAGAGGGAATCATCCCGCGAGCCAAGCGCGGCGAGTACAACGCGGCGTCTTGCGTCCGGGCATACATCCATTACCTGCGGGCACGGCTTGATGGCGAGGCCGGGGATCAGGTGGCCGAGAAGACGCTGTTGGTGCGGGCGCAGCGGGTCAAAACCGAGATCGAATCCGATCGGCTTCTCAAGAAACTGGTGCCGGCAGAGGATGCCGTGCTGGCGTGGTCGGCGATGATCGGCGCGGCGCGGGCGCGGTTGTTGATCATGCCGGTGAGGCTGGCTCCGATCTGCGCCGGGCGACCGGCAAGCGAAATCGAGAAGACGCTGGCGGAGGAGGTCAACGCGGCTCTCTCCGACCTCAAGCAGTGGCAACCAACAGAAGAACAGATTGATGATGACGAGCAAAACAGCCGAACTGATCAGGCTGGCAATGGCGGTATGGGCGCCACCGCCGGCGATGAAGGTCGGCGAATGGGCGGCTGAAAGACTCTACCTGTCGCCGGAAGACAGCGACCTGCATGGGAAGTACAGCGCTGAGATCGCACCGTACCAGACAGGAATCATGAACGCCTTCAACGAGGAAGGCGTCGAAGAAATAGTCGTCAAGTCGTCGTCGCAGATCGGGAAGACGCTGGTGCTGAAAGCAGCATGCGGCTATTTCATGGACGTTGACCCGTCGCCGATACTGGTGGTGCAGCCGACCGGCGACATGGCGGAAACGTTCTCGAAAGATCGGCTGGCGCCGATGATACGGGACACGCCGTCATTGCGCGGCAAGGTTAGAGACGCCAAGAGCCGCGACAGCGGCAACACGATTCTGCGAAAGCAGTTTCTTGGCGGTCATATTACGATGATCGGCGCCAACGCTCCGGCTGGGCTGGCGAGCCGTCCGATCCGCGTGTTGCTGTTCGACGAAGTGGATCGCTACCCGCCATCGGCTGGAACCGAGGGCGATCCGGTCGATCTTGGCCGGAAACGGGCGATCACCTACCGGCACCGGAAGCGCGTCGCGCTTTTCTCGACGCCGACGATCAAGGGCAAAAGCCGTATTGACCGGGCGTGGTTGTTGTCAGATCAGCGTCAGTATTTTGTGCCGTGCCCGCATTGCGGACACCGACATGTTCTGTCGTGGAGCAACGTTTCGATCACCGATGATGACCCGAGTACCGCGATGCTACGGTGTCCGGAGTGCGCGGCGCTCATCGGGGACGAGCACAAGCAGTTCATGCTGCGGCATGGGGAATGGGTAAAAGGAAGTCCGCGCAGCAAGGTTGCCGGGTTTCACATCAACGAGCTTTACTCACCGTGGCGCAAGTTCGCGGAGATTGCGACAGATTACAACAACGCGAAAGGCAACCCGGAGCAAGAAAAGACGTGGTGGAACACGTCGATGGGCGAGACGTTCGAGGATGTCGGGACGAAGGTTGACGGCGAGTCGATGATGTCGCGCCGCGAGGCATACGACGGCGACGAGCTTCCAGAGGAAGTTTTCACTATCGCAGCCGGCGTTGACTGTCAGGATGACCGCCTCGAAATCGAGATTGTCGGATGGGGCGCTGGTGAGGAGTCGTGGGGAATTGAATACCACGTTCTGCCCGGCAAGCCTTCTTTGCCGGACGTATGGGCGACGCTCGACGACATGCTGCTGAACGCGCGCTTCACGACAAAGGATGGTCGGCGGCTGCGCATCGCGGCGTGCTGCATTGACTCTGGTGGTCATCACACGCAGGAGGTTTACGAGTTCTGCACGCCTCGCGTGGGGCGGAACATCTGGGCGACGATGGGGCGCTTTGGCGCGATCCCGGTGTGGCCGAAACGCGCGTCAGTATCGAAGAAGCACGTCGGACATACGGTGCGCGTTATCGGCGTCGATACTGCAAAGGAAACCGTTTACTCGCGTTGGCAGATTGCCGACAGAGGTGTTGCCGGGTACTGCCATTTTCCGACCAGCTACGACCACACATGGTTTCATCAGGCAACGATTGAGCGGCGCATCACGACATACGACAAGCGCGGTAGAGAGGTTCGGACATGGAAGTGTCCGCGCGGCGCCAGAAACGAGGCGACAGACTGCCGTGTTCTGGCCTATGCCGCGCTGCAAGGGCTAAAGATTGAGCGGCGCATGGTGCTACGGAAAAGCGAAGCGCCGCCGGAAGTTAAGACGGAACCAAAACAGAAAGAAATTGAGAGCGCGTCGAAACCAGTGGTTGCGGCGCGGCGTGTCATGCAGTCAAGATATTTATCGAGGCGTTGAATGAAGTTTACTCAAGACGATCTGACGCGCATCAATCGCGCGATAGCTACCGGAGAGCGAGTCGTTCAATTCTCCGACAAGCGTATTGAGTATCGGTCGATTGACGAGCTGATCCGCGTGAGAAACCAGATCGCGGAAGAACTTGCGGCTGGGAAAGGCGTTTTGCCGTCCCGCATCAAACGTATAGCGCATGGCGGTAAAGGCGTATGAATCAATTCCCAACACTTGCACGTCGAGGTTTTATCCTGCCGACGCGGCTGCGCGCGAGCTACGAGGGCGCCGGGACTGGCCGCCGGGCGGCGAGCTGGAAAACGTCGGCCAGCGGGCCGAACGCAACGCTACTGCCGAACCTGCAACGCTTGCGAGACCGCTCCCGCGCCGCTTTCAGAAACGACGCCTATGGGTTCAGCGTCATTGACAAGATGGTGTCAAATCACATCGGCACCGGGATCACGCCGCGACCGCAGATCAGTGACAAAACACTGCGGATCGCAATGCAGGACTTGTGGACAGACTGGACGGACGAGGCCGACTTTGACGGCGTGACTGACTTCTACGGCCTACAGGCGCTCGCGGCAAACTGCTTTTTCATGGCTGGTGAGTGCTTCGGTCGGTTTGTGCAGCACAGGATCACTGACGATTACAGTGTGCCGTTGCAGGTTCAACTGCTGGCGCCGGAGTTTGTTCCGCTCAACAAAAACGAGAAGCTAACGAACGGCAACGAAATCAAAGCCGGTATCGAGTTCGACAGGTCTGGAAAGCGTGTCGCTTACCACGTCTGCAAGAGGCACCCGAAAGAATCCGGCGGCAGCGAAATGGATACCGTGCGCGTTGATGCGTCGGAGATGGTTCACGTTTTCGAGCCATTTGAGCCCGGCCAGATACGCGGAGCGCCGATACTGACGCCGGTATTGCTACGCCTCAAGACGCTCGACGACCTTGACGACGCCGTGGTGTACCGGCAAGAGGTGGCAAACTTGTTTGCCGGGTTCATTCGCAAGACGGGCGGCGAGCCGTCGGTAAGCGCGAGCACAGGGCAGCCGGACAATCTTTTGAGCGGCGGCACCGACATCAGTATTGAGCCGGGGACGATGCAAGAATTGTTGCCCGGAGAGGACGTGACATTTTCAGATCCGCCGGACGCAGGGTCAAACTACGCCGCATTGATGAAGCAACAGTTGCAAGCGGTGGCGGCAGGTGTCGGCATCCCCTATGAGTTGTTGACAGGTGACACGGATGGAATCAGCGACCGGGTGCTGCGCATCATTGTCAATGAGTTCAGGCGTCGCGTCGAAATGCGGCAATTCGGTATCTTTGTTCACCAGTTCTGCCGCCCGGTTCGTAACCGCTGGATTGACGTGGCGTTCTTTTCCGGCGCACTCGATCTGCCAGATTACGCAACACAGCGGCGCGTGTGCCGCCGCACGCGGTGGGTTCCTCAGGGGTGGGCGTACATGCACCCGGTGCAGGACGTGACATCAAAGCAGCTTGAGGTTCGTTCTGGCTTCATTAGCCGCAGCGAGACCGTGTTGCAAAGGGGTTACGACTCCGAGGTTATCGACGAAGAAAACCGCTCTGACAACGAGCGGGCGGATCAACTTGGGCTGCGCTACGACTCTGACGGTAGAAAGAGTCGGCTTTCACCGGCAAGCGACAGCACCATCGCAAGTGAAGAAATCCCGGAAGACAAAGAATTCCCAAGTTAATAGGAGCAATCATGAAACACTGGTATGAAATCAAAGCGCAAGCCGAAGGCGGAATCGAGATCAGGCTTTACGACGACATCGGCGGCTGGGGCGTCACGGCAAAAGACTTTATCGAGGCGTTGAAGTCTGTCGACGATGGTACTTCACCGATCACTGTCGCCATTCACAGCAACGGCGGCTCCGTATTTGACGGCATGGTTATTTACAACGCGCTGCGCCGTCTTGGTGGCCGCGTCACCGCCCGCATTGACGGTCTCGCGTTGAGCATCGCTAGCGTTATCGCCGTCGCAGCAAGAAAAGTTGTCATGCCGGAAAACGCAATGCTGATGATTCACAACCCTTACGGGTTTGTGGTTGGCGACTCTGAGGAAATGCGCAGCGCCGCTGATCTGTTCGACAAAGCGCGCGAGAGCATGGTGCGTTGCTACAAAGCGAAGGCTCAAAATCTCGACGAGTCAAGAATCGTTGAAATGATGGACGACGAGACATGGATTACCGCAAGAGACGCGGTGGAAATGGGGCTGGCCGACGAGATCGAAAGCCCGGTCGCTATCCACGCAAGCGCTAGCATGAGGGAGTCTTTGGCGCGTATGCGTCACGCCCCGCAAGAGATGCTTGCGCTTGAACAGCAAGATGTAGAGCCGGAGGCAGAAGTTCAAGAGGAAGAAACGGCGCCCCCGGCTGACGAAATGCGCGCGCAACTCAAGGAAGAGATTCTGTCGGAGATTCGCGCCGATCAGGTTCAGGCGTCAGCTATCGCAGCGCGCACCGCCGCCATCGTGCTTGCCTGTGTAAACGCCGGAGCAGGTGCCGTCGCTCAAGATGTCGTCAAGGACTTCGACCTGAGAGACGAAGCCAAGTTCAGCGAAGAGTTGAAGCGCATTGAAGGCATCGGTGGCCTGTGTGCTATCGCCAAAAAGCCGGAACTTTCCGGCGAGTACATCAAATCAGGTCTGACAATCGAGGCGGTCAAGGCGAGCCTTTACGACAAGACGCTTCCTGTACAGCACGACATCGACAACAAAGAACCAGTCGCCAAGAAGGAAAAGGCTGGCAAGGAAATTAACACCACGCAAATTTACGCAAAACGCAAAGCAAAGAAAGGAGAAGTGAAATGAGTGTGATTCAAAGAGAAGGTGTGCGCACCGGAGAACTCCTGCTGTCTGAGGGCAACGGGGTCATCTCTCGTGAACAGGTAAACATTATGCCTGGGGAGGCTTTGCCGTCAGGGCAGCTTCTTTCATGGTACGCGATGGCCTCGGCGTATATGCCGGTAACCGAGGACACCACAGCCGACGCGGTGCTTTACACGCCGGTCGCGGAGTCTGATGAAACACGGACAGGCGTTGCCATCGTTCGCCTTGCAGAGGTGAGCGTCGAGCTTTTGACCGGAGGTAAAGACGAAGACGGTCAACTGACAGCAGAGGCAAAACAGTCTCTCGCAGAAAAGCTCATCATCGTTCGCTGACACACAGCAACAACGAATCAACCAAGCCCGCGAAAGCGGGCTTTTTTATTTCCGAAGGAGAATCAAATGGCTGATATTGGACTGTTCAACGAGGACGTGTTTAGCGTTTCCTCACTGACTGCCGCAATCAACGAGCAAGACAAGGCTCCGAGCCGCATTGGCGACCTCGGCATTTTCGACGAGGAAGGTATCTCGACGACTACAGTAAACATCGAGAAAGACGGTGATGTTCTGTCGCTCGTTCCGGCTGCAAGCAGAGGCGCTTCTGGAACGGTGGTCAACGACAGCAAGCGCATCATGATCCCGTTCAACTGCGTGCATCTGCCGTTGAGGGCAACCATCATGGCCGATGAAATCCAGAACGTTCGAGCGTTCGGAACGTCATCGGAGCTTGAAACCTTGCAAGTCAAGGTCAACAAGCGGCTCGGGAAAATGCGTCGTCGGATTGACGTAACGCACGAATGGCACCGCGTCGGAGCCATCAAGGGCAAGGTGCTGGACGCCGATGCAACGACAGTGCTGCTCGACATCTATAAAACCTTCGAGGTTGACCAGAAGGTGCGCGAGATTGACTTCTCGAACACGAACCTCGAAATCCGCTTACTGATCGATGACTTCTTGTGCGATATAGAAGACGCGCTCAAAGGGCAGACGTTCACCGGGGCGCGGGTGCTATGCGGTCATAACATATGGCGCTGGCTGATCACGTTGAAGACCGTCAAAGAAACGTTCCTCAACACGCAGATGGCCTCCGACCTTCGCGACGATCCGAGAGAAGCGTTCTCATTCGGTGGCGTGACGTGGGAGCGTTATCGCGGAAGCGTCGGCGCCGTCTCGTTCATCGGGGCCGACGAAGCTTACGTCGTGCCGGAAGGTGTGCCGGAACTGTTTATGTCGAACTTCGCTCCGGCGAACTACATGGAAACGGTCAACACCGAAGGCGTTCCGTACTACGCGAAGCAGCGCGTTCTCGAATTCGATAAAGGTGTCGAGCTTGAGGCGCAGTCAAACCCGCTGCACATCTGCACACGTCCGAGCGCAATCATCCGTCTGGCAAAAGCCTGATGGACGTTTCCCGCTTCTACGAGGCCGCCCGTCGCGCCGGATTCCTTGTCGCTTGCACATGGACTCCGGCGAACGGAGCGGAGCCTATCACGCAATTTGTTGACTACTCGGCACCGAACCAGCGGAAGCTCGACGGTCTTGCTATCACGCAAGAGGCAACCGTCAAGTTCCCGACGCACTGGTTCGCCGGGATTCGCAAAGGCGATGGCATCACTGTCGCAGGAAGCGAATACGTTGTCGGCGAGGTTGTGGCAGTAGGAGACGGGAGCGAAACGGAAGTGGTTCTAAGGAAGCCGCGATGACGCATTCGATTCGTGAGCAAATCATCCGCGCAATTATGGCCGCGTTAACTCCGGTAGCCGAAAAGCACGGCGCCGTCTGTGTGCGTCGTCCTGTTGACGGATTCCGAGAGGGTGACGAGCCGCGCGTTCTCGCTGTTTTCCCGGAGAGCGATCAGCCGAAAGGGGAGGGCAAATCAAACATGGCAGCCGAGCGCACGTTGACCGTTCGCATCGTGCCGCAGGTGTTTGACGAAACAAACCCTGACGGAATCGCAGACGCGATGCTCGTCGATGTTCACAAGACGCTGTTCGAGAAACGAGGCTTCGGCGGTTTGGCGCAAAAGCTTCGCCAATCAGATTGTTTGTGGATGTCAGAGGAAGGGATCGTTCAGGTCGGGCAAATCCCCGCCGCGTATGAGATCGACTACCGAACAGCGGAAGACGATCTGTCGCAGAAAGGCTAACCAATGGAAGTCGTTTTGAAGAAACCGCATGAACACGCGGGGACGCTTCACGCCTCCGGAAAACAGATTGATGTCGACGCAGTGACAGCCGCTTGGCTGTACCGGCACGGCGTCATCGACAGACCGGTTGCCGAGCGTCCGCGCAGGGAAAGAAATTTTAACCGTAGAGGAGAAGAGGAATGAGCAGATACATGTCTTTGCAGGGGCGCGTTTATCTCGGAAAGCGCGACGCCAACGGGAACCCGGAAGGCTTGCGCGCCATAGGGAACGTGTCGAACCTACAGATCAACATGAGCGTTGACAAGTTGGAGCATTTCGAGAGCCAGTCAGGCCAGCGGCTGAAAGACCTCGAATTGATCCGGCAGAAGAGCGCCACGCTGTCGATGACGGCGGAAGAGTGGTCGCCGGAAAATATCGCGCTCGGGCTGTACGGCACGACCGTCAAGGTAGAGGGCGGAACGGGCGTCACAGGCGAACAGGTCGGCGGCACCACGCTGGCCGTCGGTGAGCGCTTCTCGCTGGCTTATCCGAACGTATCTGACGTTGTCGTGGCCGACAGCACGCCAGGCACACCGCTTGAGCTTGTCGAAGGCGTTGATTACACGGTTGACAAGCGATACGGGGCGATCCAGTTGCTGCGCGCTGCAAATGACTCGGCGGCTCCTTTCGTCGCGCCGCTGGTCGTTGCCTACATGCCGGGAGAGTCCACGCAATTCGGGCTGTTCACGCAGCCGACGCCTGAGCGCTTCATGCGCTTCGAGGGCGTCAATACGGCAGACAACAACGCGCCGGTCATCGTCGAGCTTTACAGGGCGACGTTCGACCCGGTGAGCAATCTGTCGCTGATCACCAACGAACTCAACACGTTCGAGCTTGGCGGCGCTGTTCTCGCTGATCTGACGAAGCCGGTCGATGCGGTGTTCGGTCAGTTCGGCAAGTTCGTGATGGTGTGATATGGGCGACACCAGCAATACAGGGCTGGCAGAAGTTTTTGCTGCTGGCGGTGATGCTATCACCGTCGGCGGCGAATCCTTCGATGTCAAACCGGCCAATCTCGGGCAGATCGCGCGGGCGCTAAAGAGCGGCAGCGTGTTGTTCAGCCTTTGGAAAGCGGAGCAGGAAAAGGCTAAAGCAAACGGGCGCAAGCCTGAGCTGCTTGGCCTGATCATCAACTATCCAGACCATACGCTCAACACCGTGGCCGCGTTGACAGGGAAGCCGCGTGAATGGCTTGACGGTCTGCAACTCGATGAAGCGGCTGCGCTGGCGATTCGCCTCTTTGAGGTAAACCTTGATTTTTTTACCAACCGTCTGCCGATGCTCATGGAGCAATTCAGCGCGCGCATCGAGCAGATGGAAAAGACGATCAAGGCTGGTTCTGGTGCATCCAGCGCCTGATTGAGCACGGCCACAACCTGCGCGACATCGAGCAGTACACCGTCGCGCAGGTGCGCGGATTTTTGAAAGCTATCGGCAAAGAAGAAGCGGCACGGTATTTCACGTTGCTGCGTATCGCTGTTGCGCCTCATAGCAAGGGCAAGGTTGTAAGCGACATGTTCAAAGAGTTTGGAAAGATGATGAGATGAAAATCGGTTTAAGCATTAATTCTGATGAGGTCAAGTCACAGCTAAAGACTTTGGCTGGCAATCTGCGCCCCAACGCCATCAAGGCGGCGTCAAAGGGGCTTGGCGACCAGCGCATGAGCGTTCAGAAGGCCGTGCAGGAGCACGTCCGCGGCAAGCTTGGCGGGAAAGGCGCGCTGGCGAAATCGTACCGGGCGAAAGTTTACGACAAGAAAGAAAACCGTTTTCCGCAGTTGCACGTTTACTCAAAGGTGCCGTGGGCGGGAACGCATGAGCGCGGGGCAACGATACACGGGAAGATGTTGATCCCGCTTAATCAGCAGTTTGGGTCTAAAGGTATTCGAGGCCAGGATTTTGAGAAAATAATTCAGCAACTGATGCGTGGTGGTAATGCACAATTTATCAGGACAAAAAAAGGGCAGGTCATTTTGATGTCCGAAAATATTGCCGAGTACGATGCGCCGCTTTACCGTTTTAAACAAAACTACCGGAAAAAGCGTGGCCTTAAAAGGCTAAAGCGTACAAACAAAAAAGGCATAACTTACAACATTCCAATTGCTGTTCTGGTAAACAAAGTCACGATCAAGAAGCGCACAGACGTTGAAAACGTCGTGAAAGCGCAGGTGCCGCAGATAGCGGAGAGCGTTGAGTCGCGCCTTAAAAACGAATTGTTGGGGTAGCATCATGACAGACAGTATGGTTCGCATGGTCGTCAAAGTTGACGGCGAAGACGCTGGCGCGCAGTCAGTATTCAAGAATCTTGAAGAAAGTTTTGCTCGGTTCGACGATAGCCTTTCCAAGGCCGGAAAGAGAATTTCCGAAAGCTTGGGCGAGGTTGGTAAAAACACAGAAAAAATAACCGAGCAAGCCAAGCCGCTTGGCGACAGGTTCAACGAAGCGTTCAGCCAGATGTCGGCAGGTAGCAAACAACTCACCGAAAGTCTGGCTCAAGCGAAGACTGCGCTTCTCGCGTTTGTCGGCGTCAAGTGGGCGGCTGGGCAGGTCAAGAACCTTATCGACCTTGCTGACGCCTACGGCCAGATGACTTCGCGTATCAAGATCGCCACGAAGGAGACTGGCGACTATAGCGAGGTCACCAACGAATTACAGCGTATCTCTCAACTGACCTATAAGCGGTTCACCGACAACGCCGAGATTTACGTCCGCACCGAAAAGACGATGCGCGAACTTGGGTTCGCGACGACTGATGTTATGGGCGTCGTCGAAGGGTTGTCAACATCGCTGGTGATCAGCGGGGCGAACGCACAGCAAACCGAAAGCGCCATCTCTGCTTTCTCCAAGGCTATGCAGCTTGGCAAAATCGGGATGAAGGAGTTCACGTCTTTGGCGGCGTCTTCTCCGAGGATACTTGACGCGTTGGCGGACGGTCTTGGCGTTACTGGTGTTGAGTTGCGAAAGATGGCCGCAGCGGGGCAGTTGACATCCGATAAAGTCATTCCTGCGCTCAACAGCCAGCTTGGCTTGTTACGCGAAGAAACCAAGAAAATGCCTGTATCTGTGTCAGACGCAATGACGAAGCTTGGAAACGCGATGTTGTTCGTTGTCGGAAAAACGGACGAGGCGACGGGCGCGACGAAAGCGATCACCGTCGTGATGGGCGTACTCGCTGACAACATCGGAAAAGTCATGGCTGTGTTGACCGCTCTCGGAACATTGATCCTTGCTACATTGGCGCGGATGGCGTTGCCGTATCTGATAACCGCCTTCAAGGCGCTTGTTGCAACCGCTGTGTCTGGCGGCGCACTGGTGAAAGCTTCATGGGAAGGCGTTGTTGTCACGCTTGCGAAAGTTAGGGCGGCAACTACGGGTGTGTCATTAGCGTTAAAGGCTCTTGGCAAAGCGACAATATTACTTGCGGTCTTTACCACCGTTTATGAGGTTGTTTCTTTATTGGCAGAGAAATTCGCTATTGTCCGTGTAGCCGGTGTAGCGATGATTCAAGCCCTAATGACAGGAATCGAAGATTTACAATACAAGTGGGAACTGTTCAAAGCGTTGTTTACATCTGATACGTTTACCGCTGCTACAGAGAGGCACCAGCAACGCCTCGCCGCCATGTCGGCAACGTTCAAGGACATGTATGCCGACGCATGGGGAGAAGCGGCTGACGCAACGAAAAAAGCAGGGGACGCTGTACAGACTGTCGAGCAGAAGCTGGAGCAGTTGAAAAATGGCGCGATAACCACGCTTGGCGCTGCTTTTGACCCGCTCAAGACAGCGCTGGAAGGCGTGAACAAGGAACTCTCCGCCGTTGAGAAAACCGCGCAAGACGCAAACGCTGCGATCAACACAGCGATGTCAGGCATATCGTCGGCGTATCAAGGCATTGGCGGGCTGGCCGAGCAACAGGCGAAAGACGAACTGGCGGCGATCACCGAGCGGTACAACGGCGAACTCGCCGAACTCAACCGTGTGCAGGAGCACAAGGGGATACTGATCCAGAAATCGGCGCAGTTGTTCAAAGAGATGGTCGATGCCGAGGTGGCGCTGGCGAAGTCATCGTCGGATGAGCGTCTGCGTTTGATCGACGAGGAGGGGCGGCATCGGTTGGAGGTGGCGGCGCGGCATGGCGATACTGACGCAGAGCGGAAGGAAAACGTCAAGCGCGTCGAGAACGAGATTCTGAAAGAGAAGAAGAACGCGCTGCAAACGGCGCTCGAAACCTACCGGAAGCACATCAACGACCTGAACGCCGAAGAGCAG
The DNA here is from genome assembly GCA_031260355.1 of Burkholderiales bacterium. Classification (GTDB taxonomy): domain Bacteria; phylum Pseudomonadota; class Gammaproteobacteria; order Burkholderiales; family Casimicrobiaceae; genus UBA931. Next base: position 15,128 of record JAIRJZ010000051.1, read on the forward strand.
CGCCACCTTGACGCGGTCAAGCGGATCGAGCGAGAGAAGCAGATGCTCAAGATGAGCACTGACGACGCCATCCGAGAACTGCAACGCTCGACGATGAGCGACTATGAGGCATATCAAGACAAGCAGACGCAGATCGCCGAACTGCAAGCGAAGTCGCGGTCGGCGCTGGCCTCCGGGGAATACGACAGCGCACAGGACTACGCGAAGAAGGCAATGGACTTGGCGCGTCAGAGTGCCGGAGCGGTCAAGGACGGCGACAGGGAAATCATCACCAGCAAACAGGCCGTCAATACCGCGATAATCAGCATGCGGGCGTCGGAAGACCTTCTGCTGAAAGCGTTGAGTGCCGAACAGGCCGCCCACAAATCTGCTGCCGACAGCGCCGCCGATGCTCGCAAGACGGTAGAAAAGACGTTCTCCGAAACGCAGCGTGATGTCGATAACCTGTCAGGTAAATTGGCTGACGGCTTTTCCGCGACCATCAACATCGACACTTCCGCGCTTGACGAGGCGTTGAAAAAGCTCGACGAGGCAACGGCGCAGAAAGAAATCCTGCTGCCGATCAAAGCCGATCTGGAAGAGGCGCAGAAGGAAATCGAGGCGATGAAGTACGCGCTCGAAACCGGCGGCGTGAAAGTGAACGTCGATACCGAGAAGGCGCGCGAGGCGCTGGCCGGGCTCAAGACCTACGCCGAGGAAACAGGCAACATCGAACTGAAAGTAGCGACGAAAGAAGCGGACGCGGCGATCAAGAACGTTTCCGACAAGCTCAAAGAGTTGTCGAAAGTTGAGACGGAATCAAAGCACAAAGTCAAAGACAACGTCGAAGAAGTCAAGAAAGAGATCGACTCGTTGAACGGGCGCGATACATCGTCTGTGCACACGCAGTACCTAAAAACGGTTGAGACAGCGGCCAGCGGTGGTTTGATCGGGCGGCGGCGCTTGGCGAGGTTTGCCGACGGTGGATTTGTCGGCTTCCCGTCGATGGCCGGCGGCACCGTACCGGGAAGCGGCGACGGCGACACCGTTCCGCGCACGCTCGACGCCGGGTCATTCGTTCTCCGCAAGGCTGCGGTGCAGAAGTACAAAGAGGCGCTGCTGGAAAAGCTGGCGGTGGCGAGGTTTGCGCTTGGCGGGTTAGCCATTGGCGGAAGCTCTGGTGGCGGCGGCTCTATATCCAGAGGGTCATCCGGAGGCGGCAGTCGTTTTGGCATTGGCACAAAGGACGAAAAAACGGTTGATGCCAGCGCAAGCGACGAAGACAAGGAGGTTTTTGACAAGCTTGGAAAAATTAATGACGCCGCTGGAAGGCTCCCGAAACAGAGGGGTTTTGTAAATATCGGAGATTGGGCGCATTACATGGCGAGCGTTTTTTGGGGTCGCTCAAAAAGCGAGCGCCAGCAGATTGCCGCTCTCGTCAATGAAAATTACCATCGGTGGATGTATCGAATTAAAGAGGCGTTGCAAGCCAGACCGCCTCACGGCATTGCTGCTGGACTGGATATGCTCGAATACGCCTATGCAAAAGGCGGCGAGGCCACGTCAGGCACCGACACTGTCCCGGCAATGCTGACACCGGGCGAGTTCGTCGTCAACCGCGACGCGGTGAAGCGTATCGGCGTCGGCTTCCTTGAGGCGTTGAACGCGATGAAGGTACCGGCGAAGGCGCTGGCCGATCGGTTTCAGCATTTCTCGCTTGGTGGCTTTGTCGATGGCGGCGCCAGTCTGGCGCGGTCGATGATGCCAGCGTATAGCACACCAGCGTTCGCCGGAGCGGAGACGAGCACGGCGCCGACGCGGACGGTGAGGCTTGAGCTATCGGTCGGTGGCCGGACGATCAACGCCAGCATCCCAGAATCCGAGGAAGCCAAGCTGCTGGCGGCGATTGAATCATCGCGCAGGCGGGCGGTATGAAACTCAAGCATCTTGCTACCGGCGCTGAAATCCTGCTGCCGGACGACCTGCAATGGGTTGATGAGCACGCATGGACGCCGGTCGCGCAGTCGGCGTCGCGGCTGATAGACGGCGCGCTGCTGGTCGAGACGGCGGTCAAGAAGAAGGGGCGCCCGATCACGCTGCGCTCGCCAAGCGAAGACATGGCATGGCTGCCGTTTTCGGCGGTCAAGACCCTGCACGAATGGGCGGAAATCGAGGCGGCGCAGTTTGAATTGACGTACCGCGATGGCCGGACGTTTACCGTGATCATGGCGCATGACGGCCAGTCGTCGGCGGTCGAGGCGGTGCCGTTAAAAGGATTCCCGGCGCGGGCGGACGATGAGCCGTTCGGGCTGACGTTGAGATTGATGGAGGTCTGAAATGCCGATTTTATCGGGTGATGTGAAACTGCTGAAATCCGAGCGGTTGCTGGATACGCCGGACGGCGGTGGCAGAATGACCGGCCAAGAGGTTGTTGACGGCGTGTCGAACAACCTGTTTCCCGACATCTCGGAGCTTGACCGCACCTACGGGCGCGTGTCGCTTCGCAAGGCTTTCGTTGCTGTGCTGACCGACGACACGCATTCCTACATGGGCGCTCACGCCATCGTCGAGCGACCGCCGCAAGACCCGCTGGTGGACGTGACGCTGTTTTCCACGAAGGACTGGACGGATCGCCGGGTGGCGGCACAGGACAGGATCGAGCGGTATCTGGCGCGCGGCATACGCTGGCCGGGGCAACTGCTTGAGCGGCAACTAACCGGGCAACGTGCGATAGCGCTGTTGCTGAAACCGGGCGACCGGCTTCCGGCCATCGGCCAGTCGATGGTGCTGGTGCAGGACGAAGGCAAGAGCACCGAGCAGGAGCAGTATGTCCGCATCACGCGCATCTCGACGGTTGAGCGCGAGTTCCGCATTCAGGGGGCGACGTGGATAGGGGTCATTGCGACATGCGAAATTTCCGACCCTTTGCGCTACGACTTTGAAGGAGCGCCGCCGTCTCCTTTCGATGATGTCCAGTCACGCGCCGTCGCGCGCGACACGATGGTTGCCAACGCGGCCATGTACTACGGCATCAAGCCGCTGACGACGGAAGCGAAGCTGGGCGACATGCGGGTGCAGGTGGACTCGATTTTCGGTCAACTGGTGCCCAGCGCACAGTCCGAAACGCCAATGGTTGACCTCACCGCCGCCGGGCAGATGTCGCCGGTAGTCGATTCGGCGACCGGTCTGGTGACGTTCACCACGTCCGCACTCATCGGGCCGGCGCTGTCACTGTTCCTCGGCAACCCCTGTCTGCCGGGAACGCTGCGGATCACTACCAGCACCGGGGCTGAAATCCTCGACGACGGCGGGCAGTTGCGCGTCGCTGGCGTCGTGGTCGGCATCATCGACTACGGGCGCGGACTGCTGACGTTCGGCGCCGGGGTGTCTAATTACACCGGCACCAAGACCGTCCGCTTCCGTCCGGCGGCATCGCCGCTGCGAGTGGCGGACACCGCTTCAATTTTCGTCCGGCAGGAGTCGCGCGGTTATGTTTACATCATTACTCTGATACCGCCGCCGCAGCCGGGAAGCCTGATCGTCTCGTACATGGCGCAGGGCAAGTGGTACGACTTGCGCGACGACGGCAGCGGCGCGTTGCGCGGCGCCGATTCAGCGTTCGGCACCGGCAGTATCGACTTCGTGACCGGCAGTGTGATCGCCACGTTCGGCGCGTTGCCCGATGCCAACACCGAAGTGTTGTTCGCCTGGGCGGCGGCATCTAATTTTTTCAACCGCAGCGCGACGCCAGTCAGCCCTCCTGCGATAAAGTTCAACGTTCAAAATCCGGGGATCTCGCCGAACAGCTTGGTTATTCGCTGGACGGACGGAGCGAATCAACGCGAGGCGCGGGACAACGGGCGCGGCAACCTGACTGGCAACGCAACAGGCCGGGTGCGCTACGCGCAAGGCGAAATCTCGATGACGACAACTACGTTGCCGGCAGGTGGAGCAACGTTCACCATCGAATATTCGCATGGTGACGTGATCGAAGAAGTGTTCGACGGCATCACGTCAGACGCCGGAAATGGTCTTTGGCTCACCCTTGCGAACGACGACATTCTGCCGGGATCGGTTTCTGTCGATTACACGCAAAAATTCTACGAGTACGTGTGGGACTCGACTGTAGAGCTTCCGAACCCAATGCGAATCTCGCCGCCGGTAAACCCCATAATGAGGTTGCAGGACGTTGATGGTGAGTGGGACGCCGATGTTGATGGGTCTGTTGACTACACCACCGGCGTTCTGAACATTGTTTCACGGCGCACCATTGATGCGGCCTTGCCGAAGTATGATCTTGTCGAGGCAGGGACAGACCCCGGCGGCTTGGCCGTCTGGCGCCTTGTAATGACCGGTTTCGCTTATGTTCCTGTTTACGTCAGCTTCGACTATGCCGGTCAGGTTCGCGTTCGGTATCGCTTGAGAGATACGGATACAGCATTTGTCGAAACGCTCACCATCTCAGGGCTTAATATCGACGTTACCGAAAATTTCGGTGAAAGCATCGTTTCCGGGTCGGTTCGCTTCACGCTTGGCGGAAAAACGTACATCGACCGGCTCGGCCTGATGTTCACCGATGTCGATGCTGCGACCGGCTCCGGCATTCTCGCCGGGACGATTGACTATTCGACTGGCAACGTGTCGCTGACGCAATGGCAACCGGGCGGCGCCAACACGCTGGCGGTGCAGTCGCTGCTGACCGAACTGCAAGGGCATCCGGTTGACGAGGTGACGTTCCGCGTACCGGGCGCGCCTGTCCGTTCCGGCAGCCTACAGGTGCGGGGTACGCCTCTGACCGGCGGCATCATCTCGGCGACGGCGGCGAGCGACGGCACGATCAAAACGACGGCGATGGACGGAACGGTCGATTACCAGACCGGAATCGTTCGCATTCGTTTCGGCCAGTGGGTACCGGCGGCGGGGAATGAGGGCGAAATCTGGTTCAATCCGAACGCCATCGATCTGCACGGGCGCATTTTCAAACCGGCTCCGGTGTTCGCCGACACGATCCGCTTCAATGCGGTGGTGTACACCTACCTGCCGCTGTCGTCTGACATCCTTGGCCTCGACCCGGTGCGCTTGCCGCAGGACGGCAGGGTGCCGATCTACCGACCTGGCGATGTGATCGTTGTTCACAACACCGCCTCGGCGCCGTTTCCGAATGGTGTGACCGGTGGCTACACGCTCAACATCGGGCGCGTTCGGCTGTCGAGCCTGCGGGTGATCGACGCGACCGGCAAGGTGTTCCCGGTTGACCGCTACACCGCCGATCTCGACGCCGGCACGGTGACGCTCAAAACGCCGCTCGACCTCACCGGATACGTTGAGCCGTTGCGCGCCGAACACCGGATCGAGGACATGGGGCTGATCTCCGACGTGCAGATCAACGGCATGCTGACGATGACGCGGCCGCTGACGCACGATTATCCGCCAAACGCATCTCATGCGTCGTCGGCGCTGATCATCGGCGACCTGCAAGCGCGCGACCACACGCTGTTCTCGCAGTCAACATGGACGAACGTGTGGAGCGATTCGCTGATCGGCACGACGCCTATCGGACAGTACAACAACACCGTCTATCCGGTGGCCGTCACCAATCGCGGAGCCATCGAGGAACGCTGGGCGCTGATTTTCACCAGCGCGACAGAGTTCCGCGTCGTCGGTCAGTCGGTCGGGCAAATCGCAGTAGGAAACGTTGCCACCGATTTGTCGCCGACCAACCCGGAGACGCTGGTTCCCTATTTCACGTTGCGGTCGCTGGGGTGGGGCGCCGGTTGGGCGACCGGGAACGTGCTGCGGTTCAATACTGCCGGCGCCAACTTCCCGTTATGGATCGCGCGAACTGTGTTGCAGGGGCCGGCGACCTACGACGGCGACGATGTCAAGGTTCAAACCCGTGGAGATGTAGATCGTGAGTAATCAAGTCAAATTTTTCGCTTCAACGCAAACCGGCGCGCCTCAACTTACCGGGCAGGAAGGCTCGCTCATTTCGGTGCTGAACTCCTGTCTGCTCAACGGCTTCAATCCGCGCGCTGCCTCAACGATCACGCGCGATGGCGGTACGTCGACGGTAACGGTCGATGCTGGGCATGGTTACAGAGATCACGACATCGTGGAAATCTCTGGCGCGTCGCCGGAAGCGTACAACGGCGCGTGGCGCATTTTCAATTGCACGGTAAACACGTTTCAGTTCTCCATCGAAGGCGAGCCGGCAACACCGGCAACCGGAACCATCGGCGTGAAAATCTCTCCGCTCGGTTGGGAGTCGCCGTTCACGGGTGAGAACAAAGTGGTGTACCGATCAAAAAACGTTGAGAGCAACAGGCTGTTCCTACGTGTTGACGAAAACTCGATACCAGGCGGCACAGCGACGAACGGATATTTGACCGCGTCAGCAACGGTGACCATGTTTGAAAACATGACCGATGTCGAAACCGGAACAGGGGGAACGGTTGGTTTTTGGCGGAAATCGGATGCAGCAAGCGCTACGGAAAAGCGATGGTTCATCATAGGGGACGAGAAGAGATTCTGGATTATCACAGAGTTTTACGCCCCACATATGAGCGCCCAATTTTTTGGGGATATTCTTCCGTTCAAAGCAGGAGACGCCTACGCAACGCTCCTTTGTTGCTATAGCCAGATAGGGACATGGACTCCGTATGGAAACTTTCATGCGGATGCTATTAGCAGCATAGGAATAGCAGCAGGTTGGCCTGGGGTATCTTTAGCAAGGTCTTACTCGCAGCTTGGTGGCACTGTTTTGTCGCGATTCGTTTCCACAGCAATGAGCAGCGCAACAATGGGAACAAGCTCTTCTGGTCTTCCGTTTCCAAATGCAGCAGACAACGGCTTGTTTGTTTCTCCTATTTTGCTCTTGGAGGCTGTGGGCACTTTTATTGCCTTGAGAGGCGTTGTCCCCGGTTTATTTTGCCCCCTTCACGCGGTTCATGTAGTCAATGGTGTTCAGATTGTCGACGATGTGTCTGTGAACGGCAAAAACCGCCGACTTCTTTTTCTTCGCGGTTCATCTAACCTCGAAAATCGTATCGCGTTCGACATTACCGGTTCGTGGGAGTAAGAGATGCATGACGTGGCTCGGGTTGTAGGAGAAGTTTTCTCTACGACCAGACGCAATCATACCGGGGCGCCTGTTCCTTTTATGTTGGAAACGCCTGGATACGAAACGCAAGGCAGAGGAAAAGGACAGGCACGTCTTTACGGCTTCACGACTCAAATCGAGTTCTGGGGGCGCGGCCAGATCAAAGGAACGGTGACTTACGCCAACCGACCGACCGACATTCCGCTGGCGCGGCGCGTCCGGTTGTTTGAAATGCGCTCCGGTCTGCTGGTCGGTGAGATGTGGTCGAAAATGAACGGCGAGTACCAGATCGACAGGCTCGACACGCGCTACGAGTATTTCGCGGTGAGCGACGACCATGAGCGGGCGTGGGAGGGCATTGTCGTGGACTACGTTTCAGCGAAAGAGGTGGTATATCCATGATGGTGCTGTCTCCCGCTGTGCGGCTGGCGCGGCTGCACATTATCGCGGCGTCGCTCGACAGCGCCGCCACTGGCGGGCTGATTCGTATTTACTCGGCGCCACGCCCGGCGGCCGGAGATTCGGTGACGGCGCAGATCATGCTGGCCGAACTGGAATTACCGAAGCCGCCAATTGCAGATCTTGCCGACGACACGCTGACCTTCGCGCCGATACCGGAGGCGCTGTGCAATGCGTCGGGGACGGCGGCATGGGCGCGCCTGTCGAACGGAGCCGGTCTGTGGGTTGCCGACATCGATGTCGGCGAAACCGGGAGCGGCGCCGAACTTGAAATGTCGAGTGTCGATCTGCTGGCCGGTGGCGCGATCACGGTCAGCCTTGCGCAACTGCATGAGTTGCCGAGTGATTCTTGAACAACATCAGATTTTGGAAGCCGCGCGCCGAGCAGGATGCGCTCGACCTGCGCCTGCGGTTCGGGGACACGGACGATGCGGCAGGGGCGTTCGATGCGACACTGTTCGCCACGCTGCGGCCTCCGCAGATGCGCGCCCGCGCGGCCTACGACAACCGTGTGCTGCGCAAGATGGTCGGCGGCGGCGCGCTGGTGTGGGAGCGCGGCAAAACGTTGAAGCCTACGACACAGGCCGTTTGGGAATATTCAGATCGGCGGCGTAACGCTTCGGCGCTGCCGTGGCAACGCGGCGCGCCTTTGCAGAGGTCAACCGGCGCTGTTTATGGTGACAGCACACGATCCCGCAGCGCCACCCGGCTGCCGTGGGAGCATGGCGTTCCGATCCGTTCGGAGACGACGGCGCCGCACAAGCTTCTGGTGCGGTCGCATCGTTCCGGCTCGCTTCCGTGGCAACTCGGGTTGCCGGTGGCGCGAAGTTTTACCGACGCCTTCGATTTTCTGCTGCCGTTCCCCGCCGCTGTTGTTCTGCCGTGGGGCGAGGGCAAACGCGCCGGGAGGTCGTGGCAGTCGCGGTTCTCGCGCGGGGTCTGGCTGGAAAAGTTCTGGCGCATCCCATGGGACGAGGCGCGCAAGCCGCCTATAGGCCGGTCGCCATTCGAGCCGCCGAAGCCGCCTGATCCGTTCGAGCCGAAGTTTGACGCCGATTTGATATTCCGCTGCCCGATGGTTCACAACGGGTTGCGCTGGTGGCCGTCGCTGCCGTTGCAATTCGGGAAGGTGTGCGATGGCGGTCTGGATTACACGATTCCCGTTCTTGAGGTTTATTTCGTGAGCAATGATGTTCAAGTTGTCAGGTTGCCGGGGCGCGAGCCGATAGGCGTCAAAAACATCCGGCTGGCGATTGACGACGCCTCGTGGACATGGGGAATGTCGGCGACGATTGCGGCGCGTGATTTTGAATTGATCGAGCCGACCGCCGCCGGTCTGGTGGAAGTCGAGGTGACGATCAACGGCGTGCAGTGGATCGTGCTGGTCGAGCGGTACGGCGCCAGCCGCGAATTCAGC
>JAIRJZ010000016.1 GCA_031260355.1 Burkholderiales bacterium
CCCAAGCGTCGTCATCTGATAAGCGCCCTGCGGCTGACCGGACAACGCCAGATTCCACGGCAGATATTCCATGATCGAGCCGCCGAGTCCGTGCGTGTCGGTAAACGCCTTGTCGGCAAGCTGGACTTCGCTGTATGCCGTCGAGGCGTGAAAATTGTGGCGCAGCCCGAGCGTGTGACCGACTTCGTGCATCGTCACGCTCTTCAGATAATCGAAGACGAAACGCTGTGTCGCCGCGTCCTCCGGGACGACATCGCCGCGCAACGCCAGCAACGACATCCCGAACTGCGCTTCCTGCATCGCGGCAGCGCCGATCATGCAGGCATGTTCCGGCACATTCATTTTTCCCGAAACGGCGTGGATGCTCACTTCGTCCGCTGCCGCGCCGTCAATCGCTTCGCTGAAAATCGACGCCACCGCGCGCACCTGACTGGCATCGAATCCGATATCGGCGTCGAGAATTTCGCCGGTGCGCGGATCGACCACCGAAGGACCGATGCCGCCGAATGACGTTTTCGCCGTCGTCAGCCAGCGAACCGATGGCCGCCGCAAATCGCTGGTCGAGAAGATTGCATCGTCCGGTTCGATTTCGACGCGAATCGCATCCTTGAAGCCGATGCGCTCGAACGCCTTGTTCCACTCCAGCACGCCTTCGCTGATCGGTTGGCGGTAACGCAGCGGAATCGTCTTATCCAACCAATAGGTGATCGGCGTCACCGGTTCGGAAAGCGCCGCTTCCGGGTCCTTCTTCTCCAGCCGCCAGCGATGAATCACGCGAACGATCGGCAAACGCGCGTCGTTGTCGGTGAAATCCAGTTTCTCGGTCATGAAAAAACCGACGCGCTCATCCGCCAGTCGCGATTTCATCGGCGCCTCCGGCAACAGCGCCAGCGAATAATGGAAACCGAGGAAAAGGCTGCGTACATCCGGCAGCACCGACGGCAGCGTCGGCACCGTATGCGGCGAAGCCGGTGTGGGCATCGGTTCCGCGCCGGGATGCCCCATCGGCGGCATGGCGATTCGCGACAGCGCATAGTGCGCATTGACGTCGAAAGTCAAAAGCCCGTCAGCAGCTTTCGCGTCGGCGAGATAGGAATTGCGTGCGTCGAACGCGTAACTCTGCCGATAGCCCTGCTCCAGCGCAAACGCCGCTGCCGGCATATCGTTGACGAACAGCGCGTTGGCTTCAATCAGTATCGAACCGCGTTCCGGATGCGGCTGCGACGCCAACGGCACCGCCGCCAGCAAACTGTCGGAAAACGAACGCGCAACCGCCAGCGCTTCGGGCGTTGTCGGCGTCGCGGTATAGCCCATGTTCTTTTTGAGCATCTGCACCGTTCGCCCGACTTTGCGAAACTGCACGACGCCCTGCACACCGGCCGGATACGTCATCATGCCACCGAAGAAGCGTTTTTCTCCGATGCCGCGATCAAGGTTCGATTTGAGATAAAACAGTCGGTCGAAATCTTCCGGCATCAACTCGATCCATGCCTTGTCGTCTTTCCGGTAGAGCTTCAAAAAACCGTCGAGCGCCGTCGCGTCTTCAATCACTTTGGCAAACGGCGGTTCTTTGCCGGACGATGGAGCGCCGGGTCTTCTGGCCGCATCGTTACCGTCACTGGCGTTTCCTGCCTCGCCGGCGTTGCTGCTGCTTTGGCCGGTTGCCGGCATTTCACTGCTCGCGCTCGCCGCTTCGTCTTTCGACAATCCAGTGGAGCTTGCGCATGCCGTCAACCACAAAGCACACGCAATCGCACTCCATCTTATTTTCTTTCGCGCCATTCCGCTCTCTCTCAAATCTTTCGCGCTCATATTCATGTCGTCACCAACTCGCCGCGCAACGAATGCGGCAACGCCGCCGTGATGACCACCTCGATGTAGCGACCGATCAGCGCCTCGTCACCGGCAAAATTCACCACGCGGTTGTTGTCGGTGCGTGCCTGCAATTCTTTCGGGTCTTTCACCGCCGGGCCGGTCACCAGCACGCGTTGCGTCGATCCTACCATCGTTTCGCTGTATTCGCGGTATTGCGCGTCGAGCAAAGCCTGCAACGCTTCGAAACGCTGCTGCTGAACCGCGCGCGGCACCTGTTCGTCAAGCTCCGCCGCCGGCGTTCCCGGCCGCGAGCTGTAAATGAAATTGAAGGCGCCGTCGAACTTCACGTCGCGCACCAGCTTCAGCGTCGCCTCGAAGTCGGCGTCGGTTTCGCCGGGGAACCCGACGATGAAATCGGAGGTCAGCGACAACTGCGGGCGCACCGCTCGCAAGCGGCGCACGACCGATTTGTATTCGAGCGCGGTGTAGCCGCGTTTCATCGCCGCCAGAATACGGTCGGAACCCGATTGCACCGGCAGATGCAACTGCGACACCAATTTCGGCACTTTGCCGTAGGCCTCGATCAGCCGCGCCGACATCTCGCACGGATGCGATGTCGTATAGCGCAGCCGCTCAATCCCCGGCACTTCCGCCAGATATTCGAGCAATTCCGCCAGATCGGCCGTCTCCGCCGACTCGCCGCCGCTTTTTTTGCCGCGATACGCGTTGACGTTCTGTCCCAGCAGCGTGATTTCCTGCACGCCCTGATCGGCAAGGTCGGCAACTTCCACCAGCACATCCTCGAACGGCCGCGAGATTTCTTCGCCGCGCGTATAAGGCACCACGCAATAAGTGCAGTACTTGCCGCAGCCTTCCATGATCGACACGAACGCCGACACGCCTTCGACCCGCGGCGGCGGCAAATGATCGAATTTCTCGATCTCGGGAAAGCGGATGTCCACCTGCGCGCGGCCGCTCGTCCGTTTGGCGGCGATCAGTTCCGGCAACCGATGCAGCGTCTGCGGGCCGAACACCACATCCACGAACGGCGCCCGCTTCACGATCGCTTCGCCCTCCTGCGACGCCACACAACCGCCGACGCCGATGATCAACTCCGGCTTGTCTTTCTTCAGCAGCCGCACGCGCCCCAAATCATGAAACACTTTTTCCTGCGCCTTTTCGCGCACGGAACAAGTGTTGAACAAAATGATGTCGGCCTCTTCGGGTCGCTCGGTCAACACCACGCCTTCGGTATCGGCGAGAAGATCGACAATCCGCGCCGAATCGTATTCGTTCATCTGGCACCCGAAGGTACGCAGGTACAGTTTTTTCATAACCACCAAAAATGGAAAAATACAAATGCGAAGTATAGCAAGCGCCCCGTCCGCCGCCCCGCTATAATGATGGCCTCCTTTTTGCCCGGCTCGCCCATGCTCGGCTTCGACCAATCGCTGCTGTTTCTCGCCGCCGCCGTACTGGTGACGCTCGCGCCCGGCCCCGACAATTTGATGATCATCAGCCTCGGCATGGCGCGCGGCTGTCGCGCCGGAGTTGCCTTTGCGCTGGGCTGTGCCCTCGGCTGTTTGAACCACACGTTGCTGGTCGTCCTCGGCGTCTCCGCCGCCATTGCCGCTTCGCCCCACGCCTTCATGGCGCTGCGGATTGCCGGCGGCGCCTACCTGATCTGGCTTGGCTTCATCGTCTTGAAAAGCACCTGGCGACGTTCCGTCATTACCCCAGTGACGGATTCTGTCGGAGCGCCTTCCGCTTCGTTGACACCAGCGTTTCAGCAAGCCGGCGCGCTGACACTGTTCACCCGCGGCTTGGTTGCCAACGCGGTCAATCCCAAAGTTATCGTTTTTTTTCTGGCCTTCCTGCCGCAATTCGTCGAACCAGCGCGCGGCATGATCGGCTGGCAACTGGCGACGCTGGGGTTGTTGTTCACGACGCAGGCGGCACTGATATTTTCGACGATCGGATTTCTCGCCGGTAGCCTCGGCCAGCGGCTGGCGCGCGATCCGCGAATCGCGCTCTGGCTCGATCGCCTCGCCGGTGTGGTTTTCGTCGGGCTGGGCTTGCGGTTGTTGTGGGCGTAGGCAGTTATCCCGCCCGATCGAATCGTCGGTAGCCGAGCGCTTCGGCTACATGCGCCGAGGTCACGTTCGGCAGATCGGCGAGATCGGCGATGGTGCGGGCGACGCGCAACAGCCGGTGGTAGGCGCGTGCCGACAAAAAGTTTTTCTGCATTGCCTGCGCCAGCAGCGCCTCGGCGTCGGGCTCGATGTGAATGTGGTGCGGCAACATTGCCGGCGACAGGTGCGCGTTGGCGCAGCCTTGGCGCGCTTTCTGTACCTCGTGGGCGCGGGTGACGCGGGCGCGAACGGCGGTGCTGTTTTCGGCACCGTGATCGGGCGGCCGCTTCAGCTTGAGCGCTTCGGCGGGCAGCGACGGCACATCGAGCGACATGTCGATGCGGTCAAGCAACGGGCCGGAGATACGATTTCGATAGCGCGCGATGTTTTCGGGTGTACAGCGACAGCGGCCGCTCTCGTGTCCCTGCCAGCCGCAGGGGCAGGGGTTCATCGCCGCCACCAGTTGGAAACGCGCCGGGAAGATGCTTTGTCGCGCCGCGCGCGAAATGTGAATCTCGCCGGACTCCAGCGGTTCGCGCAGCACTTCAAGCACGGCGCGATCCCATTCCGGCAACTCGTCCAGAAAAAGCACGCCGTTGTGGGCAAGAGAAATTTCGCCGGGGCGCGGCTCGCTGCCTCCCCCGACCAGCGCCACGGCGCTGGCGGTGTGGTGCGGCGCGCGGTACGGCCGCTGCCGCCACTGCGGCGGCGAAAAGCGGCCGGACAGCGACGCAATCGCCGCCGTCGCCAGCGCTTCGTCTTCCGTCAACGGCGGCATGATGCCGGACAAGCGCTGCGCCAGCATTGATTTGCCTGTCCCCGGCGCGCCGATCAGCAGCAGCGAGTGCTGACCGGCGGCAGCGATTTCGAGCGCACGCTTGGCTTGGTGTTGTCCGCGCACTTCCGAAAGATCGGGAACCGGCGTGTTGCCTTCATCGGGGATGGTCGCCGTTTGCGTCGGCAGGTTTTCGCGACCGCTCAAATGCGCGCACACCGTGAGCAGCGAACGAGCCGGATGCACCGTCGCGCCCCGTACCAGCGCGGCTTCCCGAGCGCTCGCTTCCGGCAGGATGAACGCCCGCCCATCGCGCCGCGCCGACAACACCATCGCCAGCGCACCGCGGATCGCCCGCAACTCGCCGGTCAGCGCCAGTTCTCCGGCAAATTCGTAACGGTTCAACGCCTCCTGCGGAATCTGGCCGGTAGCGGCAAGAATACCGAGCGCGATCGGCAGATCGAAGCGCCCCGAATCCTTCGGCAAGTCAGCCGGCGCCAGATTGACCGTGATTTTGCGGACGGGAAATTCGTAGCGGGCGTTTTGCAGCGCGGCTCGCACGCGATCACGCGCTTCGCGCACTTCCGCGTCGGGCAAGCCGACCAGATTGAAGGCCGGCAAGCCTCCAGACAAATGCACTTCGACCGTCACCGGCGGCGCCTCGATTCCCGCCAATGCCCGCGAATGAACAATGGCGACGCTCATGAGAATCGGCTTATCCGGCAGACGACGGCGTTAGGTTTTCCTGCTGACACGGCGCGTTTTTCAGAACTAGAAAATGATGTAAGTCTAACAGGAATTTGAGGCCAACGTCATCCCGCCCGTGAGCGCCTTCGCTCAACGCACGCCCCGCACGGCGGAAAAATCTACGGCTTCAACGCCGCACTTCGATGTACGGCACGGATTCCCGCAAGGTTTTTAGCAGCGTGTCATCGAGAATGTGCGCCTCGTAGGCGCGCGCCAGCAATGCTTCGTTATCGCATCCCCGCGCCCGAAACGGCTGCAACACCCAATGCGTCACGCCGCGTTCCTTGAGAATCACCGCCAGCGCCCGCAACTCTTCCGGCGGCGTCAGCGCCCCGTGAACAGTAGTGCGCACTTCAAACGACACGCCGGCGCGCTGTATCAACGTCAGCGCCTCGAACGCGCCAAGCTCGCTGCCCTCCACCCCGGTCACCCGCGCATAACCAGCGGGACTGGCCTTGAGATCGAGACCGATCCAGTCGAGCTGCGGCAGCAGCGCTTGCAAACGGCGTGGATAAACACCGCCGGTGTGCAAGCCGATCCGGAAACCCTGCGCGCGCGTTGCGGTGACCGCTTCCGATAGCGCCGCTTGCGCCGTTGGTTCGCCGCCGGAAAACACCACGGCGTCGAGCAGGCCGCGCCGCGTTTCCAGCCACTCGCCGATCGCTGGCCAATCGAGCGCCTGTTCGCCCTGCGACGGAATCAGGTGCGGATTGTGGCAATAATCGCAGCGCCACGGACAACCCTGACAGAACACCACGGCCGCCAGCGCGTTCGGATAATCGGTCGCCGTAAACGGCACCAGCCCGCCCACCCGCAGTTCAGAAGGCGCCGATGCTTTCGACAACGACGCGAACGGATTGCTCATGACTTCGGCCAACGCCTCCATGAAAAACGGCCTTCCGAGTTCGCTCCGGGAAGGCCGCCGCGATGCACTCCACGCGCACCGGAAAAAACTTATTTACTGACACGCGCCTCACAAAAGAAACGGCGCTCGCGGTGCTCGCTCTTCTTGCCAATGTTGAACGACGCCACCGGCCGGTGATAGCCCATCACCCGCGTCCACACTTCGCAGCGTTGACGCTCATCATCGTTCAGGGCGATCGGTACGGCGGTATCGATTTTTTGTGCATTCATTTTCAAACTCCTTGCTTTCCTGTCTGAGTTATTGGGGCTTTTATTAATACTATACAAAATTGCAACACTTCCACTGCTTCGCGACCGGTTTCAGGCCGGCGCCAACATCTGTTGTTTCTTTTTCGCCAGCAATGCCTCATCGCACTTCGGGCAAAATTCGTACTCACCGGCAAGATAACCGTGTGTCGGACAAATCGAGAAGGTCGGCGTCACCGTCACATACGGCAAACGGAAACGCTCCAGCGAACGCCGGATCAAATCGCGACAGGCATTGGCACACGATACGCGCTCGGTCATGTACAGATGCAACACCGTCCCGCCGGTGTACTTGGTCTGCAACGGTTCCTGCCGGGCCAGCGCTTCAAACGGATCGTCGGTGAAGCCGACCGGCAGTTGCGTCGAATTGGTGTAATACGGCGCCACCGGCGTCCCCGCCTGCAGAATGTCCGGGAAACGCTTTTTGTCTTCCTTGGCAAAGCGGTACGTCGTGCCTTCCGCCGGCGTCGCTTCCAGATTGTAGAGATGCCCGGTTTCTTCCTGAAAGGCGATCATCCGTTCGCGCAAATGGTTCAGCAAATCTTCGGCAAACCGGTGTCCCCATTCGCTGGCAATGTTTTCCTTGTCGCCGGTAAAGTTGCGGATCATTTCGTTGACGCCGTTGATGCCGAGCGTCGAAAAATGGTTGCGCAGCGTTCCCAGATAACGCTTGGTATAAGGGAACAGCCCTTGGTCGATCAGCCGCTGAATGACCTTGCGTTTGACTTCCAGACTTTCCTTGGCGATTTCGAGCAGATAATCGAGACGGCGGTACATCCCTTCACGATCCCCGGCATACAGGTAACCCAGCCGCGCGCAGTTGATCGTCACCACACCCAGCGACCCGGTTTGCTCGGCGCTGCCGAACAGGCCGTTGCCTCGCTTCAACAGTTCGCGCAAGTCGAGCTGTAGCCGGCAACACATCGAACGGATCATGTTGGGCTTCAGTTCCGAATTGAGGAAGTTCTGAAAATACGGCAGCCCGTACTTGGCGGTCATCTCGAACAGTATGTTGCAATTCGGATGATCCCAATCGAAATCCGGCGTGATGTTGTAGGTCGGGATCGGGAAAGTGAACACGCGTCCCTTGGCGTCGCCGGTCGTCATCACTTCGATGTACGCTTGGTTGATCATGTCCATTTCTTTTTGCAGTTCGCCATAGGTGAACGGCTGCTCGACGCCGGCAATGATCGGCGCCTGTTCACGCAAATCTTCGGGACACACCCAGTCGAACGTCAGGTTGGTGAATGGCGTCTGCGTGCCCCAGCGCGACGGCACATTCAGGTTGTAAATCAATTCCTGAATGCACTGCTTCACCTCGTCGTACGACATGCCGTCCCTGCGAATGAACGGCGCCATATAGGTGTCGAACGACGAAAACGCTTGCGCCCCCGCCCATTCGTTTTGCAGCGTACCCAAAAAGTTGACGATCTGCCCGACCGCGCTGCTCATGTGCTTCGGCGGTCCCGCTTCCACCTTGCCGGGTACGCCGTTCAACCCTTCGTACAGCAGTGTACGCAACGACCAACCGGCGCAATAACCGGCCAGCATGTCGAGATCGTGGATGTGTACATCGCCCTCGCGGTGCGCCTGCCCGATCTCCGGTTCATAGACATGGTCGAGCCAATAATTGGCGACCACTTTGCCCGACACATTCAGAATCAAACCGCCCAGCGAGTAGCCCTGATTGGCGTTGGCGTTGACGCGCCAGTCGCGCTGATCGAGGTATTCGTCGATGGCATTGGCGACATTGATCAGCGTCTTTTGGGTGTCGCGCAGCCGCTTGTGTTTTTCGCGATAGACGATGTAGGCGCGCGCCGTCACATAATAGCCGGCCGCAATCAGCGTCTCTTCGACACGGTCCTGAATCGCCTCGATCGTCGGCACGCCGTCCGGCGCCTTGTACGCCAGCACCCGCCCTACTTGCGACGCCAGTCTTTGCGCTTCATTTCCGTCGAACTCTCCGGTCGCGTTGCCTGCCTTGGCGATCGCCACCGCGATTTTCTGCAACTCGAACGGAACCCGCGAACCGTCACGCTTGATGATCTGGCGCGGCAACAGCGCCGACTCTCCTAAGGAAGCAGCAACAGAGGGCGATGAAGCTGACGGCGAGGCAGACAGAACAGACATGAACCTTCCTTCGGGCAAGAGTCGAACCGAGAAAACACTTTCGTCCGCGATAAATCGCGGAAACGCCGGCGGCGAGGTCATCGTTTTTCCCTAGACTGACCGGTAGCACCGGAACCGCTATATCTAGCGGTGTAGGCGGATTCTACCGCAATATTTCGTTGGTGAACACTGGGGGCTGTTGGCTGGCCTCAGCGCCGAAACTTCGGAATCAAGCCGTTCGACACATGAAAAAACCGCGACAGACGGTCATGATGCGTGGCAAAACCATCGCCATCACGGCAACAACCATTACAGGCGCATTTATCGCAAAGGCATCAATTATCAAATTCTCTCCCTCCGTTTTCCGGGTTGACTATGCGAATCTCTTTTGTGCTATTGTCGGCTTAAGCGTTAACGCTCATAACACTACATATATACAATAGGGGTCACCGGCCACCGCCTACGACCAAACTGCAGGGGGCAGGTAGCAGGTGCTGTGAAATGTTTGCAAAAAAAGGAAGATCCATGCGTATTCTGGTGCTCGAAGACGACGCCGCTCAAGGGGACGCTTTAACCTCGTTGCTGAGACAGTCCGGTCATGAAGTGCATTTGTTTATCCGCGGCGACGATGTGATGCGGGTGTTGCGCCGTGAAATTTTTGATCTGGCGCTGCTCGACTGGCACACCCCGGGAGCCACCGGTCGCGAAGTGTTGACCTGGATTCGCGAACAGTTGCTGGAACCGCTGCCGGTCATCTTCATATCGCAACAGGACAACGAAGCCTCCATCGTCGATGCGCTGACTGCGGGCGCCGACGATTATTTGACCAAGCCGATCCGGCCGGCCGAGCTGATCGCCCGCATCGCTGCCGTCATGCGGCGGCGCACCAATGCCGATCTCTCGCAACAATCCGTCTTGCGCGTCGGTCCGCTGACGCTTGACCGCAGTTCCCGAGCCGCAACCATCAATGGCCGCCCCGTCGATCTGACCCAAAAAGAATTCGAGCTTGCCTGGTATCTGTTCCGCCACCTCGGACAACTGGTGCCGCGCGTCCAGACGCTGCAAACCGTCTGGGGCGTCACCGAATCGGTCAGTTCGCGAACGCTGGACACCCACATCAGCCGGTTGCGCCGCAAGCTTGATCTGACCCCAGAACACGGTTTTTGTTTGACCTCTGTTTATGGCTATGGATACCGCGTTGAACTCCTCGAACCGGAGGTTCCCGCTGTCTATGATTGATCTTCGCTTTCCCGTCGCTCTTTTCTCCGGGCTTTTCGCGCTGACGTTGTACGCCGCTGAGCCAACGGGTGTTGTCACCGGTGTTATCGAATACACCGTGCAACCGGGCGATACCATCAGCGGCCTTTCCGAACGCTATCTCAACGGCCGCGCCCGCTGGGGCGCCATCGCGCGAGTCAATCCCGGGCTCGACATTAACAAATTGCGTCCCGGGCAAACGCTGTATCTGCCCGAAGCCCGTGTCCCGTCGGTCGCCAAAACCGCCAAGGTTCTGAAGATCAACGGACAGGCGCAAAGCAACGGGGTCAACTTGCAGGAAGGGCAGCAATTGGACGCCGGCACCGTGATCGATGTCGCCGCCGACAGTTTCGTCACCTTGCAGTTGGACGACGGCAGCGTTCTGGTCGTCGAACCCAACACCCGGGCGCGTATTGATCAGTTGAATCAGTTCTTGACCGGTTCCCGGCGCTCGTCGATACATATCGACCATGGCCGGATCAATATCAAAGCCGCACCGCAAAGCCCGGGCGCGCGTTTTGAAATCTCGACTCCCACTGCCACCACGTCCGTGCGCGGCACCCAGTTCCGCGTCGGCGAGAAAGAAGACGGGGTAACTGTTGTGGAAGTGGGCGAAGGCCGCGTCAGTGTCGCCGCACCGGAAATCGACAAGAGCGTCATCGTCCCCGCCGGCAGCGGCAGCGTCGTTGTCGCCGGTCAAGCGCCCAGCGTCAAACCGCTGTTGCCGGCACCGGATTTGAGCCAGTTGCCGGACAAATACACACAAACCATTCTGGAAATCGACTTCCCGCCGGTATCCAGCGCCACCGCCTATCGTGTCACGGTAGCGCGTGACGCCGCGTTCAACGACGTTGTCGCGGCGGTCGAAAACACGTTACCGCAGCTCAAAGTCGCCGGGTTGCCCGACGGCCGATACTATCTGTGCGCCCGTGCGGTTTCCGCCGATGGTTTGCACGGTCTTGAAAGCGGCGGCGCTTTCCTGCTGCACGCCCGCCCTGAGCCGCCGTTTGCTTTATCGCCCGTCCTCGACAAACATATTGCCGCCGGGCCGGTCATGTTGGTGTGGGCCGCGCCGAAAGACGCTGTCGTCTACGACATCGACATCACCCGTGACGAAGCGCCGTTGCTACATATCGAGCGCCATCCGGAACCGTCGTATGCGCTGGAAGCCGCTCCCGGGCAATACCGTTGGCAACTGGCCACCCGCGACGCCGACGGTCATCTGGGACCGTTCGGCCAGTGGAGCAGTTTTACCGTCGTCGAGCCGCCCAGCGGGCCAGCCGCGCAAGCCGACCTCGCCGGAGACGGCAGTGTTCTGACGCTGACCTGGCCCAGCGCCTCCGATCAGACCTACCATTGGCAACTCGCTTCGGACAGCGATTTCTTGTCCATCGAGAAGGAAGGCAGTTCCGAAAAATCCAGCGTTGAATTGCCGATGCCGGAGGCCGGCACTTATTTCGTTCGGGTCCGCGCCACCACCCGCGACGGTATTGAAGGCCCGTACAGCAGCGCCCAAAAATTAATCGTCCCCGAGCAAGAGCGCGAGTTCCCCGCTTGGATGCTTCTGTTCTTGCTGCCGTTGTTGGCACTGTGAACGACCGCGCGGCGCCCGGAAACCCATGTCGCCGCGGCTTTCCCTTTTTCTACGGCGGCGCGCATCAACATGAAGGTCGAGCCTAAGCGTTTTTCCGACATTGCAGCAATGCTCCGTGAGCTTTTCGCTCATCAGACCAAATACTCGCCGCGGCTATACTTCGAGTGGACGTTGTTTGTCGTCGCCGCATTACTCTTTTGCGGCGTTGCGCTGTACAACCAATGGTTCTGGCGAGTCAATTACACGCTTTACGACGCGGCGCTCCAACAATTCCACCGCGCCCCTCCCGACGACATCGTTATTCTTGCGATCGACGACGACGATCTTTTCCGTATCGGCCAGTGGCCCTGGCCGCGTGAAATCCACACCCGCGCCATTGACCGCCTGACCGAGGCAGGCGCCCGCGCCGTCTTTCTCGACATTCTTTTCAACGAGCCGGATCGCCGCGCCTCGAGTACTGACGAAATGCTCGCCGATGCCATTCGCCGTAACGGCCGCGTCGTCCTGCCGCTGATTCACGAGCAGACCCGTAATGGCGGTTCGCGCGAACGCTTGCCGATTCCGCCGCTGGCCCGCGCCGCCGCCGCCCTGGGGCATGTCCACTCCGAACTCGATCCGGACGGCATCATCCGTTCCACTTATCTGTTTGAAGGGCTGGGGGAAGCGCACTGGCCGTATGCTTCACTGGCGTTGCTCAGACTCACCGACCCGCAAAACGCTTCCCGTTACCCGGGGAAGGAAGCGCCCCGGCGGTTCTCCCGGAGTACCAACACCTGGCAGCGTCAGAACTGGTTTCATATTCCGTTCTTCGGGCCACCCGGACATTTCAAAAGCTATCCCTACTCTCACTGGGCGACGGGCGAAGTTCCGCTCGATGTCGTTCGCGATCGCATTGTTTTTATCGGCGTCACCGCCACCGGTCTGGGCGACTCACATCCGACACCGGTTTCCGGCTTTTCCCGGCCAATGCCCGGCGTGGAAATCAGCGCCCATGCCTTTGAAGCGCTGCGACTCGGCTTCAACCTGCGCATGCTGCCCGCCCCCGTCTCCTGGATGCTGTCCAGTCTGATGTTGCTCTTTCTCTTCGCCGCCTATTTTCGATTGCGCCCCGGTCCGGCGGTGATTGTCACCTTGGCCGTACTGGTCGCCGGTTATCACAGCACCGAGTTCTTTCTCCACTACGCCCAAAAAATCATCCAGCCGGCGACGTTTCTGTTGATCGCCGTGCTCGCCTACCCGTTATGGAGTTGGCGGCGGCTGGCGACGGCGCTGCGTTTTCTCGAGCAGGAGAATCTTTTGTTGCGTCAGCACCCGGAGGCAGGATCGCCGGACAACCCGCCGACGCACCCTCCTCCGATCGAACCGGTGTCGCGCAGCATCGAAGCGCTGCGTGACACCCGCGAACATCTCGAAGCCGCCCGCCGCGAACGCGTGTCGTTCCTGAACTTTTTGTCGCACGACATGCGCTCGCCGCAATCCTCGATCATCGCGTTGATCGAAATGCGTCGCCGGGATCCTTCTCATTTGTCCGATGACGAACGTTTCGAAAAAATCGAACAATACGCCCGCAAGACTTCCCGGCTCGCCGACGAATTCGTGTTGCACGCCAAGGCCATGCAACTGGCGCCGAGCGCGCTGAAAGAATTGGAACTCACCGCCATCATCGATGAGACCCTCGATGAAATCTGGCCGCTTGCCGTCAGACGCAACATCAGCCTTCGTCGCAATTACGACCAGGAAGCGTTCGTGCTCGGTCAAGCGACGCTGTTGACGCGCGCCCTGTTCAACCTCGTGCATAACGCCGTCAAATTCAACCCCGAAGGTGGCGAGGTCACGGTGTCGGTGACCGACGACCACGATTTCTGGTGCGTCTCCGTGCAGGATCAGGGGCCCGGTCTTTCCCAAGAGTCCCAGCAGCGTTTGTTGGGTTTGACCGAAAGCCTTTCATCGTCATCCGAAGCGGGACTCGTCCTCGGTCTGGTACTGGTGCGTACCGTCATCGACCGCCACGGCGGTTCACTGAAAATCGACAGCGCCCCCGGAAAAGGAGCAATCTTCAGTTTCCGTCTGCCCAAAATCAGCGAATAATTTTAAAAACCGTTCCACCGCAAAGAACACCGAAAACACAAAAACGCTCTGAGGTGTTTGTGATCTTTGCGATTAATGTCTTTGCGGTTTCGTGCTCTGATCGGAGTCAAGCGTTGCTGTATCAGCGCCCCAGAATCGGCCAAGCATGCAGACGCAGCGCGTAATCGGCAACAATGCCAATGAAGATCAGCATCCCGACCCAGTGGTTATGGCGAAAAACGGTTAAGCAGCGGGAAGCTTCGCGGCGGCGGATAAGCCACAGGAAGCCGGCTGCGCCGACCGTCGCCAGCACCAGCGCAATCCCGTACGCAATACCCAAACGCAACCACAGGCCGATCGCGGCCATCCCCGCCAGATACAGCCCATAACAAATCGCCACTGCCGGCACATCGCAATGCCCCAGAATGAGCGCGGAAGAACGGCGGCCGCGCTCAAGGTCCTTGTCGCGATTCGCCATCGCGTATTCGATGTCGTAGGCCGCAACCCAGAATATGGTGATGCCCATCAATGCCCAGCCGTACCATGGCACCGTGTTGTTGGCGGCGGCAAAAGCGATCGGAATGCCGAATGAGAAAACGATGCCGAGGAACGCTTGCGATAACGAGAAAGCGCATTTGAAAAACCAATACAACAACGCCAGCCCCAACGCCAATACCAGTGCCGCCGCTAAAAGCCCGGTGGCAAAGCCAGTGGTGAACCAGGCAAAGCAAAACGCGATCAGCGTCAATCCACTTGCTATTACCAGCGCTTCCCACGGCGCAATGACGCCTTGAGCCGAGCAACCGCCAGAGCGGTTGAGCCCATCGTTGAACGCACAAGCGGCAGAACGCATCAACAGCGTCCCCATTACGAAGATGATCACCAGCGACAACGGCGGCCTTCCGCCCGTGGCCAGCCACAGTGCCGACAGGATCGGCCACAGCAACAGCAAAATGCCGAGAGGCCGGTGCAGGTGCAACAACTGTTCGTAAGCGTCGAGACGGTTTTTGAGCGAGGTCATGGTCGAGTATCCGGAGTCAGAAATCACAACGGCAAAGGCAATTGCCCGGGGGCGGATTTTCCGCGCCATTCGGCGAGGAAGGTTTGAGGGTCGGGGTAGCGTAAGACGACTCGGAGTTCTTCGCACAGCCGCCGGGTATCGAGCCGGCGCGATTCCGACATGAACGCCAACAACGCCGGCGCCATCGTTCGTTCGGCCTCTTCCCACGAAACCCGCAACGGCGGGGGCAAAGCAAACGTCTCCGCCAGCATTTCGAAATACGCTCCCATTTTGAGTTCGGCGTTATCGGCAACATTGTAAGCGCGATTGGGACGGCCGCGAAACAACGCCGCCCAGAGCGTGCGGGCAAGATCGTCGGCGTGAATGCGGCTGATGTAAACGTCGTGTTCGGGAAGAAGCACCGGCATGCCCCGGCGGATGCTGTCGAGCGGCAACCGCGCCGCATCGTAAATGGCCGCCACACGCAACACCGACAACCGGACGCGATGGCGAACCGCCCACTGCCGCAACACGTTTTCGGCGTCAACCCGCCGCCGTCCGCGCGCGATATGCGCCATGCGCGGATGGGTTTCATTCACGCGTTGTCCGTGGCAATCACCGTAAACCCCCGTTGTTGACACATAGACATAGCGCAGCGGCAACACCGCGGCGCGGCTCAATGCTGCCAGCAACCGGCGGGTGCGGCGGTCTTCGTTGCCCTCGGCGCCGGGCGATACCAGATGGACGACGGCAAAAGGCGCCGTTCGCAGATGGACTCTCAACATTCTGTGATCGAGGTCACCGAGAATCGGCGTGATCCCCGCCGCCTGTAACGCGGGCGCCGTTTCGGGGCGGCGGATCAGCCCATACAGCCGGGTGCACGCCGGCAGCAGCCGCGCGGTGCGCAACGCGATATCGCCACAACCGATGAAAAGAATCCTGAGCATAACGGCGGCAACCGGAAAGATACGCGCATTATAGTGAATTGCATAAGCTTTTAGCTTTTCCGCCCAGTTGCTCTCCTCGCTTGGCCTGCGGCCGACCTTTGCGGCAAAAATTCCGGGCGATTCCGCATCTCACAAGCCCGCAAGCGCGTAAAATAACTGCGGCAGTACCATAACGACAACGATCTAACCATGGGGGTAAGAACGATGAGTGCAGCAGAACGTTTTCTTCTGATTTTTGCTGGCGCCGCCGGCGCCTTCGGTGTCGCTTTTTCCGCAATGGCCGCGCACGGTGACTACCCGGGCATACTGAAAACCTGCGCCGACACCCTGCTGTTCCATGCACCGGCCTTGCTCGGTGTGACGGCGCTGATGCGGGCGAGCAACACGCCGCGACGGCTGTTGTTCCTGGCCGGTTTTCTGATTGTGTTAGGGCTCACTCTCTTTTGTGGTGACCTCGCTCGCCGGACGTTCGTCGGTCTGCGCCTGTTTCCGATGGCCGCGCCGGTCGGCGGCGGCACCATGATTTTCGGCTGGGTACTTCTGATGCTGGCGGCGCTGCTGCCGCGTCGGCGATAAGCCCGGTGAAAAATGGTCACAGCATGTCACGCAGAACATAAGCATGCGCCGAGGCAGGGGCTTTTATGAATAACTCTTTGATCTTTCGTATCATTTTTTGTCTCTGCGCTGCCCTCGCCCTCCAGAGAAACAGGGTTCTCTTGCCCCCTTTTTTAGCACTCCCCCTACAGGAGTGCTAAAATAGCGGTTGGAAAGGTTCAAACCATGCCTTCCATGCTTTTGGCAAGCAATATGGGGGAGCCTGTCTTCCCGGCCGGACTCCCGGCAAGCCGAAAGAACCGAAAAAGGAGAGAGGGATGACGAGTCAATCGCTGACACTGCCGACCCCGGGATCGCTGGGTAGCCTGGATCACTATATCCAGGCGGTCAACCGTTTTCCGCTGCTCACCGCCGAGCAGGAAACGTCTCTGGCGCGGCGCTGGCGCGATGAACAAGACCTCAACGCGGCGCGCGAGATGGTGCTTTCGCATCTGCGGCTGGTGGTGGCGGTATCACGCCAATACCTGGGTTACGGGTTGCCGCAGGCCGATCTCATTCAAGAAGGCAACATCGGGTTGATGAAGGCGGTGCGCCGCTTCGACCCCGAACGCGGCGTGCGGCTGGTGTCGTTCGCGCTACACTGGATTCGCGCCGAAATCCACGAATACGTTATACGCAACTGGCGGCTGGTGAAAATGGTCACCACCAAGGCGCAGCGCAAACTGTTCTTCAATCTGCGCAGCATGAAAAACGGGCCGAAGGCGTTGACGCGGAAAGAGGCTGACGACATCGCGCGAACGCTGAACGTCAAACCGGAAGAAGTGTTCGAAATGGAAACGCGTTTGGCCGGCGGCGAAGTTTCGCTCGACCCGACTCAAGACAACGACGACGAACACCATGTGTCGCCGGTGGCTTACCTGACGAACAAGGAAGACGAACCGGCGCACATCGTCGAGTCCGAACAAACCGAACGGCACCGCCGTGAAACCCTGCAAAAAGCGCTGGCGGCGCTGGATGCGCGCAGCGCCGCCATCGTCCGCGCCCGCTGGCTTCGGGACGAAGACGAGGCTTCCGCGACATTACAGGAGTTGGCCGATGAATACGGCGTCTCCGCCGAACGGATTCGCCAGATCGAAGCGCGTGCCTTGCAAAAAATGCGCACTGAAATGGCCGACGCCGCTTGATTCACTGATAAAAATCAACTGCAAATAACACAAAGAACCCAGAGTTTTTTGTGTTCTGCCTTCTCGTTGCGATTCCATTTTTTTTGATCGGTAAAAACACGACCGCAACACAAGCGCAAAGATTTTGTGGCCTTTGCGGTTAAATAATTTCCGGCCTCTGATCCCTGTTATAGTGCAGGACATCTCGAAGAACATTTGAAAATAGCCGGAACATGGTGGAGCCGACAGCAGCAGCGCCGATCAAGGTCAAGGTATTCATCGCCACGATGTTTGAGCTCGACGACGGCAACGGCCAAGGCGCCAGCGAGTTTCGCCATTGGAAGAAGCGCTATTGGCAGAACACCACCCCTATCGCCGTACGCGGCGCTCCCCATCCGGTCTATGGCAACCGCGACGGCGTTTGCGGCGCAGTACTCGGCATCGGCAAAGTACGCTCCGCGGCCGCAATGCAGGCGATTTTGCTCGATCCCCGCTTCGATTTTTCCGAAGCGTACTTCATGATCTCCGGCGCCGCCGGCGCGCCGCCGTCGAAGGCAACCATCGGCTCGGTGATCTGGGGCACCTGGCTCGTCGATGCCGATCTCGGACACCGTTGGGCGCCGGATGAAAGCGCGGCAGGAGAACTGGCGTTTCTCCCTTGCCAAGGGTTTGAAACCACCTCCGTCCTTCGCCTCAACCCGGCGCTGGTTTCCTGGGCGATGAGATTGTCCGCCGAATTGTCCACTGCCGCGCCGCTCCAGCGTTCCAAGGCGGTCGAAACCTATTGCTTGCGTTACCCCGACGCGGCGGCGCGCGGCGCGCCTGTCGTCGGCGCCGGAACGCATGTCACTAGTGACTGTTTTTTTCACGGCCCGGGTTTGTCGGCGCAAACGCAAGCCATCGCCCGTCTCTACGGCGCCGACGATTACACGATTTCCGAAATGGAAGGCATTGCCGTTGCCCAGGCCATTCAACCGTTGCACGGTCTGGAACGGGTGATGAGCCTCCGCGTCGCCGCCAACTTCGATCAGCCGCCTCCCAGCGAAACGACCGTGCAGCATCTGGCCGTTGCGCTGGCCCACACCACCGACGGACTCGCCGACAGCATCGACAATCTGGAGAAAGTCGGCGGGCGCGTCGTCGATACGATCGTCGCCCGTTGGGAGGTGTGGCGCAAAGAGGTTCCGGCGCTTAGCGAATAACGCGTTTTCTGTGTAGAGCGGTTTTGGTTCAAATGCGTACACTTTTCCCCTCCCCCCTCGAGGGGGAGGGTGCCCCGAAGGGGCGGGAGAGGGGAGCAAAGTGCGGCTCACCATCGCAGGGAGTCATCGCTTAAATCAAAACTGCTCTAGACAGCGCACTATAACGATGCGCTTAAGGAAGGTCTGAACAAACCGGTTGCTGAACGGATTTCATTGAACAGACAGCTTTGCTTTTCATCATACGGCAGAACCACCTAAAAACTTCGGTTGATTCATCTCTTACGGTTCGGAT
>JAIRJZ010000079.1 GCA_031260355.1 Burkholderiales bacterium
TCTCCTCCGGCAAACTGGATCGGATCCTTCGCCGTCCATCTCCCGGTTTCAGCATCGTAGTCTCTTGCGCCGAACCTTGTCAGTTTCGCTTGCGGATCGTACAGCCCTCCCGCAAATCCGAACGGCTGGAATCCGGGGTTGGTGTCGTTCGTGATGTTGCCCCAAACATCATAATCGATCCGCTGCACTTCGTCGCCGCTGTCGAGGTCGTACACCACACGCACGCTCCCCAATAAATCGGAAACGATCCGGTATTGCTTGTCCTCCGTGCCGTCTGCGTTATACGTAATCATGTACGCCGGCACATGGCCTTTGTCGGCATAGACGAAGAGTTTTCTCAAGCGGTCATTGCCGTCCAGTTCCGCTATCGGGTTCAACGAGTCTTTGTACAACCATTTGTGCGTCCAGCTTCCGTTGACCTTTCGCCCGATCCGTCTTCCCAGCGGGTCTTGTGCGTAGGCGATTGCCGTTCCGCTCGGCAGAACGACTTGCTTCAGCCCGCCGAAGACGTCGTAGTCGTACCGGGTGATCTGGCCGAGCTGGTTTTTCTCGGTACGCTGACCGATGGCATTGTGGCTGTAGCTGACCCCTCCTTGCGTCAGGATGCGATCCTGCGCATCGAAGGTGGCGATCTGGCTGCCGTTACGGTGCGTCCTGTTGCCGTTGTTGTCGTAGCCCCAAGTTTCTGTCGTGTCTCCGGTGACTTTGACCAGCCTTCCCGCCAGATCGTATTCGTAGCTCTGGACGGTGGCGATGTCGTCCAGCACCTCGGTCTTTTTCGTGACGCGGCCGAGTAGGTCGCGCTCGACGGTGACGCTGTAGCCTTCTTCGACGTAAGAGGTGTCGTCAATGATGGTCAGGGTGGCGAGTTTCCATTCCATATTGCCCGGCACGTCTTTCCAGACGGCGTCTGGGCTCAACGGGTCTTTGAGCGACCACAGCGTCAGCCCAAATGCGCTCTTTGTTGCGATAGCTATGGGTTGGCTCGTCGGGAACCACCTCAACAGCCCCGGGAGGTAGTAATGCGTTTGTGTCGATGCGTCAAAGACCGGCGGTTCGTACAAGGTGTAATACGCTATCTCAGAAGTGATCGGAAGAATTCCGCGTTTGATGGAATGGCCTTGCTGGTTGAAGCATTGATAGTACGGTTCTCCTGCATAGTCCATCAAACAGGTATTGTCTTCAACGGCGAACATGCCGCGAATGGTGCCCGCGTTCATCTGTGCAGGGGGAACAGAAATTTCGGTCACTTGCCCGCTCGGTTTGATCCGGTAGGCCGCCGTGGTATTGGCAGAGTAACGCTGACCACCTACAGCAAGCAATAGGTCTTGCCCATACACGCTCGCTTGCAGGATGTTGCCCGTGGAATAGTCAAAGCGACAATCGCCACTTGGCAAGGAAGCTTTGATGCGGGTTACGTTTTGCCAGACGCTGTCTTTCCACTGCTCCACGATGATATCGTTGCACGCCGCTCCATAGTAGGAGTAGGGTTCGTATCGAATCGAATAAAACGAAGGTTGCCCGCCGGGGTTTTCTGCCAGACGGAGAACCCGTACTTCGTTGTCGTTCTGTGGAACGGTGAGGACGAGTTGTGCAGGCACGCCGTCGCTTTGGACGGTGACGCAGGTATTCTCTTCCGAAGGCGCACCGCAACTCCAACTGCCACCCGTATGGTGGAAGTACATCCGCCCCTGACTGTCCACGCCGATCAGTTCGGGGGCGATTCCGTAGGAAGATTCTTGGGCTTCAATTTCAACAAGATCGTGGCTATTGCTCGCCGGACGATAACGACCAATGGTGTGGTTTCCATCATCGGTCTGGCCGGCTTCATAATATACGATGCCGTTTTGTGCCGCCAACAGGCGGCCGGCAACCGTCGTTTCACGTTCGATCTTGGAGAGGTTGCCGATGTCACGCCACCAGTCATCGCCTTCGTAGGTGTTTCTCAGTCGGTAGGACTGCGGGGCAGCGGTCGCTCCGGGAATATCCATGGTTGTGTTGACCGCGCCGTTTTCTGCGATGGGGATGTATTGATATGAGAAGGGCTCAGCGCTCGGCGAGAGGATGAGATTCTGAAAATAGGCGTATTGCCCTGCACGGGAGATCTGCCCCTTGACGATCAAGCCATCGGCCGGCTGCTCATGGTTGCTGAGGTTTAGGTGGAAATTTTGCAGAATGTTAGAGGGTTTGTTGAACCGATAACTCTGAACCGCGCCGAACGTGTCGTAGGTTCGCTCGTCGCGGTCTTTGCTAAGCCAGCCGTAGAGGCGTTTTAGCCTCCCAGTATCGTCGTCGCGCTCCAGCCGAAGGAATTGACGCGATGCGCTATAACTGCCCGGGTTCAACTCGATTTCAGATAGAATGCCATCGACGTCGTATTTGAAATCCTGCCGTTTTTGGAAACCCATGCCATCGACCACGCTGGTTCCTGTGAGCCAGCCTTTGTTCTGAATCCCGTAGTAGCGGTTATTGAAATATGCGTGCCCTTCAGCCTCGCGGTGCGAGATGACCCGACCCCTGATATCACCTGACCAACTCACACTCTCAGGATAAAGGCTACCATAGCCGTACGTCAGCGCATTGCTTCCTTGCGCCCAGCCGATCAGTCGGCCTCCGATATCGTAGCTCGGAACTTTATCCGGTTCGACGCTGGTGACTCTTTGCAGCCGGCCACTGGTCTGACCGTACTCCATTCCGATAGCGCTCGCGTTGGGCAATGTGATACCGGTCAGCTTGCGGTCTTTGTCGTACTGGTAGGTCGTTACCATTGATCCACCGACAGCAGGTGGGGTGTAGCTATCGACATCTTCCATTGCGCCATAGACGTAACGATGGATATCTCCCGCCGGGGTTTTGAGTTCTTCGAGGTTGCCCTGTTTGTCGTATTTCGTCGCCACTTCGCGGCCATCAGGCAGGGTTTGCTTCGTAACGCGGCCAACGGCATCGTAACCAAAACCGCTTGTCCGATTCAACGGATCGACAATCTGGGTAAGGTTGCCGTGCGCATCGTAGTTGTAGCGCCATTGTTTTGCTCCAGCTCCGTCCGTGCCGATCTGAACCATCGTTTCCATCCGACCGCGCGAATCGTAGGCAAAGACGGTTGTTGGTTCTCCGGCTTTCTGGACTTTCAGTGGACGATGGATCAAATCGACGTCAATCAAAGTTTCTTTACCAGACGGTGTTTCGACGCGCCAGCGGCGATCCGCATGACGATATTCAGTCATTGAGAACAAGTCAGCCCCATTCCGAACAGTTTCCCCCCACGAAACGACGGGAACCAGCGCGCCGCTTGCGGTTTCAGTCCAGCGGAAGGTTTGCCAAAGGTTGACCTCTTGATAGTCGTCAGCGTCTTTGTTCCCAAGGCGGACAAAACTGCTGTTGTAAGGAGCCATGACGCCAAACCTCGGATCACCTGACTCAAAAGTGTTGGTTTGCGTACCGTCTGGATGGTAAGTCGAGGCCGATGCGGTACTCTGATTCTCCGTCCGCACTACAAGACCGTCCGGTGTGGTGATAGTCGATGCATACGTCTGGGTCGTCGGTGGTTTACCTGACCAATAGCGCTTTGAGTTCTTGCTTTCAAAAAGAGTGGTTCGTCCCTCACCGGAAGTCATGCTGACTTTATGTGTTGTTCCGCCCCAGCTTTCCTTGATTAAATCGGATGTAATTATCCAACCGCCACCGTTCGGCCAGCGGTCTGCAATCAAGCGGTCTTTTGCATCCCACTCATAGGTACTGGTTTGACCTCGCGGCGTGGTTGCGCTTCGCATCAGCCCTTTGTCGTTGTACGAAAAATGCCAAGCTTCATCGGCAGGGTTTTTGATTGCGATGGCGTTACCGTTGTTGACGCTGATTTCAGTACGGTGCCCATAGGGGCTAATAATCGTGACTTGATCACCGTTGCGTTCGATTCTGGTTTCGTTGCCGTCGTGGTCGATGATGGAATCCAACCCATCTGCACCGTAGCCGAAACGGTAGATCATTGCTCCGGTCAGCGCATCCAGTGTCTCGAGATGGCGGCCATGCGCGCTGAAATAATAGATTTCTCTGCCATCGCTACTCGGAATGGAGAATGCGTTACCGCTGAAGCCCGGTAGTCCACCCTCCATCATAAAGATATGCCCGGCAGCGCTCTTGAAGTAAATGTTGCCGTCGGGATCGACTTTCATCGGCGAGGCGTTGATCAGGATATTGAGCGCATCAAACTGCCCGTCAGCCGGTTCGCGGGACGATGTTCCACCACCAAGCACTTCGCTGTTGCCGAGCAGGAGGCTTAGCCGATTGTTGGCCAAGCGGCGCACGAAGCTGTTTGTCGCGAAATACACGTCATTGCGGTATCCGGTGGCAACGGCTTGGGGGAAAGGAAATAAGGCCTGATCGGGATCAGTTGCGTTGTTTTCTGTAGAACAGTTTGGCGCCACCCCTCCAGCTACGTCTGACATCCTGCCGGCGGTATCGACCTTCTGCAATGAGCAACCATAAGACGTACGGTCAAGCGCACCAATAAACAGTTGGCCCGAAGCGCTCATAGCGATACTGTAAATATCCAGTCCCAAAAACCAAATAATCGTTGCTTGACGAGAGGTGTCGATTTTACGAAAGCCCTGCACGCTCCCATCAACAATGTAAAGTGAGCCATCATGCCCCACAGCCATGTCGCGGATCGTGCCAAGCCGCAGCCGCCTTGGATCGTAGTAATCGTAGCTAGACACGTCATCGTTCAAGTTTGCGCCTGCGATCCATTCGATCTGACCATTAGGGCGGCGATAAAAAATCTTCGCGCCCGCAGCAATGTAAATACCCCTGTTAAACTGATCGTAACGAATCAGATTCGAAGAGTAGATCGAGGAGTAGAGATCCTCCCCCTGGACAGCTTCCAGAAGCGTCTCCCGGCTTGTTCCGTCTTCCGATACACGCTCAATCGTTCGGCGAGATTTCGGATCGTTGTAAAAATCATAATGATCCACCAGATAAAGCACGCTTCCATCGGGAAGCGGCTCGACATCAAGGGGTTCTGTCCTGCGACTATTGCCGATGTTGCGGTATTCAAACACTCTTTTTAGCTGCGGCGTAATGGTTTGGGACGTCCGATCCATGCCGTTGCCCATTTCAAGGACGTGTGAAACCGGATCGTAATGATGGTGAGCACTCAAGGTCCAGCGGCCAAGATTGGCGGTTTTTGTTAAAAACGTATCAACCTTTTCCGTGCTCCCTGAAAATGCTGCCAACGGCGGACGAAAATAATACCGAGAAGTACTGCTGATTCCGAAAATCAACGCTCCTCTTGAACTCAATGCCGTCAAGGTGCCGCTGTATTGCCCGAAGCTGCGTTGCGCCTGCGCCACGGACTGGAGATACACTCCCTGATGCGCATAGGTGACGATGTGCTGTGCTTCAACAACTCCTGACGATATCGTCCGCCCAAAGCGGTCTTTCCCGTCCCAAGAATATTCGCTTGTATCGCTGATGCCTACCTGATTCGCTGGTTTATCAAACGTGGTGGTGATTCTTCCGAGAATGCGCGCCTCGGCGAATATACCGACAAGTCCTATCGGAGAGGGGCGGGCATCACGCAAACGACGCGCCATCGTGTTTTTGATAAAGGGCCAGTTTTGGAGGCGACGGCTTTCGTAATGCAGCGCAAACGGCGTACCTGATACGTTAACGGATTCGCCGATACTGCGATTTCCTGTGCGAATAACGCACCCTTCGACGCAAGGATCTTCTTCTGGATCCGGCTCCGGTTCCTCAGGTTCCTCATCATCATTGGGGGCACTACATGCTTCTTCTCTGTCGTTGCAAGGCTGGGCTCCCGCAGCAAAGTTACAATCCCACGGCGTAAAGTGCCTGACCCTGTTTCTCCATAGCGTCTTGCCTACCGGATAAAGTTGCGCGATGGCTTTCAGTTCTTCATCCGTAATCCCAAGTGCGTCGAGTTCGGCCTGGGTGGCGGCAGTGCCATTGCCTTTCACGTCAAGCACGGCGCTGCCGTTGTTGATCGACAGCACTTGGATCACATAGCCGTCTTCATCAGGCACCCAAGCCTTTTTGTCGTAGTCGTACCAACCCAGTGGCACGATTTCGCCGACCGGGAAATTCAGGAAGTTGTCCACGTGCAGCGGCAACGGCTGGCTGAAGTTGACGTGATTGGCTCCAGCTTCCATCGCTTGATCGACGGAGAGTTCGACGGCATAGGTATAGCCGGTCGCCGGCGGCAGTTCGCCCGGCATGGCGTTCGGGCCGTTGGTTCCGATGGTGTATTCAGTCGCTCTGACGTTCAGGGTGTTGATCGGTTGGGTGCTGCCATCGGGCATTTGTAAGCTGGCGGTGACTCCTTTCGGGAACAGCACGGTGGCTTGTCTTTGTCCATCGGCGTCGTTGCTCATGGTTCCTTGGTGGATCTGGAAGGCCGGGGCGTCGGGTCCCGTTTCAGTGAGGTCGATCACGCTGACCTTTTGATCAAGCGGGATCAGTACGACATCGGGCAGGTAGCCGTAGTCTTGCCAAGCGACTTGGACTTTTCTCTGACTGGTCAGGAAACCGTCTTTGCTGTATTCAACGGTGAACCACTGCCCGCCGTTGACGACGAGGTCCCATTGTCCGTCTTCTCTTGTCAGGGTTTGGCCGTATTGGCCGTGGTCTTTGACTTTGACGGTGACGCCGGACAGGGGTTGGTCGTTACGGTCGAGGGTTTTGCCGACAAGGAGGGAGGCGAACTTCGGTTTGATGGTGTCGGGGGCAACACCGGTCTGGGTGGGCGGGTTGTTGGTGTAGAGGAATTTGGTGCTGTCGTAAACGGTGTAGGGCGCAAGCGGGTCGAGTTGCGGCGCAATGTTGCCGTTGATCGGGTCGGGCGGCAGGGTCGGTTCTTGGGCTGTCCCTTGGACGGTCAGCTTGATGGTTCCGCCTTCGCTGTTGTCGGCAGCGATCGGGGTGAGTTCGAGTACGTCTTTGGTTTTGGCGGTCAGTTGGCCTTGCCAGGCGTTGGAAACAAGGGAGGCGGTGACGGTTTCGCCGGTGCGGGTATTTTTGATCCGCACTTTTGCAGCTGTTCCGCGAATCTGGTTAGCGGTACCGGAGGCGATGACTTTGCTTTGGTTGTCGGGTTCGGTGACGGTAGCGCCGAGGAGGCGGAAGTCGGTGGGCTCCTGCGGCGTGGTGCTGTCACTTGGTTTTTGTTTGAGGTCGAGTTTGAGGTAGAGAACGTTATCCTGGCCGGGGTTACCCAAATACAGGCCATAGGCGCGCAGCAGGTCAATTTCGGGATAGGGAGCGTCGCCTTCGGGGTCGGTGGCGAGGACGGGGATGCCTGTCCAGCTACGACCGGTACCATCGAGGATGATTTGAGCGGCGGAGAGTACAGCGCCACTTATGCCGGTTAAACAGACGATCAGCGCCAATGCGCCAATTCGCCGGCCTTGTGATGTGCGTAGGTAACGGGCAGCGATGAGTCCGGCGGCAATGGCGATGAGGAGCAACAATATGGGGGTGGAGACCGGAATCGGGACGCCGCTACCGGTGCGAAGCAGCGGGGCGAGCAGGATAGGCTGGCCGTTGCTTTCAAACATCACGTCGGAGGGGATATCGAAGTTCGGCGAGGTCGAGGCGGCGAAGCCGATGGTGGTTTGCGGGGTGATCGCAACGTCCGGCAGCCGGTATTCGATGAAAGCACTGGTCAGGGTGTAGGTCGGGTGCCCGTTGTCCGGGCCTTGTAAAACCATGGAACCGCCGGAGCAGGCCAACCGTTCGGCAGATGCCAAGACACCGTTGGTAACGGTGACGATAACGGAGACTTCGACGCCGGGAAAGGTTTGGGGAACGCTGAGATAGTCGGGGACGGTGACAGTACAGCCCGTGGCAGGATCGCCGTCGAGGCTCAGGTAGGTCTGGTAGTACAACGTCGAGGGCGTTTGGGCTGTGGAAAAACCCGCGAAGAAGAGCAGCCCCAGAATTGCGGACGCGATAAGACCCTTTGATAGTGCGCGCATTTTGAACCCCTGCTTGATAAAAAACGGTATGGATTTCCATTCAGGGGCTGGTACCTTTCTACTCCCCAAATCCCTGAACGGACACCCGAGAAACAAGACAGCTAAACCATGACATCATCCAAAAACCACCCGACTATGTCATATTTGGCGGAGAATAATTAGCTCGTAACGAAGTGTCAAGAGCTGATTTACCAAATCATCGACATTCCTCTACAAATAATGCAAATTTCCTGACGACGGTTATGAATACAGGGTTGGTGTAGCGCGACGAAGCCTGAAAAATTCCGCCGGACGCCTTCCGCCCTCGTTCGCGCCGAAAGAGTGTCGACGCATGCAAAAGATTAAATCATGCCGGAATGATATAACGCACGCCGTTAAACGTCAGTCGTTAATCCTTGGTGCTCCAAGTCTGTGCTTTGAAATCGTAAGTATTAACAAAGAACGCCGCAAAAGTGTTCGGGTAGAACAACGAAGGATCGTCTTTGCCGTCTTCGTAAAAATAGGTGATGTCATCCTTATTGGGCCTGGGAGCCTGAACAAACCCGCTTTCCTGCAAATCCTTGGGATAGCGCCCATGCTCAACGTGAAAAGCGCTAATGTGCGCCAACGCCTCGTCCGCTTTCTGACGCGCGGTTTTCGCATACCCCAAGTGCAAAACCACAACCACCACGGCACATCCAAGCCAAATCCCGGTAACGATGGCAACCCGTTTCACCGAGTCTTTCTTCCGAAAAATAGCAATGACTCTGGACAGCAACCACAGCATAAAAAAGAAAAACAGCAACCAAAGCAGAAGTCCACCGCCCCTCATCCCGCAAATTACCAGCGTTAACACGCTGATAAGAACAGCCTGCCCATAATTTGAAAAAACGCCGGTACGCAACAAGCGGCGAATACCGGAAAGAACTGAAGCATTCATAGGAAGTTCCCGAAATAAACAAGCCGAATTATCAATGTGTCGTCCTGCCGATTTTACGCGTTCCGGGTTTCTTGGTGTAGTATGGATTCCTCCCTTTCTTTCAAAACGAACAATGCAGGGACTTGATCATGGACAATGAAGCAAAGATTTTAAATCTGATGAAAAAGGCTGGTACGCCCGTCTCGGCGGGAGACATTGAAAAAGCCTCGGGACTGGATCGCAAGGAAGTGGATAAGGCATTCAAAGCCTTGAAGACAAAAGGCCTGATCACCTCTCCCGTCCGCTGCAAATGGGAACCGGCAAAGAAATAAGCGCTGAGATGACCGAAGAAGACTCCTTCTGGATGCGTTCCGCTCTCGCTCTCGCCGAGGAAGCGGCGGCGCGCAATGAAGTTCCGGTCGGCGCGATCGTGGTTTTTGACAACAAAATCATCGGCCGCGGCGGCAATGCGCCGATTGCCGGAAACGACCCGACGGCGCACGCCGAAATCTCCGCATTGCGCGAGGCCGCCCGTGCGCTCGGCAATTACCGGCTGCCGGATTGTGTCTTGTATGTGACGTTGGAGCCGTGCGCGATGTGCGCCGGCGCGATCATGCACGCGCGCATCGCCCGGCTGGTGTTCGGCGCGCACGATCCGAAGACGGGCGCTTGCGGTTCGGTCGTCGATCTTTTTGCCGAACCGCGCTTGAATCACCACACCGAGGTGGTTCCCGGTATACTGGCTGAGGAAAGCGCCGTGTTGCTTTCGGCCTTTTTCAAGGCGCGCCGCGCCCTTGCCTCAACGACTTCTTCTATAACTTCTTCATCTCCTCCGTGAACACACCTTTCGACATCACGCTTTACGCCCCGTCCGGTCGCTTGTGGGAGCCGCAAACGCTGACGCGCGCCGAAGCGTTTTTGCGTCAGGCCGGACACCGCGTTCGCGTCGATAGCTCCGTCGAGCAGCGGTTTCAGCGTTTTGCCGGTGACGACGAAACGCGGCTGGCGACCATTCACCGCGTCTTGCACGATACGCAAACCGGCATCGCGTTGGCGGCGCGCGGCGGTTACGGCTGGACGCGATTGCTCGACCATCTCGATTACGTCACGCTGGCTCGCGACAAAAAGCTCTGGCTCGGCCACTCCGATTTCACCGCCTTTCAACTCGCCGCGTTCGCCAAGACGCAACGAATCACGTTCGCGGGGCCGATGGCCTGCTACGATTTCGGCGCCGAGGATGCCAGCGCTTTCACCGTCAACCATTGCTTCGATTTGCTCTCTGCCAACCGTTATGAAATAAATTTTATTTTGAGCGGCGATCAGTTGCGGAACGGGGGGTGGAATGGAACACTGTGGGGCGGCAACCTCTCGATGATCGTGCATCTGATCGGCACGCCTTATTTTCCGGCCATCGACGGCGGCATTTTGTTTCTCGAAGACGTGAGCGAAGAACCTTACCGGATCGAGCGGATGCTGTACCAACTGCATTACAGCGGTGTGCTCGCCCGCCAGCACGCCGTGTTGCTCGGACATTTCACCGAATCGGGAGCGTCCGAACAAGTCACCGGCTACACACTGACCACCGCCATCGAACAAATTCAGCATGTCAGCGGCGTTCCGTTCTTTCGCGGACTTCCTTTCGGCCATGTACGCGATAAAGTAACGCTGCCGTTCGGTGCGCCTTGCTCGTTGACGATGACCGACAGAGGCCAAGCTTGGCTCAACTGCTGCGATTATCTTCCCTAGGGACGCTCTGAACAACCCTGCCATCCCCCGCTTGTCATCCTGCGCGAAGTCGCAGGATCCACGCGGCGTCTGGATTCTGCGACTTCGCTTCGCTACGCGCAGAATGACAGGAAGGGTTTTTCAGAGGTTCCCTAGAGCCTGTCTCGAAATTATTGAGACACTGTAAGCGTCCGTTTGCTTACTCCGCCATCCCCGCAGAAGCGGTAACCCAGGCTTTCTTTCTCGGGATTCCGGCCTTCGCCGGAATGACGATTTCTTGATACCGGCACCCTGGATACCTTTCCGATCAGTACAAACCCTCTTCCTGCATCGCTTGTCTGACACCCGGCCGGGCGATGACGCGCTCCATCCACTTCAACACATTCGGATAAAGTGTCAACGGTTTTTGCAAAAACCCCGTCCAGCGCAGACAGGTGAACAGATAGGCGTCGGCAACGCTGAATTTCCCGATCAAGAATTCCCGGCTGCTTAGTACTTCGTTTACATAAGCGAGGCGCGAGGCCAGTTTCGCCCACGCCGCGTCTTTCTGCTCCGGCGTCGAAGCCGGGTTCCATAGCGGACTGAAGCCTTTGTGAATTTCCGTTGCAATAAAAGACAACCATTCCAGTAAACGATAACGCGCGAATTCCCCCGCCTTCGGCGCCAGCGCTTTTTCCGGTACCTGATCGGCCACATATTGCAGCAAAACCTGCGTCTCGGTCAGAAGCTCGCCATTGTCCAGCACCAGCGCCGGCACATAACCTTTGGGGCTGACTTCGGTATAGACCGCGCCGCTTGCGGTTTTGTGCGGTTGCGCCCGCAGATCGACGGCTTCCGCTTCATACTTCAACCCGGCTTCCGCCAGCGCGATATGCACCGCCAAAGCGCAGGAGCCGGAGGCAAAATACAGTTTCATGATTCCTTCCTTTTGCAGTAAACTTATGGGAGCGCTTTCTCTACGAAAAGTTTCGAGGCGTTGTCGCTCCTTTACGAACCCGTTAACTATATCACCCCATGTACTACGGCGAACGTTTCAATGCGATCAGTCACGGTGTCGGCGCTGTCTTGGCGCTCTCCGGCTCGACCGCGCTGATCGTACTCGCCAGTGTGTACGGAACCGTTTGGCACATCGTCGGCACCAGCATTTACGGCGCTTCCCTCACGGCGCTTTACACGATCTCGACGCTCTACCATTCGTTGCGCGGTCGCTTCAAGTCGGTGTTCCAGCGTCTTGATTATTGCGCGATTTATCTTTTGATTGCTGGCACCTACACACCGTTCACGCTGGTCACGCTGAACGGCGCTTGGGGCTGGACGCTGTTCGGCATCAACTGGGGACTGGCCATCTTCGGTATCACCCAGGAATTCTGGCTTGGCCGCAAAACGCGCATCCTGTCGCTGCCGATTTATGTGGTCATGGGCTGGCTCATCGTGATCGCCATCGAACCGCTGATCGCCGCTTTGCCCACCGCCGGACTGGTCTGGCTGACCGCCGGGGGGTTGTTGTACACCTTTGGGATCCTGTTTTATATCTTTGACGAAAAAATCCGGCACGGTCACGGTATCTGGCACCTGTTCGTTCTGACCGGCAGCGTCTGCCAATTCGTCAGCATCCTTTTTTACGTCGTTTTTTGAGCCCCTCCTGAAAGAATGAGTAACCCTGCTCTTCTCGCGGCATATGCCTTCTTCCGGGCGCCTCTCCATTCCGGAATATTGTCATAGAATAGCAGCCACCTCACTCACCACCCTACTCAATGTCGTCCGCCATGCGCGACAAACAATTCTGCCACTACCACCACGAGAACCCCGCCACTTGGCGGTGCCAACCGTGCAAGCGTTTGTTTGGCGATTGCTGCATGCCGATCAATCTCAACAATCCCGAAGAGCCGCGCTGTCCGTTGTGCCGTCGCGAACTGGCCTACCTCGGCGCCGCCAATACCGCGAAGCCGTTCTGGGAACGCATTCTTTTTTTCTTCGGCTATGCGATGAAAAAACGCCTGTTGTGTTTTTATCTGCTCGCCACGATCGGCATCTTTCTCTCCTTCCATGTACCGTTTCCTCTTCTGAACCTGCTTTTGTTGCTGCTTGTCTTCTGCGCCATTACCAAATACCTTTGCGCCATCCTGATCTTTGTCAGCGAAGGCGAAACGGAAGCGCCGCCGATCAGCCGAGCCTTCCAAGGTGAAGGATTTTGGACTTTTCTCAAAATTTTCGCGTTGTCTTTCGTTTTTTTGGCTGTCCTCGGTTTCGCCTCTACCCTGGGTTTGTTAGCCGTATTTTTGGCCGGTTTGCTTATAACGCTTCTTTTCCCGGCG
This sequence comes from Burkholderiales bacterium, assembly GCA_031260355.1. Lineage (GTDB taxonomy): Bacteria > Pseudomonadota > Gammaproteobacteria > Burkholderiales > Casimicrobiaceae > UBA931. Next base: position 12,927 of record JAIRJZ010000079.1, read on the forward strand.
ATGATTATCGTACTGGTGCTCGAAGACAGCCTGGCCGCCGCGCTCAATCCCCGTAATCTCACCGCAATGGTCGGCGCCATGGGATGGCATTACCTGATCCTATGGGTGTTTCTGTTCATCGTGATGCAATCGTCGGGAATCCCTGTTTACCTGCTCACTTCAGCATCGCTTCCGCTGTTCGAATCGACGCCATCTCTGATTTACTACATGGCCGCTGTTATTTGTATCGTGTCGCTGTATTTCTACGCCGTGATGTTTTCGATGATGGGTTACGCCGTTTATCAGTATCAGGGCGCGCTCGGCAACGTCGCCGGCGACTGGACGGAAGCGGGTCTGGAGGAAAGCGAATACCTTCCGCACAAAGCGCGGGCGCTGGCCGAAATCTATGTTCGGGAAGGGCGTCACGACGATGCGTTGGCGGCGCTGAAAGAAATCATCAAGGCGCAACCCAAGAACATGGTGGCGCACGAGCGCTATCACCGTCTGTTGCTGACGCACGGCACACCCGAACAAAACCACGCGCACCTGATGCGCGTTTATCTACCGTTGCTGCTGTCCAAGATGCCGGATCGCGCCATCGAAGTCTATTTCGCCGCCAAAAAGAAACTGGGGAACATCCCCCCTCCGTCCCATCCGATGATTTGCGAAACGCTGGCGCAGGAATTGATCCAGAAAGGCCATCCCGCCGAAGGCATGCAGTTGGTTCAAAATTTCTACCAACGTTTTCCGGACTATCCGCATACACCGCGCGTTTACCTGATGGCGGCAAAAACATCGGCCTACCTCTTGCGTGACCCCGACGCCGCACATCGGCTGATCGCTTTCATCCGTGAGCACTATCCCCAGAGCCAACAAATCGTCGAAGCCAACGCACTCGAAATGGCGCTGGACAGGCATTCTCTGAAATCCGGCGATAGCGCTTAGGGAGCCTCTGAAAAACCCTTCCTGTCATTCTGCGCGTAGCGAAGCGAAGTCGCAGAATCCAGACGCCGCGTGGATCCTGCGACTTCGCGCAGGATGACAAACGGGGGGGATGGCAGGGTTGTTCAGAGCGTTCTTGGAGATAGGCGCGCTCTATCTTCACTTGAGATGCTGTCGATACGCGTGCAGCACTCTCGCTTCTTCGCTGCGCGGATAAACGCGAATCAATGCTTCGGTCAGTTCTCCGAGCGCCGCCATTTCTTTTTTCTGCCCCGCCAGCTTGCCGAGCATCAACGTCAGTTTCGGCCAGTTCGGCAACGGTTGCCGTTTTGCATGCAATTCGCGCCACAGCGAAAGCGCCGTGTCCAGATGTCGCAACGACAACATCCGCTCCAGCAGCGCCAACAGTACCTGCGGCTCTTGCAGCAGTTCTTTATTGGCATGGTTGTCGCGCTCTTCCACCAGCTTCAGCAGCAGTTCTTCCGGCACCGCCGAAGCGGGCGCCTGCAACAACGCTTTGACAAACCGCACCATCAGCGCGCTGTCCGCATGCGATCGCAGCAATGCGTAGCAAAGCCGCAACACTTTTTCGTCTTGCGGATGCGATTTCAACAACGCTCCCGCCTGTACGACCGCCTTGTCGGCATCGAATTCGCCAACCGCTTTTTCCAACGCGACCAGCGCTTTTTTGAACGGCGCCGCCCGCTCTTTTTCATAAAGGTAATCTTCATCGAGCGGCAGGAGGCGCAACGCTCTTCCCGCCATGACCAGCGCGAAGCCGCCGACCAAGCCGCCGATGTGGGCGTAGTAGTTGATGTTGGTGTCGGTAAACAACAGACCCCACAGCTCTTTGCCTAGCCAAACCGGAAGCATCAGCACCGCCGGCGCAGTGAAAAATCCGAAAAAGAGCAGGAACCAATAGAAAAAGCGAATCCGTTTCAAGCCATAAACCGCGAGGTACATCCCCATCAAACCCGAGATGGCGCCGGACGCGCCGACCCCCGGTAGCAACGACGACGAGAACATCCACCAGAACGCATGCGACAAAACCCCCGAGGCCAGATAAAGCGATAAGTAACGGCTGCGACCAAGCGCCACCTCCAGCGCAAAACCGAAGATGAAAAGAAAGACCATGTTCCCCAAAAGATGCATCGGGTCGCCATGCAAAAACATCGCCGTGAACAATCCCGACCATGTCGGCTTGCCCGGAATGAAACCGAGCCGGAAGAAACTGATCTTGTCGCGCTTCTCCTCGAACGCCTGGCGCTCCTTCTGCCAGGCTTCGTCCTTCTGAAAACCGGCGTCGCCGCGCACCGCCCGATCGAAGTCAGGCTGCATCAATACCTTTCGCGCCAAAACGAAATCCGGTTTTTGCTGAAAGAGGGTTTCCCAGCCGCGCTTTTTCAGCGGCTGCGATTCTTCTTCATCTTCACCGCCGCCGTCATCGCTGCGTTCGTCGTCATCCCATGTTTCTTTTTTCGCGTTATCTTTTTCCCATTGCTTGAACAACGCTCGCTCTTTTACCGGCAGCCCGCTGTCAACATACTGTGTGACCGTATCCCCGATGCGCCTCCCGTCGTGAACCTGATAGGTAAAATAAACCAGGACGTTGACGATGATCAGCAGAAACGTGACGTAAGGCAGCGTTTTCCGGCTCGGCGCAGTCTGGGCGGGAACAATAAGAAACATACGGCGTTATCGAATGAATGGTTCGTCCTATGCCGCGAACACCTGCCTCATGTTTTTTCGGTTTCCGCATGGGCTTCCGCCCGCCCCGGATAAACCGCGCCGAGAATCCGCGTTCCCCCGGCACCCGTTACCGCCGACACATTGCCGGGACGACGTGCCAGCGTTTCACGCGCCAGCCAGGCGAACGCCAGCGCTTCGACGTGTTGCGTCGAAACACCCAGAACATCGGTCGATTGCACGGTCCGCGGTGCCAGCGAAACACGCAGCGCATTCACCAGCGTCGCATTGTAGGCGCCGCCGCCGCACACAAAGATCTCTTCGGCCATTGCCGCTTCTTTTGAAATAGCAGCAGCGATGGTCGTGGCGGTGAGCTGCAACAACGTCGCCTGAACATCGGCGGGCGGCAACGAAGAAAACGAAGCCAGATGCGCGGCGAGCCACGCCGGATGAAACAAATCGCGGCCGGTGCTTTTCGGCGGCGTTTTGTTGAAAAACGGTTCATTCAACAACGCCGCCAGCAACGCCGGAGAAGACCGCCCCGAGGCCGCCCAAGCGCCGTCGCGGTCGAACCTTCCCTCGCGGTGTTGCGCGTACCAGGCATCTAGCAACACATTACCGGGGCCGGTGTCGAAGCCGCGCACGGAGCCTTGCGGCAGCAAATCGGTCAGGTTGGCGATGCCGCCGATGTTGACGATCACCCGATGTTTCGATGGACTGCCGAACATTGCCGCGTGAAACGCCGGCACCAGCGGCGCGCCCTGCCCGCCCGCCGCCAGATCGCGGCTGCGAAAATCGGCAACGACATCAACGCTCAAATGCTCCGCGACACGCGCCGCGTTGTTGAGCTGACACGACCATGCCTCATCCGGGCAGTGGCGCACGGTCTGGCCGTGTACCCCGACCGCCCGCAACTGCGTCACCTCCACGCCCGCCTGTCGGGAAGCTTCCTGCACGGTCTGCGCGTACAGATCGGCCAACGCATTGGCGACGCGGGCGGCGCGCGCCAGTTCGTCGGCGCCCGACTTCTGCAACGCCAACAACGCCTCACGCAACGTTTCCGGAAACGGCACGAACGCACTGCCGCGCAGTTGACAAACAGGCAGTTGGCAAACAGGCCGTTTGCAAAAATCCTTTTCTTCGGGAAACGCGGCGATCACCGCATCGACGCCGTCCAGACTGGTGCCGGACATGACTCCAGCGTAGAGCGCGTCGGTCATCGTGAAATGAAATCAGTTGAACGACGCGACTTTTTGTACCGGCGTTTCGCGCGCCATCTGCAAGAGTATTCTGGTTGAAGCCACACTGCCTTCAAACGCTTTTTTGTCTTTCGCGGCAATCGGCGCGGCCGGCGGCATCACCATTTTCAACGGATCCCGAGGCACGTTCGCAACACGGAATTCGTAATGCAGATGCGGCCCGGTCGCCCAGCCGGTTTGCCCCACATAAGCGATCACCGTTCCCTGCGCAACCCGGTCGCCTTTTTTCAGCCCGCCAGCGAAGCGCGACAAATGCCCGTAATACGTGGTGATCTTGCCAGCGTGACGCAGGATCACGAGCTTGCCGTAACCGCCCTGGGTTCCGACGAAATCAACCGTGCCGTCGCTCGCTGCGCGCACCGGCGTTCCGGTCGGCGCCGCAAAGTCGGTGCCGGTATGCGCCCGCTTGGTCTTGAACACAGGATGCAGCCGTCCCGGCGAGAAATTCGATGAAACCCGTGAGAACTCCAGCGGCGTCCGCAAGAATGCTTTCTTGCTGCTTTCGCCCTTGGCGTTGTAGTAGCTGCTCTTGCCGTCCGCACTCTGCCACCAGTAAGCACTGTATTCGATGCCGCCGTTGATGAATTCGGCGGCGAGAATGCGACCGCTGTTGACCAGCTCGCCTTCGACATACACCCGCTCGTAAAGCACGGAAAAACGGTCGCCCTTGCGCAAATCGTGATAGAAGTTGATATCGCCGCCAAGCACATTCGCCATTTCAACGGTCACCGCATCGGGAATTCCCGCCGCGTCGGCGGCGCCGAACAACGACGACTGAATTTCGCCGGCGCGTTGTTCACGCCGCACTTCGCGTTCCGGCACCGTTGTTCCGGCGCGCAACGTATCGCCATCGCGGACGATCGAGAAAAATTCGGTTTCGGAGACCAGGAAACGCAATTCCTGCAACTGCCCTTCACCGTTCAGCGCGACGCGCAATGCCCGCCCCGGACGCAGCTTATACAACGGCCGCGCTTGAGCGTCGGACAGCAGGAACGTCATCGCCTGCGAATCGCGCATGCCGGCGCGTATAAGCACGTTGCCGACCGTATCGCCGCGCTGAACGCGCTCCTCACGCCAATACGGCAGGTCGCTCAGGCCGTCAATCTGCGGCAATACCGAGGGAAGCGGAAGCGTGCGCTCCAGCGTCGTGGTGGGATGCGGTTCCGGTGTGAAACCGGGAGCAAAGCCGAACGCAGCCATGCCGGAAAACCCCAGAACGAGAACGATGACAAGAGGGCCGGAAACCAAGCGCCGCGCCCAAACTTTGGGCGAAGCAAGCCGGAGGAACGCACCTTCGGCTAGAATGTCGTCAGTGGCTGCTTTTTGCACAGGCTGCACGGGCACCTTTCTTGAATCTGTCGTATTCTAACAAGAAAGCGCGAAAATCAAAGCGTTATCGCCGCTTTTCAATGTGCTTTTTACTTTTCATTGACATTTATTGACTATGGCTGTCCCCTTGTCCCCCGATGCTATCGAACATCAACTGGCCGTTTTCAGGCGCGGCGCCGACGAACTCCTGATTGAAAAAGAACTGGCGGCCAAACTCGCCCGCGGCAAGCCGCTGCGTATCAAGGAGGGTTTCGATCCCACCCGTCCCGACCTCCATCTGGGGCATACGGTTCAGTTCAACAAGCTGCGTCAGCTTCAGGATTTGGGACACCACATCATTTTTCTGATCGGCGACTTCACCGGCATGATCGGCGATCCTTCGGGGCGCAACGTCACCCGCCCACCGCTGACGGCCGAGGAAATCGCCGTCAACGCCAAGACTTATACCGATCAGGTTTTCCTGATTCTCGACCGCGAGAAAACCGAAGTCGCCTTCAACTCCCACTGGCTTTCGGCGCTGGGCGCCGAAGGGATGATCCGGCTGGCGTCGCATTACACCGTCGCCCGGATGCTCGAGCGCGACGATTTCTCCAAACGCTTCAACAACAACCAACCGATCGCCGTCCACGAATTCCTTTACCCGCTGGCGCAGGGTTACGACTCCGTCGCGTTGAAAGCCGATGTCGAACTGGGCGGCACCGACCAGAAATTCAACCTGCTGGTCGGTCGTGAAATCCAGAAGGCTCACGGGCTCGAACCGCAGTGCATCCTGACGCTGCCGCTGCTTGAAGGGCTGGACGGCGTACAGAAAATGTCCAAGTCGTACGACAACTACATCGGCATCGCCGAAGCGCCGCGTGAGATGTTCGGCAAACTGATGTCGGTTTCCGATGAACTGATGTGGCGCTATTACGATCTTGTTTCATTGCGGGAGATCGAAGACATTGCGGCGCTGAGGAAGGAAGTCCGCGAAGGCCGCAACCCGCGCGACGTCAAGGTGCTGCTGGCAAAAGAAATCGTCGAGCGCTTTCACTCGAAAGCCGCCGCCGAAGACGCCGAAGCCGAATTCAATGCCCGCTTCCGCCAAGGCGTTCTGCCCGACGATATGCCGGAAGTCACCCTCCATACCAACGGCGCCGGGTTGCCGATCGCCCAACTCGCCAAGCAGGCAAATCTGGTGCCTTCGACATCGGAAGCGTTGCGCCTGATTGAGCAAAACGGCCTGAAAGTCGATGGTGACACCGTCAGCGATAAAAAATTGCTCATCGCAGCAGGCAGCACGGTCGTCGTACAGGCCGGAAAGCGGCGGTTTGCCAGAATCAACGTGTTGTGACCCGCATGCAAATGTGACGTAAGCTTTACACAATGGTTACGCGTTGACCATCGGCGCCTGCCGCCGGGCGCAACAAAACCTCCGGCTCTGTTGAAATCGTGACGACTTGCTGCGAAAATATTCCTTCCCTGGTTTCAAAAGGTTGGGCGTGCGTCGTTTTTTTGTTGGAACTCTGCTTTTCGTCTTGTGCTTCACTCCGCAGGCCATCGCGCAACCCACCCTCCCGCAACCTCGGGTCATGGACGATTCCGCTATTGCCGCATTGGTGAAAATGCGGCAATCCCTGCAAGAGCAAAAAAGCATTTACGCCAAGACCGAAGGAACCGTTGATCACATCAACGAAGCCGGGTTCCTGATCAAAGAGCTTTATCGCAGCGAAGTCTGGATTGACCAGCCTCACCGCTTGCGCCTTTCGTCCGTCAGCGGAAAAAACTCTCTGCGGGAACTTTTTTTTGACGGCAAAACCGTGACTTTTTACGACATTGACAACAAGCTTTACGCCACGATGCCACTACCGGGAACCCTCGATGACCTCTTCGACACCTTACGTCTCTATGGCATAGAACTGCCGTTCACCTCCATTTACCACATCTTCGACCGGCAGCCGGTGCCTCCCGATGTTTCTGCCGCCCTCGATTTGGGGAAAGAGACGGTCTCCGATATTGCTTGCCGCCATTATGCTTATCGGAAGCGCGACCTCGACTGGCAAATGTGGGTTCCCGAGGACGGGATGCTTTTACCGATCCGGTTTGCCGCGATCAACCGCGCCTCGGCGTTGCGCCCGCAATACATCGCGCAGACGCAATGGGAAAAGAAAGACCGGCTCGATGATGCCGTTTTCGCATTCAAACCGCCCAAAGACGCGCGGCAGGTGACGTTCAAAGAACTTTCGAAGAAAAAAGTCTCCTCGATGTCGGCAGAGCTGCTCTGAAAACGCCGTCGCATCCCGCAGGCATGATGGCGCGAGGCTGGCCGGGGGTAGCATTCTGCGCCGATTTCCGTTAGAATCCGCCGCTAGCAGGATTATCAGAAATGGGCTGTTCACAGCCCATTTTTTTTTCACGCGACTTACAAATGACGAATATCGGCGAGCTGCTGGAAACAACGCTGCCCGGATTGGGTTTCGAACTGGTCGATTTGGAGGTATCTCCCAAGGGCCGGACGGTTCGCGTCTTCATCGACACGCCTAACGGCGTGACGGTGGACGATTGCGCCGCAGTCAGCCACCACTTGACGCGTCTTTTCACTGTCGAAAACATGGACTACGACCGCCTGGAAGTTTCTTCGCCCGGTCTCGACCGACCGCTCAAGAAGCTGGCGGACTTCGCCCGTTTCGCCGGTTCCGAAGCGCAGTTGACACTGTGCGAACCGATCACCGGCAGCCGCAAAATGAAGGTCGTGCTGTGCGGTATCGAAGATGACCGGGTGCTGGCCGATCATGCCGGAGTGGCGTTGACCATTGACCATCATCAAATTGAACGGGCTCGCCTCGTTCCCCAATTAGAGTGGAGGAAAGCAAAATGAATCGTGATTTGCTGCTTCTTGTTGACGCACTGGCGCGTGAGAAGAACGTGCCGCGCGACGTCGTTTTTGCGGCGCTGGAATTCGCGCTGGCCTCGGCCACCAAAAAACGCTTCAAGGAAGAGGTCGATGTGCGCGTTGCCATCGACCGCGACACCGGCGACTATGAGGCGTTCCGGCGCTGGACGGTCGTTCCCGACGAAGAGCACGAAGAGCCTTCGCGGCAAATCGCCATGACCGATGCCATCGAACAGGGGCTGGGACTTGATATCGACGATATCTTTGAAGAGCCGCTTGAAGCCGTCGAATTCGGTCGCATCGGCGCGCAGGCGGCAAAGCAGGTCATTCTCCAGCGCGTCCGCGACGCCGAGCGCGAGCAGATCATCAACGACTTCCTCGAGCGTCAGGACAATTTGCTCAACGGTACGGTCAAGCGTATCGAGCGCGGCAACGTGATCATCGAATCCGGCCGGGTCGAGGGCATCATCCCGCGCGATCAACTCATCCCGAAGGAAAATCTGCGGGTCGGCGACCGCATTCGCGCTTATGTAACGAAAGTGGATCGTCAAGCCAAGGGGCCGCAACTGATTTTGTCGCGTACCGCGCCGGACTTTCTGGTGCGTTTGTTTGAATTGGAAGTGCCGGAAATCGAGGAAGAATTGATCGAGATCATGGGCGCCGCCCGCGATCCTGGTCTGCGCGCCAAGATCGCCGTCAAATCGAACGACCCGCGCCTCGACCCGCAAGGCACCTGCATCGGCATGCGCGGTTCGCGCGTCACCGCCGTCACCAACGAACTGGCCGGTGAGCGCGTTGACATCGTGCTGTGGTCGGAGGATCCGGCGAAGTACGTCATCAACGCGCTGGCGCCAGCCGAAGTGCAAAGCATCGTCGTCGATGAAGACAAGCACGCGATGGACGTTGCCGTCAACGAAGAAAATCTGGCGGTCGCCATCGGCCGCGGCGGCCAGAACGTGCGGCTGGCTTCCGAGATGACCGGCTGGCAAATCAACCTGATGAACGTCGAAGATTCGCAGAAAAAAGCGGATGAGGAAAGCGAGAAGCTGCGCCAGCTCTTTACCGTGCGCCTCGACGTCGATGACGAAGTTGCCGACATCCTGATCTCCGAAGGTTTCTCCTCGCTTGAAGAAGTCGCCTATGTGCCGATCCACGAAATGCTGGAGATCGACGCGTTCGACGAGGAAACCGTCGAAGAGCTGCGCAAGCGTGCCCGCAATGCCTTGCTGACCGACGCGATTGCCCTTGAGGAAAACCTCAAAGGTGTCGAAGACGCGCTGCTGCAACTCGAGGGAATGTCGCCGACGCTGGCGGCGGAGCTTGCCGGACACGACATCAAGACGCGTGACAATCTGGCCGATCTCGCCGTCGATGAGCTGATGGAAATGACCGAACTTTCTCAGGAAGCCGCTCAGGATTTGATCATGAAAGCCCGCGCCCATTGGTTTGAAGACGAGGACGGTAACAGTTAAACCAACTGCCGCCACTCTTTAACGCATCGCGCAGGAGATTTACAGGATGCTGCATACTACCGTAGAAACTTTCGCCGAAGAACTCAAAGTGCCGATCGCCACGCTGCTCGAGCAGTTGGCTGCTGCCGGCATTGAAGGCAAAAAAGCCGGCGACAAACTGACCGCCAAAGACAAGACGGCGCTCCTCGACCATTTGCGTCAGCAGCACGGAACCGCGGTTGAACCGAAAAAGCGGATCACGTTGACCCGCAAGGAAACTTCGGAGATCCGGACCCCGGATGCTTCCGGCAAAGCACGCACCATTCAGGTCGAAGTCCGCAAGAAGCGGGTACTGGTGCGTCGCGAAGAAAGCGAACTCATCCCACCGGCGGTCACCGTAGAGCCGCCGGCGCCGGTCGAACCATTACTACCGCTCGCTCCCGAGCCGGTCGAACCCGTTGAAACGGCGGGCAAAGCTCCCGAGCCTCAGGTTGTTCCAGACGATCAAGCGCCCAGAATCGGCGCCCGCGTGGTCGCGTCGGCGACGCCGGAAAAAGCGGCGCTGGCAGCGGCGGCCGTTTCCAAGGCAACCGCCCGCAAAGTCGCTGCCGGTGATAAGAAAACCGCAACAACGAAAAAGAAAACGCCAGCCGCTGAAAAGACACCGGCGGTTGCTGCCAAGCGCATGCCGGTGCTGACGCCGGAAGAGATGGCTTCCCGACAAGCCGAAGAACAGCGCGCGCAAGAACTGATCGCGCGCCAGCAAGAAGATTTGCGGCGCAAGCAGGAACTGGAAACGGCGCGGCGCAGCAAGAAGGAACGCGAGGAAGCGGAAAAAGCGGCGCGCCTCGTCGCTGAAAAAGCCCCCCGTGAAGAAGCGAAAAAACCGCCAACCGAACTGAAAGGCACGTTACACCGGCCAGCGCACAAGAAAGACGCCAAGAAAGAAAAAACGAAAACGGCACCGCGCGAAGCGACCAACCGCAATGAAGAGATCCGGCGCGGATTGAAACCGCGCGGCGGCAGTGCGGCGGCAGGCTGGCGCTCGCCCAAAGGCGGCAAGAACCGCCGCGAAGAGAAACCCGAAACGCCGCCGATGCCGATGGCGCCGATCGTTCGCGATGTGGTGGTGCCGGAAACGATTACCGTCGCCGACCTGTCACACAAGATGTCGGTAAAAGCGGCAGAAGTCATCAAAACGCTGATGAAAATGGGAATGATGGTCACTATCAATCAGATGCTCGATCAAGAGACTGCGATCATCATTGTCGAAGAAATGGGGCACACCGCGATTGCCGCCAAGCCGGACGATCCCGATGCGCTTCTGATCGCCGACGATGCGTCGAGTCACAGCGACGCCGAGTGGTTGTCGCGGGCGCCGGTCGTCACCGTGATGGGGCACGTCGATCACGGCAAGACTTCGCTGCTCGACTACATCCGCCGCGCCAAAGTCGCCGTCGGCGAAGTCGGCGGCATCACCCAGCACATCGGCGCTTACCACGTCGAAACGCCGAAGGGCATCATCACTTTCCTCGACACCCCCGGCCACGAAGCGTTTACCGCAATGCGGGCGCGCGGCGCCAAAGTCACCGACATCGTGATTCTGGTGGTCGCCGCCGACGACGGCGTGATGCCGCAAACCAAAGAAGCGATTGCCCATGCCAAAGCCGGCAACGTGCCGGTGGTCGTGGCCATCAACAAAATCGACAAACCGGATGCCAACCCGGAACGGGTTCGGCAGGAACTGGTCGTCGAAAACGTCATCCCCGAAGCGTACGGCGGCGATGTGCAATTCGTCGAAGTTTCGGCGAAAGCCGGCATCGGTATCGATACGCTGCTCGATGCCGTGCTTCTGCAAGCGGAAGTGCTGGAACTGAAAGCGCCGAAGGACGCACCCGCCAAAGGCATCGTGATCGAATCGCGGCTCGACAAGGGTCGCGGCGCCGTCGCCACCGTTCTGGTGCAATCGGGAACCTTGAAGCGCGGCGACATCGTCTTGGCCGGCGCCGTCTATGGCCGTGTGCGGGCGATGCTCGACGAGAACGGCCGCAACATCGGCGAAGCCGGTCCTTCGATTCCGGTCGAAATTCAGGGGTTGTCGGATGTGCCGATGGCCGGCGAAGATGTGCTGGTGCTGAACGATGAACGCCGCGCCCGCGAAGTCGCCCTCTTCCGTCAAGGAAAGTTCCGCGATGTGCGGCTGGCGAAGCAGCAAACCGCCAAACTCGAAAGCATGTTCGAACAAATGGGCAACAGCGAAGTCAAAGTGCTGCCGCTCATCATCAAGGCCGATGTTCAGGGAAGCTACGAAGCGTTGCAACAAACGCTCGCCAAACTGTCCACCAAAGAAGTCAAGATCGACACCGTTCACGCTGCCGTCGGCGGCATTACCGAATCCGATGTCAATCTGGCGATCGCCTCCAAGGCCGTCATCATCGGTTTCAACACGCGCGCCGATGCGCAAGCGCGCAAACTCGCCGAACATAACGATATCGAAATTCGTTACTACAACATTATTTACGAAGCTGCCGATGACGTGAAAGCGGCGCTCTCCGGCCTGCTGTCGCCCGAAAAACGCGAACAGCAACTGGGGCTCGTTGATATTCGCGAAGTCTATCGGATTCCGAAAGTCGGCGCCGTGGCCGGCTGCTATGTGCTTGAAGGCATGGTCCCGCGCGGCGCCCGTGTGCGCCTGTTGCGCGACCATGTGGTGCTCCACGACGGCGAACTCGATTCCTTGAAGCGCTTCAAGGACGACGTCAAAGAAGTCAAGTCCGGATTTGAATGCGGCTTGTCGATCAAAAACTTCAACGACATTCAACAAGGCGACCAACTCGAAGTTTATCAAGTGGTCGAAATCGCCAGAACGCTTTGACGGACATGAAGAAGCCTTCCGCCCGCCACCATCGCATCGGCGATCAGATCCAGCGTGAACTGGCCGAATTGTTGCGCGAGCAGGTCAAGGATCCGCGCATTGGTCTGGTGACGATCACCGCTGTTGACGCCTCCAACGATCTGGCGCACGCCAAAGTGTATTTCACCAATATGGCCAGCGTCACCGGCGCCGAAGAAGCCGAGCAGGCGCTGGCTCGCGCCGCCGGTTTTTTCCGCTCCGAAATCGCTCGCCGTCTTTCCAGTTTTACCGTCCCGCAATTGCATTTCATCTACGACCGCTCAACCGAACACGGAATGCAGATGTCCCGGCTGATCGACGAAGCCATCGCGATGGAAAAACCGCCGGAACAGGATTCGCGTTAGAGCAGCTTCGCTGTCAGGAAACAGGGAACTGCGTCATCCCGGCGAAAGCCGGGATCCAGTGGGTATCAGCTAAAAATTCTTATTCGCCAATTCAAAGGGAGACCCGCCAAGGTGGGCGCTGTCATCCGTTGTAGGGGCGAAAAATTTTCGCCCCTGCAGGTTTACGCCAAGTTCTCTGTCACTTCGCTCCCCGCGATGACGCGCCCCTGTTATTTGGCGGCTCCCGAACGCTGACGCCTGATCCCTGATAGCGCCAGCCCCGCCAATAACATCCCCAGCACGACAAGAGCACCACCACCCGTGGTCGGAATCGGTGCGGCAGCCGCAGTCGTATCTCGTATGTTTCTCCATTGCGCATACAGCGTGATATCGGACTGCACATGGTTGATGGCCGCGCCCGCCGCATAAGTCGCGCCGTTGCCAGCCGCCGCCGTGTTCCAGCCGGTAAAGGCGTGGTCGGTGTAGGTAAAGGCATTGGCAGCGATAATATAATTCCCGCCGCTCGCAACGGAACCGTTTACCATGGCGCCGCTACCGCCGTTCGCGTCGTAGGTAATGGTATAGGTGATCGCCAGCGGCCTTTTCATCTCGGTTTTCGCCTCATCGCCGTAAACCAGATAGCTTTTCCCTTGTCCTGCAATGGCGAGGTCGCCGGTAAGACTCAAAAACTCGTCTTCACGGAAATTCGCGGCAACCATCGTCGCGTTGAATCCGAAACTCGACGTCAGGTTTGTCGCGTTCCCCCAACCGTCTTTCAGTTTGAGCTTCACGACCCATTCGCCGGCACCGGCGTTCCAGACGGGACTGCCGTCTATCTCAAAGATATCGCTGGCCAGCGTCAGGCTTGTGCCAACGGGAACGGTACGGGAATCGGGGCGGACGGTGAGCGTGAAAACCGTATTGGCATTGCTATGTCCATCGGTCACCAACTCGGCGCGCAGCCCTTCGGGTATCTGGTAAGAAGCCGTGTAGGGAATGGTATAGTTTGTGGCGCCAGCGTTATAAAACAGCGTTGCCTGGGCATCAAAATCGATGATGCCGTATGCAGTTGTCGGCTGAACCAAGGCCACCGTCACGCCGTTCGGATAGGCCCCGATGGGAAGCGTCACCACAATCCTCCCACCCACGATCTGGGTCGGATAAAGTTTCACCGGATCGGCCGCATTGGGGGAACCATTCGCGTTGACCTCTTGCACCGCGGCAAAATAAACGCCAAGGGGGCGATCATAGCCTGTCGGCGGCGCGCCGGTCGTCGGTACCGGTACGGAAAAGATCGCCGTCCCGTTCTTCTGCACCCAGAATCCGATCACGTTGCCGTCCGTCGTGGGCATGGCCCAGCCCTGTGGCAGGGCGCTGCGGATATTGGTATAACTGGCCGCATTCGGATTGCCAATGTAAAACCCTGCCGAAATGGGAGCCACTTGCCGTCCGGCGACGCTGGCATAGCCGGTTCCAATGGCAACCTGGCTTTCATCAATGAAAAGGTGGCGCTGGGTGAGGTAGCCATAAGGAATGGCGGCGTCCACAGTCACTCCGGATACGGTGCCCGCGTTCAAGATGAGTTTGCCCGCCGTACCATCCGAGCCGCTTTCATAGAGGCGAAGCCCGTTGTTTCCGTTGGCAATGGTACCGCCGTTCATTTCAAATCTGGCGTTGCCCTTGCTCACCACGATACCTGCCACAGCCGATGTCGCTGAACCGCTGGCACGGTTACCGGAAACCGTACCGCCGTTCATGATGAGCACCGAACCATTTTGCTGGATGCTGGCCGCGCCGCCATACGCTGGGGAAGCCACACTGTTGCCGATGATCTCGGAGCCTTCCTCCAGATAGATCGTCCCGCCGTTGACGATATACAAACCGCCTCCGTTGGTTCCGGCCGAAATCTGAAAACTTCCAACCGTCGTGGTACCTGTCCCGCCCGTGTTATTGTTGACCTTGCCATATATCTTCACCACAACGGCCGTGCTTCTGTTAATCGCAACGGTTCCGCTTTTTGTCACGTTGTCATGGATATTGGCATTCGGCCCGATAACGGCAGCGCCAGGGATCTGTGCCGACGGATTGGTAGTGTCAAAGGTCGGACTTTGATCGAAAAGCATCGCACTTTTGAAGCCTCTGCCGCCAGCTCCAGGGTCAGTGCCCATGCCCTTATGGCCTATCATGTGGTCAATCTCGCCATCCATGAAACAGGCAATGGGCCCATTGAACTTGATGCCGTGCGCATTGGCGATATTGGCGATTCTTGAGCCTTCATACATGAAAAGGCTTCCCGTCGAAGCGGTGTACCCGGCGACAGCAATGGCCGCTTCGCCATTGGCATAATAATTCGTTGTGCTGGTGCTGACTGCGCGGGTATTGGCATTGGCGCCGATGTCGGTAATCAGGCTGCCGCTGTTCATGACCACGCCGGCTCCATGGGTCGCGCGAATCGCCGTCATGCCGCCGAAGTTGCGCAACTCGGCGCCGGCACTCAACACGATGGTTGCATTATTGGCATACGAGGCGACGATGCCGTCCTGAACATAGTTCGTACCCGGATCAGCAGCGTTGGCCGGCGTCGGCGCATATCCGAATTTTGTTGCTGCTGCTTCATGGAGGTAAGCGTCATCGAAAATGATGTTTTCGAGTGTCAGGGAGATCGGAGGCGCCGGAGGTACCGTGAGCGTGGTGCTGCCGATTTCCAGCATCGCAGGGTTGTAATAGCCACGCGCCGGATCGGACAAAGTACTGAATCCCGTCCCGCGAGTCACCGTGAAAGGCGCTGCGCCCAAGCTGGTAATCGTGACGCTGTTATTGTAGTAGCGGGCGTTGGCGGTCGAGGTCAGATCGGACGTGACGACGACCAGGTAATTCCCTCCCGACCCCATACCGTTGATCGCGCCGGCGGTTTTTGCCAAGGTCGCAAACGGTGTGGATTCAGACAAACCGTCGTTTGCATCGCTTCCGCTCGCCGAAACGTAATAGGTCGCGTCGAAAGAGCTCTGTGCCAACGCGGTTCCCGCGAAGGGCAGAGCCAATACCAAATAAAGAAAAACGCCAAACAAAGAAAAGCGTGGGATCATTTTTATCCTCCTCAAACCCGAAAACAGTTGAACGCGACACGGCATGGAAACTCCGCGAGCAGAACACTCGCTTCGCTCAGTATCGGCTCCGCGCGTACCGTTCAACGATCATGTTGTGGCTGTTAGACTGTCACCTTTGCCTTATCCAACTTGGTGCGCCACAACCACCCCCAACATCCAAACTTTTATATGAAGTATCACTTTGAATTGTTCTCCTGTCCCAAGCCGAACGCAAGAGATCAGGATGCAGGGAGCACATTTTTTCGTCATCGCAAGTAACGGCGGAACAAGACAGCCCACTGTTTCCCGATACCGGCGCGTTTGGTATTCTGATTCTTTCAGAAGTTAACTATTTATGAAAGCAACCCCTCCCCGATCCTGGCGCCGCGTCGATGGCGTTTTGTTGCTCGACAAGCCTGTCGGGATGTCGTCGAACGCGGCACTGCAAAAAGCCCGCCGGTTGTTTCAGGCCGAAAAAGGCGGCCACATGGGGACGCTCGACCCCTTCGCCTCCGGTTTGTTGCCGCTGTGTTTCGGCGAAGCCACCAAATTTTCGCGCTTCGTTCTCGGCGCCGACAAAACGTACCGCGCCACGGTGCGGTTGGGCATGACCACCACCACCGGCGATCCCGAAGGCGATCTCATTGAAACGCGCGAATTCGCCCACATTGATCGCGCTGCCGTGGAAAGCGCTCTCGCCCGTTTTCACGGCATTCAATCGCAAGTCCCGCCGCGCCACGCCGCGCTCAAA
This sequence comes from Burkholderiales bacterium, assembly GCA_031260355.1. Lineage (GTDB taxonomy): Bacteria > Pseudomonadota > Gammaproteobacteria > Burkholderiales > Casimicrobiaceae > UBA931. The sequence continues at coordinate 29,519 of JAIRJZ010000079.1, forward strand.
TATCAGGGGCGCGCGTATTACGAATACGCCCGCGCCGGCATCGAGATTCCGCGCGAAGCGCGCACAATCAAAATCCATGCGCTGCGCTTGCTCGAATTGGCGCCGCCGCTTGTCGTGATCGACGCGCATGTCAGCAAAGGCACTTACGTTCGGACGCTGGCCGAAGACCTCGGCGCGGCGCTGGGTTGCGGCGCGCATCTGACCGCGTTGCGCCGCTTGCAAAGCGGACCGTTTTCGCTTGATTCGTCGCATACGCTGGAAATGCTGGAAGCCGTGCCCGAAACCGAGCGGGCGGCTTGTCTGTTACCGGTGGAAACGCTGGTACAGGCGCTGCCGCAGGCCGAACTCTCTTCGGCGGCGGCCCGCCGCTTCAGCCTGGGACAACGGCTGGCGTTGCACGACATTGACGCGCTTTCGACGCCGGATCAGCCGGCTTATGCCATTTACGAACCGACCCGCGCCGCTTTTCTCGGCGTCGCCGAACTCCGCGACGGCGCGTTGCGACCGCTGCGGCTCATCGTTCGATAACGCCGGTTTTTGCGCCGCCCCATGCAAACGTCTTTTTTGCCGGGCGGCGCTATCGAAAGCTTCGCAAAAACAGGGCTTTCTCGCCGGTCGGCTTTCTACGGCGCCGCTTTCCACGCTATAATGACGGCCTTTTTAAAGACCACACATTAGACGCTTCAAGAAAGCGAAAGGATAGAAAACTATGGCCGTTTCGGTTCAGGAAAAAGCAAAAATTATTTCGGGATTTCAACGCATTCCCGGAGACACCGGCTCTCCCGAAGTTCAGGTCGCGCTGCTCACCGCGCGCATCAACGGCTTGAACGGACACTTCAAGGATAACGTCAAGGATCACCATTCCCGCCGCGGCCTGTTGCGCATGGTGTCGCGCCGTCGCAAATTGCTCGATTATCTGAAATCGCGCAATGCCGACAGCTACAAAGCATTGATCGAAAAGCTCGGGCTGCGCAAGTGAGTCCTTGCCGGGCGGCTCCGACACCTCGTCCGGGCCTCACCCCGGGTATGGTTCACGCTACGCTTTCTCCCCGCAACGCCTTTTGCCGTTGCTTATTCCGCTTAACCGGATGACCGCCCGCGTGCGGTCATTTCTCATTTCAAGAGCTATCACATGAACACTCCCATCAAGAAATCCATCGCCTACGGCAGCCATACGCTGACCCTGGAAACCGGCGAAATCGCCCGTCAAGCGACCGGCGCTGTCATGGTCAACCTTGGCGAAACCGTTGTTCTGGTCGCCGTCGTTGCCGCCAAATCGGCCAAATCCGGGCAGGATTTTTTCCCGCTGACCGTCGATTACCAGGAAAAAACCTACGCTGCCGGTAAAATCCCCGGCGGTTTTTTCAAGCGCGAAGGCCGCCCGTCTGAAAAAGAAATCCTGACCTGCCGGTTGATCGATCGCCCGATCCGTCCGCTTTTCCCGGACGGTTTCTACAACGAAGTGCAAATCGTCGCCACCGTGATGTCGGTCAACCCCGAAGTCGATCCCGACATTCCGGCGATGATCGGCGCTTCGGCGGCGCTGGCGATTGCCGGCATCCCGTTCAACGGCCCGATCGGCGCCGCCCGCGTCGGCTACATCAACGGCCAGTATGTGCTGAACCCCGACAAGAGCGATTTGCCGCAGTCGGCTCTCGATCTCGTCGTCGCCGGCACGGAAGCGGCGGTGCTGATGGTCGAATCGGAAGCCAAAGAACTCTCCGAAGATGTGATGCTGGGCGCCGTGATGTTTGGGCACCAGCAGCAGCAAGCGGTGATCGACATGATTCATGAACTCGTCGAAGAAGCCGGCAAACCGCTGTGGGATTGGCAAGCCCCGGCGAAAAACCAGCCGCTGATCGACAAAATTACCGCTTGCGCCGAAGCCGATTTGCGCGAAGCCTATGGGCTTCGCTCGAAATCGCAACGGTCGCAGCGGCTGTCCGATATCGCCGCCAAAGCTCAGACCGAATGCGGCGGCGATGACGATGCGTCTCTTTCCGCGCACATCGCGCAAATCCTGTTCGATCTGGAGTCCAAGATCGTTCGCAGCCAGATTCTGGCCGGCGAACCGCGTATCGACGGTCGCGACACCCGCACCGTGCGGCCGATCGTCATTCGTACCGGCGTACTGCCGCGCACCCACGGTTCGGCGCTCTTTACCCGCGGCGAGACGCAAGCGCTGGTCGTCGCCACACTCGGCACGGCGCGCGACGAGCAAATCATCGACGCGCTGCAAGGCGAATACCGCGACCGCTTCATGCTGCATTACAACATGCCTCCTTACGCTACCGGCGAAACCGGTCGCGTCGGCTCGCCGAAGCGCCGCGAAATCGGCCATGGCCGTCTCGCCAAGCGCGCGTTGATCAACGTATTGCCGTCGGCGGATGATTTTTCATATTCGATGCGCGTCGTTTCCGAAATCACCGAATCGAACGGTTCATCGTCGATGGCGTCGGTGTGCGGTGGCAGCCTCGCGCTGATGGATGCCGGTGTGCCGACTTCGGCGCCCGTCGCCGGTATCGCGATGGGGCTGATCAAGGATGGCGGCCGCTTCGCTGTGCTGACCGACATTCTCGGCGACGAAGATCACTTGGGCGATATGGACTTCAAGGTTGCCGGCACGACCACCGGCATTACCGCGCTGCAAATGGACATCAAGATTCAAGGGATTACCAAAGACATCATGGCGGTGGCGCTGTCACAAGCGCGCGAAGGCCGGATGCACATCCTCGAACTGATGCAGCAGGCGTTGCCGCATTCGCGCACTGAAATTTCGCAGCACGCGCCGCGCATGATGACGTTCAAAATCAACCCGGAAAAAATCCGCGACGTGATCGGCAAAGGCGGCTCCGTCATCCGCGCGCTGACCGAAGAAACCGGCACGGTGATCGATATCACCGACGACGGCATGGTGACCATCTCGTCGGTCAACGCCGAAGCCTGCAACCTCGCCCGGAAACGGATCGAGGAAATCACCGCCGAAGTCGAAATCGGCAAGGTTTACGAGGGTACCGTTCTGCGTCTGCTCGATTTCGGCGCCATCGTTCAGGTGCTGCCCGGCCGCGACGGTTTGCTGCACATCTCGCAGATTGCCAAAGAGCGTGTCAACCAGGTTTCCGATTATCTGAAGGAAGGCCAGGCCGTCCGCGTCAAAGTGCTCGAAGCCGACGAAAAAGGCAAGATTCGTTTGTCGATGAAAGCTGCCTTCGAAAGCGAAGCCGCGCCGGAAGCCGCACCGGAATCAAGCGTAAGCGAAACGCCGGAAAACTGATGTTCACTCTGCCCTCCCTCCCCTTGAAGGGGAGGGCCTGGGTGGGGATGGGTTTACTCGGGGCGTACGCTTAAACCTCTGTAAAACACTACGCCAAAGCCCTTTTTTACTCGGAGAAATACTGCCGTGGAAATCGGACTCAACGCCGTCTTCATCACCGCTCTTCTGCAAATCATCGCCATCGACATCCTGCTCGGCGGCGATAACGCCATCGTGATTGCGCTGGCCTGCCGCCGTCTTCCTCCCAAGCAGCGCCGACTCGGTATTTTCTGGGGGGTGTTCGGTGCCGTGGCATTACGCATCGTTCTGATTTTCTTCGCGCTGCAATTGTTGGCGATACCTTTTCTGAAAATCATCGGCGGCTTGTTGCTGTTCTGGATCGGTATCAAACTGATCCTGCCCGATGATGATCGCCATTCCGAAGCCACCATCTCCGGCAGTACGCGCCTCTTCGGCGCCATCAAAACCATCGTGATTGCCGACGCGGTCATGAGCCTCGACAACGTGATTGCCGTTTCCGCTGCCGCACAAGGACATCTTCCGCTGGCCGTCTTCGGCATCATGATCAGCATACCGATCGTTGTCTGGGGTAGCCGCTTCGTGCTGTGGCTGCTTGACCGTTTTCCGCTCGTCATCCTGTTCGGCGGCGCGCTGCTCGGCTGGATTGGCGGCGGAATGCTGGTAGGCGATGTCGCGCTGCAACCCTTTACCTCCGATTGGCCGACCTACAGCAAGTACTTCGCCGCCCTCGTCGGCGCACTTTTCGTGCTGGCCATCGGCAAATGGATTGCCCGCCGGAAAACGCCTCCTTCCGCGGCTTGATGGCTACGAAAGCGAAAAGCGCCGCCGCTCAAAACATGATCGAATAGCGCGCGCCGACTGTACTGTCGTCAACGCCAAAGCGGGTCACCATCGACCACTTCTGCGACAAGCGCCAGGTCAGCCGGATGGCGTCCTGCAAGCCGTTGATACTTTTCTCGAGTCCGATGGAGAGGTTTTTGTTCAGCCGCTTGCTGACGGTAATGATTTGCGTCGTCGTGCCGTCTTCCATTTGTCCGGCGGCCACGTTGATTTCATCGATCACGCCGCCGAACAACGTATCGGTCAAGGTTTCACCGCCGCCTCCGGCCAACATGCTGTTCAGCAACTGAAACAGGATCGCGGCGTCGCCCTTGTCCATGTTCTCGGTACCGTGATCGAACAACAGCCACGACAGCGTTTCGTTGGTCGGCATCGATGGATTCGAATAAAGCGCCACGTTGGGCTGCATCGCGGTTCCCTTGACGGCGACGCCGGCGTCGACCGAAGAGCCTTCGCGAATCGCCAGAATATCGAGCGTCGGATTGTCGAGCGGCCCCAAAAACGAAACGATGCCGCGACGGATTTCAAGCCGCTGCCCGTAAGCACGATAAACGCCTTCTACTGTGCGTACGTTGCCGAAAGCCGTCAACGCCTGATTGGGACGGGCGCGCAGCTTCAACGTTCCCGCCAGCCTGGTGTCGATGCCGTAACCGCGAAGACGGAAGTTGTCGCCGAGATCGACATCGAATTGCACATTCGCCAGTCCGATACTCGATTCCTGCGACAGCTCCTGTTCACCGACCACCACCACATCATCGGACAGACTCGGCACATCGCTGTCGCGGTACTGGATACTGCCGTAATTGGTTTTGAGGTTGCCGAGTAGCGAAATGCCTTGTTCGTCGTAACCCAGGTCGGCGTTGCCGGTGACGACCAACACCATATCGGGTCGCCGGATCAAGCGCAGGCGATCCGCCTTGATCGCCAGTTGGGCGCGCGGCTTTCCTTCCTGCAAATCGATGTTGCCGGTCATCGTCATCTCGCCGCGGCCGCCCTTGAACCCGAAACGCTCGACCGCGATTCTTTGCTCGTGCAGCGCCAGCCGCACTTCACCGCCGTCCAGTACGATGCCGGTTTCCGCGTCGTGTACGGAAAGATTGTCGCCCGTCAGCGCGCCGCGATACACAGGCTGGCGCCATGTCCCGCTGTGTTGTGCGTCCAGACGAACGCGTCCGGTCAATTGAATGTTGCCGGCAATCAGCGTCGCCGCTTTTGACAGATCGGGAATGTCTCCCTGCACCCGTAGCGTGAACGGCCGGTCGTTCACTGCCGTTCCCTCCGGCACCGTCAACGCCGTTTCTCCTTCGACACCGATTTTTCCGTAACGATGGCTCTCGGCGATGCCGTGAAGCGCCAGCCGCGCATTTTTGATTTCCGCCCGCATTCCGAGTTGCGACAAAGACAGCGGCTGCCAAGTGGCGCGCGAGGTCATTCGCAGTTGCGCGTCACCGCGTTCGCGGCGAATATCGAGATAACCCTGCAATGCCGAAAACGATTCGCCCTCTTGCGAAAAAGACCAATCTCCGGACAACACCAAATCGCCGCGCACCGTCGCCGCGGTTTCTTTGCTTGCCAAGGTCAGCCATTGCGCCATATCGATATTCTCGATGGTGCCTTCGCCGCGCCAACGCGCCGGCTGCCATGTCATGCTTTTCAATCGCACGCGGCTGTCGTTGCCGGTCAACACGCCCGGCCCGGCGCTGACCTTGACGTGACCATTCGTCGCGTCCACGGTAATCGGCAATGGTGCCATCAACCGCACCGGCACCCGGCTCTCCGCTTCAAAGCGCGACAACGAACCGTGCCAGCGTGCCGCCGAGGCCGCCGTTGTCATATCCCAGTTTCCCTGTATGACCGCCGTGACATCGACCGGCTGCGCTGCCACGTCTCCCTTTGCCGTCAGCGTTGCCTGATGCTTGGCCGGCGTACCGTCCAACACCAGCGTCGCTGTCTGCCACAACGTATCGGCAACGTTGATGTTTTCAGCATCGGCGCGAACCGTGAACGGCAAAACGTTCAACGGCGATTCCGCGTTCCATTGCGTGTCCACCGTAAACCGCGTTTGTTGCGCCCGCGCATCACCGGCTCGCAACCCCGTCACCAAACCTTGTGCATGCAACGCCAGTTGCGAGAAGCTTCCGCGCAACTCGCCGGTTGCCTGCATCTGACCGCCCAGTTCATTCCCCCACTGCGCCAAGTCGGGAACATCCGCTTTGAAGCGCAGCACATCGTCCGCCGCGCCCAGCGCGCCGTCGATTGCAAGCCGTGTCGCGCCCAGTTGCAGCCATCCCCGTGCTTGCTGGAGATGGTCGTCCGCCCACTGTACTTCGCCCTCACCAACCATCGTCTGCGTCGATGGCAGTTTCAAATGGGAACTCGGGTGCAAAGCATAGCTCGCACGAAGATCAATGGTCGGTGTCAAGATCGCGCCAAGATCGAAATCTCCGACGATCCGGCCTGCCGGTCCGCCGAACGCTTCCGGGTTCACGTTATCGAACGTGCCCTGCGCCGTCAGCGCTTGCGTGTTCAGTTCGTATTGTCCGTTGAACTTCGCCACCGCGCCCCGATAGTTCACTTGCGCGTCTTTCACCGCCAACCGTTGCTGCGTCTCGGGATCGATCCACGCCAACCCTGACTTTGCCGCGACCTGATACAGCGCGTCCGATACATCAAGCGTCACTTCCGGCGCGAGATACGGTCCCTGCAACCAAATTTCGCCGCTCGTTTTGCTTTTCGGCGCTTCGCCGACAAGCGCCGCCGCATTCACCCCACTCAACACCAGACGCGCCCGCAATTGGTCCTCGCGCAACCAGCCCTGTCCTTCCACCCGAGCGCCACCGAGCGCCGTCAGATGAAGTCCATAGAAAACGATCTGGTCTTCCTGCACTTCAAATTCGCCGAGCAGCGTCTCGACCGGAAGGCGGTGGCGATCCACCAACCCCGCCATCGCATTGCTGATTTTCAGTTCGCCGCGCGCCAGTTTTCCAGGCAACGGTTTCAGATCCAGCGCGACATTGAGTTTTGCCTCCGGCAAGCCGGGGGAAATTTTTGCCGGATTCAGGTCGGTCGTCCGCAACGTGATTTCGTGAAACATCGAATACACATAGGGCGCAAAGAGGTCGAAGCGGCCGTCGCTTTCGACGTTCATGTGTTCGCCGAAAACCTGTCCGCTCAGATGAAAATCGCGCAAGCTGCCGTCGATGTTCAGATCAAAACCGACCTGCTGCTCTTCAAACGCGCCTCGGTATGAAATCACGCCGCCGACATTGAACGGCGCCGTTCCGTCAACACCAAGCGCTCCTTTGAATACCCCGCGCGCCGAATCCAGATGGTGGAGACTGATCATGTGCCAGTCGCCGGTGCTTTTCAGCGACAACGCGACCGTATCGAGTTGTATCTCATCCCAGGTCAGATGTTGCACCGTCAACGTATCGACGTTGATCGCCAGCGGCAGTTTCAGCGATTCCGGCGGCGGTGACGGCGCCTTCGGCGCGGCCTCGGGCGGTAATGGTTGGGAAGCAACCACCAGCGTTCCCACTTCAAGCATCGAAATCGACAATTCGCGATGTTTCAGGTTGCGCCACAGCGCGGTTCGTAAATTCCATTGCCAGTGCGCATGATCAAGTGTCAGATGCACCGTCGCATCGTCGTACACCAGATCGCGAATGGTCACTTCGTCGAGCAAATTTCCTTCCAGCGCCTGCAGCGACACGATGCCGGTTTTGTTCACCTGCGCGATCAGCCAGATGCGCCCCTTTTCCGATTGCAGCAACGCTACCGTCGTTCCGATAGTTGCGATCAATAACACGACCAGCGTCAGCGCCGTGTACAGCGTGTAGCGCAGCCAGCGCGTCCATCGGCGTCGGGGTTGAGGCGTCGTGTTCGTCATCATCGCACCTCAAAACGACAGGCCGAGGCTGAAATAAAACCGCCACGACTGATCGTCGATCCCGTAAGCCAAGTCGGCGCCCAGCATACCGACCGGACTGAGCCAACGCGCGCCGGTGCCGACGCCGGTCTTGCCGCGCCAATCGCCCCAGCGGTCCGCCGCATCGCCGTAATCGACAAACATCACGGCGCGCCAATCCCTGTACACCGTGTGCTGGTATTCGAGCGAGCCGGTTGCCAGCACCCGGCCTGGCCATGTTGTCGTTCGGTGGATAACGCCCAATGAGTGATAGTTGTAGCCGCGCACGCTGTTGCTGCCGCCGGCGCGGAACAGATAATCGGTCGGCACTTTTTCCGGATGAGGGGTGAACGTTTGCCCGAGTTCCAGGCGCGCCAGTGCCACATGCCGGTCGCCGACCGGCCAGTACTGTACGCCGCGACCGTGCAAACGGATGAAGCTCTCGTCGGTCAGCAAACCCTTGAGCGCAACACTGCCTTCCAACTGAACGATGTTGCCGCTCCGCGGGTTGCGCTGCGTTCTTACATCATGCCGGACCCACCGGTAACTGAACGGCAACGCCTTCAATTCATCCTCAGTGCCGTAATTGTCCCGCCGGTTTTCACGCACGAATTCGACACTCATCATCCGCTCGACCTTGTCTTCGCTTTTCGCGCGCGAGACGCCCAACCTGCCGGCGCGTGAACGGATACCCTGAAGATCGCTGTCGTTATAGGCCGCATAAACCCGGTGCCCATGACCGCTGCGGTGCTTGGGAAAACTCAGCCCCACTTCCGCCTGTTGTTTGTTCTTGCTCAAATCCAGCAAGCTGTCGAATATCCAGCCGCGGTTCAGAACGTTGTTATACGCGTATCTGGTCTGCAGGCGCGGCCCGTAGTTGGTGCTGTAGCCAAGACCCAGATCGAGTTTGTTGTGCGGCAGCTCCTGTACGGTAATCACGACCGGCGCCACGTACGGCGCCTCGTCGCTCGGCTGCGCTTCGACCACCACGCCGCTGAAATACGACAGCCCTTGCAATCCGCTTTGCAAATCCAGCAAATCGCGCCGCCGGTATGCCGCTCCCGGCTCAAGACGGATTTGATCGCGTACCACTTTTTCGGGATAACGCTCCAGTCCGATGATCGACACCTCGCCGAATACATAAGACGGCCCGCTGGCAATGTCCAGCGTTAATGTCGCTTGATGCGTCTTGAGATCGACCTCCGCTTTGCTGCCGACGATCGTTGCCGTGGCGTAACGACGCGAGACGATGTAATCCAGCACGCGGCGCTTGCTGTCATCCCATGCCGCCTGATCGAACGGTTCCCCTTCCGGCAAACGCCACAACCAGCGTCCCAGCGCGCGTTGAAACTGCGCCATCGCCGCTTCGTCCTGCTCGATCGCGCCGGTGACGCGAACATTGACCTTCGCTACCATCACCTGCGGCCCCGGTACAACTTTGAGATGCACGACGGCGCTGTTGTCGTCTTGCGTCAACCGCGTCTCTGTTTGTGCCTCAAAGTAGCCCTGCGTTTTCAGCAGCGACTGAACGTTCTGCGGCGTCCGCTCTACCAGCAACAAAAAATCTTCCCCGGAAAGGTCCTTGCGCTTCTGCATCCGGTAAAGGTCGAGGTATTTTTCGAGGAAATTCTTGACCGCGCCGGGCGCGTCCATATTGATCCGGTACCCGCCCATCGCCGAAACCGCGCGCTCATCAACTTCCGTTTCATCACTGTCACGGTTGTCGATGACATTGCTCTCTATCGTTGCTACCGGCGGCACATCGTTTTCCTCAGCCGACGACAACGCCTGTCCCCAAACCGCCGACATCGCGAATCCCCCGACGAGCAAAACGCCGATATTCCGTCGAATGCCTTTTACGGCAGGAACCCTATCGAGAATCATCGATTCGCCACCAAAAACATCGTCCCTCTGACAAGCCGCGTCCGCCCGAAAATCTAGCCACGGCACACGCTGGCGTTCACCACCAACAACTCTCTTGGCTGATCGCCGCGTTTGCCCCTGAGCAAAACGCTTTGTCCGGCCACCAGCGGTTTCAGAATGGCGGCGCTGACATCTTCGGCGCGGGTCAGTGCAATGCCGTTGGCGCTTTGCAGCGTGTCACCAGCGCGCAGGCCGAGCATCGCCGCGTGGCCGTTGTCGGCTCGCACAGTCAGGCCGCCGCCTTTGGCCTCCAGCAGGGCGTAAAATGTTTCCGGTTGCATCAAAGCACCTTGCAGCAGTTCCGTGTTGAGGCGAACAACCCCGCCTTTGAAGTCGGGCGGTGCACAGGCACTGTTCGCGGAAGAGACGGTGGAAGGTGCCGAAGCCGTCTTGCCGCTCGCCGCCGCAGATTTGTCCTCGCGTTCCGCCCGCAACACCACCCGCCGCTCGGTACCCGATGGTTCGCGCAAGGTAATGGCATTCGCCTCAATCCGAACCAGCGTCGCCTGTCCAACGACCTCATCGCCAACCCGGGCGATGTACACCCCCTGCCCGACCCGGAACACGGCATAGCCCTGTCCCTCGTTTTCCGCGATCAGTCCCAGCAAACGCAGTTCGCCGTCGAGAACAATATTGTCTGTTTTTCCTGTCGGCGCCATCGGCGCGCTGCCAAACAGCGGTGTCGCGCGCAACACGGCGGCCGGCGATTCGACGGGTACCGGCGTGATGTGAACGGGTTTCGGCCCCCAGGCGTACCACGCCCAGTAAGCAATCGCCACCGCCAGCGCGACGGCGCCCAGCACCACCGCCAGCCCGTTCGCAAAAAGCTCCAGTCTTTCGCGGAGGCGGGTCACTCGGGAGGCTGGACGGGAGGGCGGCAAAGAGGTCATGGGCTTAACAGCGGCGGCGGCCAAGAGTCAAAAAAAAGCAGGGCTGGAAAAGAATATCTGCATTGTACACATCCGGCGCGCCCCTCGCCCCACCATACCCCCGTGGAATGCCTCGGCACCCGCTATAATGCCTCTTTATTTTTAGCGCATTTCCATTGGGTGCGTTTTCGGTTTCAGTGTTTGCGCTTTCGCGTCACCACACCCCTCTCTCCCCTTGCGGGAGAGGGAAGAAATTGCACTCTCGCGGAAACCATTGTGCCCGCACAGAAATGACCCTTGAACACGTTTTACCCCCTTGATCTCCGTTACACCGTGAATATCAACACCTTTCCGAGAAGCCGATGACCGTTTCGATCAAAACCGCCGACGAAATCGCCGCGATGCGAGTCGCCTGCCGGCTCGCGTCGGAAGCCCTCGACTACATCACACCCTACGTCAAAGCAGGCGTGACGACCGCCGAACTCAACCAGTTGTGCCACGATTATCAGATCAACGTCCAAGGAGTTACGCCGGCGCCGCTCAACTATGCGCCGCCCGGCCATTCGCCCTATCCGGCGTCGGTGTGCATTTCGCTCAATCACGTCGTCTGCCACGGCATCCCGGGACCGAAAAAACTGAAGGCGGGCGATATTCTGAATATCGACATCACCGTGATCAAGGACGGTTTCTATGGCGATTCGAGCCGGATGTACTGCGTTGGTGCGCCGTCGATTCTGGCCAAACGTCTGGTCGATATCGCCTATCAGGCGATGTGGCTCGGCATCCGCGCCGTGCGCCCCGGCGCCCGTCTGGGCGACATCGGTCATGCCATTCAGCGTTTCGCCGAAGCACAGGGCTTTTCGGTCGTGCGCGAATTCTGCGGCCATGGCATCGGCCGCCGCTTCCATGAAGACCCGCAGGTATTGCACTACGGCAACCCCGGCACCGGCCTTGAGTTGCAGGAAGGCATGATCTTCACGATCGAGCCGATGATCAATGCCGGTCGTCACCATCTGCGTGTGCTAGCCGACGGCTGGACCGTCGTGACCGCCGATCATTCCTTGTCGGCACAATGGGAACACACCGTACTCGTCACCGCCGACGGTGTCGATGTGTTGACGGTCTCCGACGGCGCACCGCCGCCTCCCGCTTCTTGACGATGGCCGCCGCCGGTCCTTTTCTGACGCCGGAACAACTGGCGGCGCACCGAGCGGCATTGAGCGACGCACGTCGCGCTCTACGCGACGCGTTCGCCGCGCATCCCGGCACCACGCAGTTGCTGCGCCGACACAGTTTGCTCGTCGATCGTTTTCTGCGCGCCTTGTGGCGCTCGTTGCCTGCCGCTGTCACCCGTCGCGGTGTGCTGATCGCCACCGGCGGCTACGGACGCGGTACGCTGTTTCCCCATTCCGACATCGACACCGCCGTTATCCTGCCGGAGCCGCCCGACGACGCGACCCGTGCCGCTCTCGCCTGGCTTGAAACCGCGTTGTGGGATGTCGGGCTCGCCGCCGGCCATGCCGTGCGCACGCTCGACGAACTGCACAACATCGACACGCTCGACATCACTGTGCAGACCGCGCTGGTCGAGCACCGTTATCTTGCCGGTTCGCGCTCCTTGTATCGCCGCTTCGAGGAAACGCTGGCGACACGTTTGACGTTCTCCCGCTTTTTCGAGGCCAAACGTTTCGAACAGGAACAGCGCCATCTGAAATACCGCGACGCCCTCTACAACCTCGAACCGAACCTGAAAGAAAGCCCCGGCGGTCTGCGCGACGTGCATGTGTTGCGCTGGCTGGCCCGTGCCGCCGGCGTCGGCGCGCGGTGGCGTCAACTTGTCGAGCGCGGCCTGCTCACCGCCGCGGAAGCGCGCGCCTTGCAACAACACGAACACTGGCTCAACACCTTGCGCGTCCGCTTGCATTATCTGGCGGGTCGCGCCGAAGAGCGGTTGCTTTTCGATCACCAGACAGCGCTCGCCGAACAAATGCACATCACCGGCAAGGGGCCGCGCCGCGCCGGCGAAGTCCTGATGCAGCGGTATTACCGTGCCGCGCAAACCATTCGCCGCCTCAACACCTTGCTGTTGCAAGCCATCGAAGAACGTTTTGCGCCGCCACCGGAAACCCGCCCGCTCGACGCCTACTTCACGCAACGCGGCGATCTGCTCGACATCGACGATCCGCAACGGTTGGCGCAAACGCCGTCTGTCCTGTTCGATACGTTTCTGCACTGGCAACACCACGCCGAAATCGTCGGCCTGTCGTCCCGCACCCTGCGCGCGCTGGATCGCGCCCGCCCCGGAATCAACCGCGCCTTCCGGGCAAATCCGGCCAACCGCACCAAATTCATCGATCTCTTCCGGGTGCCGCGCGGCATCCTGCACACGCTGCGCGTGATGAATCTTTACGGTCTGCTCGGACAATACTTGCCGCCGTTCGGCCGTATCGTCGGTCAGATGCAGCACGATCTTTTTCATGTTTACACCGTCGATGAACATATTCTGATGACGGTGCGCAATTTGCGCCGTTTCGAAGACGACAACTTCGCCTATGAATATCCGTTGTGTTCGCGATTGATGAACGACTTCGCGCGCCCCGAAATTTTGTATCTGGCTGCCCTGTTCCACGATATCGCCAAAGGCCGTGGCAGCGACCACGCCCGACGCGGCAGCTTCATCGCCCGCCGTTTCTGCGCACAGCATCCGATTTCGAAAGACGACGCGGCACTGATCGTCTGGCTGGTGCGTAAACATCTGCTGATGTCGCTTGTCGCCCAGAAAGAAGACATTTCCGACCCGCGCACCATCGCCCGCTTCACGCGCCGCGTCGGCTCGGAGCGCCGTCTGGTCGCGCTGTATCTGCTGACCGTCGCCGACATTCGCGCCACCAGTCCCAAGGTGTGGAATCCGTGGAAAGCGCAGTTGCTCGAAACCCTTTTTCTTGCCGCCCGCACCCGTTTGCGCCGGGGCAACAGCGACGACAGCGATTCGATCGCGCGGAAACAACGCGATGCGCGTGAACATTTGCGCGAACGCGGAACAGGAGAACCGTCGGCCTTGTGGCAAGCCCTCGATATGGCTTATTTTCAACGTCACAGCCTCGACGACCTGTGTTGGCACGCCGCCGAATTGCACGATTGCCTCGATACGGAAAAACCGATTGTGCGCGTTCGTCCCTTGCCGCAAGACGCCGGTTTGAAAATCATGGCCTATTTGCGCGACCGCCCCGGCCTGTTCGCGCAACTGTGCCATTTTTTCGGGCGTCACCATCTGAACATCCTCGATGCGCGCATTCACACGACACGCCACGGTTATGCGCTCGACACCTTCGCCGTCCACACCGCCGACCCGCGTTATGCCGATACCTCCGCGCGCTCTGCTCTGGAAGATTCGTTAAGCCATTTCCTGCAACAGCCGCCGCCAGCCGCCCCGCTGCCGATGGGAAGAAAAAGCCGGCGGCTGCAACACTTTCCGCTGACGCCGCACGTTCACATCACCCCCGACGACGATCAGCGTCATGACCTTCTCGAAATCGTCGCCGGCGACCGCACCGGTTTGCTCGCCCATCTGGCGCACACGCTGGCCAATGCCGGTATCAACGTCGAGAGCGCCCGCATCAATACGATGGGCGAACGTGTCGAAGACGTTTTCGTGATCTCCGGCGAAGCGCTGGAAAATCCGGCGCAGCGCGTCGCGCTGGAAACCGAATTGCAAAAGGTGCTGCTTGCGCCTTGAGCGAGTAGCGCTTGCCTCAAAATTGTTGAGTCACCATAAGCGCTCGTTTGGCTACTCCGTCATTCCCGCGGAAATCCAGGGAATTTCTTTCTCTGGATTCCGGCTTTCGCCGGAATGACGACTCTCCTGAGAGGATATGCTGTGCTTTGCACCCCTCTCTCCTTGAGGGAGAGGGGCTGGGGAGAGGGGGAAAACCGCGGCCACGGCCGGATATCCTATGGTAATCCTCATTTTCCACCTATGAAGCGGCAAGGATGCTTTACATGCGACAATAGCGCCCTTCCACGAAATATGCCGTGCCGGGGACACCCCGCCGGACAACCTGCCCACCAACAACCCACTCTCTGACTGAAACCGGACTCATGGCTCAATACGTCTATACGATGAACCGTGTCAGCAAAACCGTGCCGCCAAAACGGCAGATTTTGAAAGACATTTCGCTCTCCTTTTTCCCCGGCGCCAAGATCGGCGTGCTCGGTCTTAACGGCGCCGGTAAATCCACGCTGCTGAAAATCATGGCTGGCATCGACAAGGAAATCGACGGTGAAGCCATCCCGATGCCGGGATTGAGTATTGGCTATCTGCCGCAGGAACCGCAGCTCGATCCGCAGCAAACCGTTCGGCAAGCGGTAGAGGAAGGCATCGGCGGCGTGCTGGCGGCGCAAAAGCGGCTGGATGAGGTGTATGCCGAATACGCCGAGCCGGATGCCGATTTTGACAAACTCGCCGCCGAGCAGGCCGAGTTGGAAGCCATCATCGCTGCCGGCAGCGGCGACAGCGCTGAGGCACAACTGGAAATCGCCGCCGACGCTTTGCGTTTGCCGCCATGGGAGGCGGCTATCGCGCAACTGTCCGGCGGCGAAAAGCGCCGCGTCGCGTTGTGCCGCCTGCTGTTGTCGAAGCCGGACATGTTGTTGCTCGACGAGCCGACCAACCACCTCGACGCCGAATCGGTCGAATGGCTCGAACAATTCCTTTACCGCTTCCCCGGCACCGTCGTCGCCATCACCCACGACCGCTACTTCCTCGACAACGCGGCAGAATGGATTCTCGAACTCGACCGCGGCTACGGTATCCCGTGGAAGGGCAATTACAGCAGTTGGCTCGACCAAAAAGAAACACGGCTGGAGCAGGAGCAGAAGTCCGAGGACGCTCGCATCCGCGCGATGAAAAAAGAACTGGAATGGGTGCGGCAGAATCCGAAAGGCCGCCAGGCGAAGAGCAAGGCGCGGCTGACGCGATTCGAGGAGTTGTCCGATCACGAACACCAGAAACGCAACGAGACCAATGAAATTTTCATTCCGGTTGCCGAGCGACTGGGCAAAGAAGTTATCGAATTTGTCGGCGTCAGCAAAAGTTTCGGCGACCGTGTGCTGATCGACGATCTCAGTTTCAAAGTGCCGCCCGGCGCCATCGTCGGCATCATCGGCCCGAACGGCGCCGGTAAATCGACCCTGTTCAAACTGATCACCGGCAAAGAACAGCCCGACAGCGGCGCCGTCACCGTCGGCCACACCGTGAAACTGTCCTCCGTCGATCAGACACGCGAAGCGCTGGAAGGCGACAAAACCGTCTGGGAATACGTTTCCGGTGGGCTGGACTTGCTTACCGTCGGCAAATTCGTCTTGCCGAGCCGCGCCTATCTGGGGCGCTTCAACTTCAAGGGCAACGATCAGCAAAAACTGGTGAAAAACCTGTCCGGCGGCGAACGCGGTCGCCTGCATCTGGCGAAAATGCTGGCCGAAGGCGGCAACGTATTATTGCTGGACGAACCCTCCAACGATCTCGATATCGAAACCCTGCGCGCGCTCGAAGATGCGCTGCACGAATTCGCCGGTTCGGTGATGGTCATCAGCCATGACCGCTGGTTCCTCGACCGTATCTGTACGCACATTCTCGCCGCCGAAGGCGACAGCCAGTGGGTTTTCTTCAACGGCAACTATCACGAATACGAAGCCGACAAGGTGAAACGGCTGGGTGAAGAAGGTGCGCGACCGAAACGGATGCGGTTCAAGGGGTTGAAGTAAACACGAGAGCTTTACTGTTGACCATCGCCTTGCAACGCTTGAAAGAGCGCGGCAACTTTGGTCTCGTCCTTGATGCCGGGGCTGCTCTCCACGCCGGTCATTAAATCGATCATCTGCGCGTCTGTTTGACAGACGATTTTCGCCGCATTTTCGGGAGTGATCCCTCCGGCGAGAATGACCGGGCAGCTTACAGCGCGCCGAAGCTTTTGATAAACGGACAGGTCGGCCGTACCGCTATGGCTGGCATTGTCCGGTGTACGCGGATCGAAAAGCAGCGCATCAACACCTGCCGCGCAGAAAGCCGCCGCTGTTTTTTCCAGATCGGGGGTGTCCGGAAAAATGGCCTTGATGATTTTGATGCCTTGCTTCCCCAACTCGCTGACGAGGCAGATCGTATCCTCAAGCGTCTCGCCGCCGTGCAGTTGAATATAGTCCGGCTTCGTTTCCGCGGCGATACGCAGCACATGGTCCGGCGACCCGCCGGTGACGGCGCAGGTTTCCGCCGACCCATGAGCGGCGGCCATCAGTCCCTTTGCGTTCGCCGCGCTCAAGTTCCACGGAACCGGGCGCGGGTATTCGACGACGAATCCCACCATATCCGCGCCGTGCCGGACGCACATCTGCACATCCTGCTCACGCATCAGGCCACAGATTTTTACGATAGGACGCAAGGGAAAATTTTCCTTTTGGTTTTGGTCTCAAGCTTCAAAATCATTTTAACCGCAAAGAACGCAAAGGGCGCAAAGAAAAAACCTTGATTTCTTGGGGCTATTTCTTGCTTAAAGCAAATTTGCGAATTTCAAATTTATAGGAACCAAAATTGATAAGTAACCCGTGTTCCAGACGTGCTGCTTTCAAGTAACCCAGAATCTGAGCCTCGTGTTCCGGAGCCAGTGTTTTGGCAGTCTTCAGCTCAATAACCAACCAGCCATCAATCAGCAAATCTACAATGTAGTCACCAATAATTTCCCCGTCTTCATCGTAAACCTTGACAGGGTGCTGCTGCGCTACCGGAATGCCCGCTTTCTTCAGGCGGTGTGCCAGAGCGTTCTCATAGACTTTTTCCAAGTGGCCATGCGCAAGGTAGACATGAGCATCGTAAGCTATTTTCCTTACCCGGTCACACATCTCTCGAACGTTTACCGATGTCTCCATCAGGTCATCTTTTGTGTTCTCTGCGTTCTTTGCGGTCAAATAAATTACTAACCAAGCTTAACCCGGAGCGATTGATACATGGCCCCCATATCGCCTGCCTGCCAAAGTGCTGTCCCGACCAGAACCGCGTTGGCGCCGGAGGAGGCCGCCAATTTCGCATCCGCCGTCGACAGGATACCGCTTTCGCTGATCAGCAGCGCACCGGCGGGTGCGCCGGACGCGAGCGCGGCCGTCCGACCTGGGCCGCCGTCATCTTTTTCAAGCGTGACGATGTTACGGTTGTTGATGCCGACAAGGCGCGCGCCCAATGTGTTCGCCAGTTCCATCTCCTGCGCCGTGTGGACTTCCACGAACGGTTCCATCCCCAGCATCAGCGTTTTTTCGTAGAGCCGCGCCAAGTTTTTTTCGTCGGTGATCGCGCAAATCAGCAAGACGGCCGCCGCGCCAAGTTCAGCCGTTTCCAGAAGCTGGTCTTCGCTGGTGATGAAGTCTTTTCTCAGCACCGGCACTTCTGCGGCTTGCACGATGGCACTGAGCAGTTCAGCGCTGCCGCCGAAACGTTCCTGCTCGGTCACGACCGACAGCACTGGCGCGCCGTAGCAAACGAGAACCTTCGCCGTTTCCACCGGATCGCGCCCGCGCAACAGATCGCCCTCTTTCGGCGAAACACATTTGATGTCAGGGATCACGGCGACGAGTCCGCGCGCGTTTTCCGCAATCAGGGCAGAGGAAAATCGCCCCGGAAGTTTGACGCTCATGCGGCTTTCCCGAAACTGTTGGACATCTCCTTCAGTTCCCGCAGTTTTTTCGCAGCTACGCCGCTGTCTATCAACTCGCCTGCAAGGGCGATTCCTGTCCGGAAACCATCGGCTTTGCCGCCGACGATCAGCGCACCGGCAGCGTTCAAGACGATGGCGTCGCGTCTTGCGCCCGTCACCTTTCCTGAGAAAACGCCGTTTATCGTTTCGGCGTTGACTTCGGGCGTACCGGCTTTGATGTCCGCTAGAACGCACCGGGTCAGACCGAAATCCTCCGGTTCGATCTCGAATGATGTGACTTCGCCATTTTTCAGATGATTGATCCGGGTTTTTCCCAGCAACGAGATTTCATCCAAACCGTCCAGGCCGTGAACAAACATCGCGTTGGTGTAGCCCAGCTCGTTGGCGACAAAAGCGACGGAGTCAAGCAACTCCGACTTGTAAACGCCGAGCAGATGCCTGGGTGCGAACGCCGGATTGATCAACGGCCCGATAATGGAATAGAAGATGGTTTTGATGCCCAAATCCTGTTCCGGCGGAAGCACCTTCCCCATCACAGGATGAAAGAGCGGCGCGTACAAAAAGGCAATGCCAATTTCCTCGATCATCCTTTCTGTCTCGCACGGCTGCAAATGGATATTGACGCCAAGCGCCTCCAGCACATCGGCGCTGCCGGAAAGGCTGGCGATGGATCGGCTACCGTGCTTGGCAACCGGAATGCCCGCTGCCGCAGCGACAACCGCCGTCGCCGTCGAAATATTGAAGGTGGAAAGCCCGCCGCCCGTGCCGCAGGTATCCATGATTTCCCCAGCAACCTTTGGCTTCAGGGGAACGCAGTTGTCCCTCATGGCTTTCGCGATATACGCGATCTCTTTCAGCGACGCGCCTTTCATCAGCAAAGCCACCTGAAAGCCCGCAATCTGGACATCGCTGACCGTCCCTGCATTGATAGCGGCAATCAATTCGGAAATTTCCGTTTCCGTCAGCTCTTGGTGAGCCGTTATTTTTCCCAGGATTTTCTTGTACAAGATCGCTTTACTCCTTGAACGCTCGATCCAGCCGAGGCAACTTCAGAACATCAATCGATTCCGTCGGGAGCCGCTTGCTCGGAATTGCCGGACGCCTTCCAGCGCGTAATAAACAAAATCTGCCACTGCCGCTTATGCCATCTTTGACAGTGTCAAGATAAAACGGAGCGATGGTAGAGGATAACGGACAAAAATGCAAAAGCTATATTTTCGGTACGCGCCACGCAGACAAGCCACGGAGCGCCGCCGTCCGGAAATTCAAAACCTCCGGTTTTCGTTCAGGGTGTTTTTGCCGGTGCCGGGGCTTTCCCGTCTTTCCCGTTGTCTCCGCCCTCTTTCTTCTCCGGCGTCGGTTCGTCGAATTCGAGGTCACACGTTCCGCCCGCATTGAAGATGTCATCGTCCTTATCTTCGCCACCGAATCCCGGCGGCGCTTCACAACCGGCAGACAGAAAGCCGCCTTCCTGGGCAGCGCCTTTTTCGTCCTTGGCCGCCGCGCCGGCATTCCCGGTCGGCGTTGCTGCTTTACCGGCTTCAACCGTCGGCGCAAGCAGCGCTTGAATCGTGTCGGCTCGCGTTAATAACGCCTTGCTGTCCCTGTTGTTTTTATTGAGCGCCGCTGCCCGCCGGTAATGCTCAATGGCCTGTTGCAGATACAAATCGGCCAGATTGGCGTGCGCGATTCCATAATCGGGCACGGCGGTCAGCGCCCGCTCCAACTCACGGCGCGCCAAGTCGTATTGGCCTTTTTTGGCGTACAACGTCGCCAGATTGTTGTGCGGTTCCGGCAGTTCGGGATAATCGGCAACCAGCGTCTGCAATTCGCGTTTCGCCTCTTCTTCACGACCCAATTCGGTCAGCACGAGGGTTCTCAGAAACCGTGCTTGCGGCTCGCGTGGTCGCTCTTTGCTCATCGCGTCGGCGGTCGCCAGCGCTTCCGGCCATTTCGCTGCGTCGATCTGCGCGCGCAAAGTCTTCATCTTCGCCTCATACTGCGCCCGCGCTTCTGCTGACAGCTCGGCCGGAATCGACGGCGATGCCGGCGCTGCCGCGGCATCCGGCGCGGCGGCAGGCGATTGTCCCCACGCCGCCGGTGACAACACCAGCCAGACAGCGGCGAGAACAAGGCAAGAAAGAGAGAGAAGGCGCCGTTTCATACGAAATCCCGTCCAATCGAAAACTGTTGCTGCCAGATAACCATCAGCGACTCCGTCATTCCCGCGCAGGCGGGAATCCAGGCCTCCTTCTCTGGATTCCGGCGTCCGCCGGAATGACGACTTCTTGATGCCGGACTCCTGAATCATTTTGAGACAGCCCCAGCACCGGAGCATGCGATGGTAAGAGTATAATTCGGTTTCCCTTTTTTCGTTTGTCAAAAAGTAACACGTCATGGAAGCCGAACAACTCAATCAGATCGACAACACGCTGTCCGACATCGCCGAACGCAGTGCCGCTTTACGGAGGTATCTTTGACTTTGATGTCAAAGCTGCCCGTCTGAAAACTGTCGATGAAGCAATGCAGAACCCGGCGATCTGGGACGATCCCCAGAAAGCGCAGGAACTGGGACGCGAAAAAAAACTGCTGGATAACGTCGTTGCCTCGCTGACGCGGCTGGCACGCGACATCGACGAAAGCATCGAGCTGTTCGAACTGGCTCGCGAAGAAAACGACGAGGGCATGCTGCATTCGGTGCAAACCGATGTCACCAGGCTGGAGCAAACCGTCGGCGATCTGGAATTCCGCCGGATGTTCTCGAATCCGCTCGACCCCAACAACTGTTTTATCGACATTCAGGCCGGCAGCGGCGGCACCGAAGCGCAGGATTGGGCGTCGATGCTGCTGCGCATGTACCTGCGTTATTGCGAACGGCGCGGCTACAAGACCGAAATTCTCGAAGAAGCGTCCGGCGATATCGCCGGTATCAAGGGTGCTTCGATCAAGGTCATCGGCGATTATGCCTACGGCTATTTGCGCACCGAGGTCGGCATCCACCGGCTGGTACGCAAAAGTCCGTTCGATTCGAACGCGCGCCGCCACACCTCGTTCTCCAGCGTGTTCGTTTATCCTGAAGTCGATGATTCGATCGAAATCGAAATCAACCAGGCTGAACTGCGCATCGACACCTTCCGTGCCTCCGGCGCCGGCGGCCAGCACGTCAACACGACCGATTCGGCGGTGCGCATCACGCATGAACCGAGCGGCATCGTCGTCGTCTGCCAGAATGACCGTTCGCAACACCGCAATCGTGCCGAAGCGATGGCGATGCTGAAATCGCGCCTGTATGAACTGGAGTTGCGTAAACGGCAGGCCGAACAGCAAAAACTCGAAGACTCCAAGACCGACATCGGCTGGGGCCATCAGATCCGCTCCTATGTGCTCGATCACTCGCGGATCAAGGATTTGCGCACCAGTCACGAAGTCGGCAACACCCAGGCCGTACTTGATGGCGACCTCGACGATTTCATCGCCGAGAGTCTGAAACAGGGTGTGTAGAATTGGCACGGCAACCAATCATGAACAAAATTTTGAAAAGGGTTCTGATATTCGTTGGCGTTACCGTCGGCGTATTGGTATTGGCTTACGGCGGGTTCTATTTGAAAATAAGATCCGAAGTGTCCACGTTCACTCCTATGGAGACAGGGAGCATTGTGGATGATGTTTTTGTCGTAAAGGACGACTTCGCCAATTTATTCCTTGTTCGAGATAAGGACAGCGGGAAATACATCGTTATCGACTGCGCGATAGATCAGGCTTCCGTAGCGGAGCAAATGAAAATTTTGGGCATTGATCCTGGCGACGTGTCCGCTGTGTTCCTGACGCATACCGACTGGGATCATGTCGGCGCATTAAGCCTGTTCGACAACGCCAAATTGTACCTGTCGAAAGAAGAAGAGCCTTTGATAAACGGTAAACGATCGAGGATCCTTTTTCTCAAAAACGCGATACCCCGTACCGATTACACCCTTCTCGAAGATCGTCAGGTTGTCCAGATTGGAGGTTTGAAGGTCGAAGCTTTTCTTGTCCCCGGGCATACTCCAGGGATGACCGCCTATCTGATCAATAACAGGTACTTGTTCACCGGCGATATCCTGAGCTTGAAGGATAGTAAGATGGCTCCTATACCTCCGTTCTTTGATATGGATACCGCTCAGGCAATTGAGTCGTCGAAGATCATCCGCCAAATACCGACCGCTGAGTATCTCTTCACGGCACACTGGGGATACACGGACGATTACAAAACGGCTGTGGAATAACCAAGAGAACAAAGCGCTGAGACTAAAGCGGTTTTGAATGAAATGTGGATTTTAGTTAACCCCATCCCCACCCTAACCCTCCCCTTGAAGGGGAGGGAACCCTTCATCAAAAACAGCCATGACTGATACCGAACGCTCCGCCGCTCCTGCCCCTGCCGTTGAACAGGACGAAAACCAGATCATCGCCGAACGCCGCCGCAAACTCGCCGCGCTGCGCGAGCGAGGCAGCGCTTTCCCGAACGACTTTTCGCGCGACGCGCTGGCCGCCGATCTGCACGCGCAATATGGTGCGCTCGATCATGACGCATTGGAGCAAGAAGGCGCTTCTTGCAGCGTTGCCGGCCGGATGATGCTGAAGCGGGTGATGGGCAAAGCCAGTTTTGCGACGCTGCAAGACATGTCGGGGCGCATCCAGCTCTTCGTTTCCAACGACAATGTCGGCGCCGACCTCCACGAAGCATTCAAACACTGGGACATCGGCGACATCGTCGGCGCGCAGGGCGTGCTGTTCAAAACAAAGACGGGAGAGCTGTCGATCAAGGTCAAAACATTGCGGCTGTTGTCGAAATCGCTGCGGCCGTTGCCGGAGAAATTTCACGGCCTGACTGATCAGGAGCAAAAATACCGCCAGCGCTACGTCGATCTCATCATGAACTCGGAATCGCGCGAGGTGTTCATCAAACGTTCGAAAATTCTGCAAACCGTACGCGAATTTTTCGTCGAGCGTGGTTATCTCGAAGTGGAAACGCCGATGATGCATCCGATTCCCGGCGGCGCGACGGCACGTCCCTTCAAGACGCGCCACAACGCGCTCGATATGGATATGTACCTGCGCGTCGCGCCCGAGCTGTACCTGAAGCGGCTGACCGTCGGAGGGCTGGAGCGCGTGTTCGAAATCAACCGCAGCTTTCGCAACGAAGGCATTTCGACGCGCCATAATCCCGAATTCACGATGATCGAATTCTATGAAGCGTACCGCGATTATCGCTATTTGATGGACCTCACCGAAACGCTGTTTCGGGAAGTCGCGCAAAAAGTGCTGGGCACAACGACGATCACTTACCAAGGCGACACCATCGATCTGGCGCAGCCGTTCGCGCGAATGACGATGGCCGAAGCCATCCACCATTTCCACCCGCAGCACGAAAAAGAAGCGCTGGCCGATCCCGATTATCTGAGAAAAGCACTGGCAGCGCTTGCCGTTGACGTATTGCCGACCGATGGTTTGGGCGTGCTGCAACTGAAACTGTTCGAGGCCACCACCGAAGACAAACTGGTGCAGCCGACGTTCATCTACGCGCATCCGACCGATGTTTCGCCGCTGGCGCGCGCCAACGACGCCGATCCGAGCGTCACCGACCGTTTTGAACTTTTCATTACCCGCCGCGAAATGGCCAACGGCTTCTCCGAACTGAACGACCCGGAAGATCAGGCGGCGCGCTTTCAGGCGCAAGCCGCCGCCCGCAACGCCGGCGACGAAGAGGCGATGTACTACGACGCCGATTACATCCGCGCGCTCGAATACGGCTTGCCGCCGACGGCGGGGGAAGGCATCGGCATCGACCGCTTGGTGATGCTGCTCACCGACAGCCCGTCGATCCGCGATGTGCTGCTGTTCCCGCAGATGAAGCGGGAGTGACTTTATCCTTTACCCGCCGCCGCTACGACGTAACGCCCGCAGTTCGCGCTCAAAAAGATCCAAACCGGCGGAGACTTCTTTCGTGCCGCCTGTCCCCATCAGCGCAATCTGTATCCAGTTGTTTTCCAGCAAGTACCGATTCTTGAAATGAATCCAGAGCCCGTTTTCTTTCAAACGGGCGCCAAGCACTGCCGAGGGTATTTTTTCGGGAACGGCGATCGTCCAGATGTAATCGGCCTGGCGCGCGCGCAACGGTGCATGCAACCCGTTGGCGGCTATCCATTCCTTTACCCGTAAAGCGTGCTTCGCGTTTTGCTTGAATTTCTTCTGATAATCCGTGATACGCAGCGCCATGGACAGGGCGTTCAGCAGGTTGGAAGAAAAAGTAAACGGAACGCTTGCCGCTTCATGGTAAACGGCAAGATCGAGATAATCGCATCCGCCGGGGGCGCGCTCCGGCTCGTGGTTGTAAAAAACCAGGGCGATTCCGTAGAAAGAACACAACCCTTTACCGGAAGAACTGCTGGCCAGATAAACGTCGGAAAAATCCACCTCCTGATTACCGAACGCGCTTACGCTGTCCAGGCACAATTTGATGTTCTGCGCTTTGCAGTACGCGACAAGCTGTTCGTCGAGGTTGATAGCGCCGACCGAGGTTTCGCAGTGCACCAACCATAGCCAGGATTTGTTTTCCAACCGTTCTTTCATCTCTTCAAGCGCAAACGCCTCTCCCCAATTCAGCGCATAACGGTCAAAATCGAGGCCGGCTTTTGTGCCCTGGCTGATGAGACGCTCGCCGAACTCTCCGTTGGAAAGGATAAGTCCTTTGCCGGACAATTTTTTCAGCTCCTGTGCCACCATCGCATTGGCTGCCGTACCGCTGCCCATGAGCAAGACGACATGCTTGCTTTTTCCGAGCCTCAACAGCATGTCCGAACATTGCTCATACAGTCGACTGAACGCCTCGCTGCGATGTGAGAAAGCATCGGCGCTGAGCGCGGTTCTTACCTGTCTGGAAATTTTGACCGGACCGGGCAGGAAATTTATTTCTGCCATTTGGCACCTCTCAAATCCTTTTCGGTGAGATACATCGGCTGGTAGTACGCGCCGGGTTTCCCCACAAGTTTGTAGAATGGCTGGAAACCTATTTTTTCGTACATCGCCAACTGCCTCGTGGTGCCGGAGATAATCGCCAGATCGGCATTGCACTTCAGCAGATACTTCATCAACGTCTGCAAAAGCAGCGCGGTAACGGCTGTGCGGCGATACGCTTCTTTCACCGCCAGCAATCTTATTTCGTAGGCTTTTTGGTGAGGTGGCAGGTAGGAATCCAGTTGTTCCACTTTGGCGTCGAGCGAGAAAGGCCGCTTGTCGCAACAGGCAATCATGCCAGCGATCATTTCTCCGTCTTTGCATATTATGTAAGTATTGTTCTTGTGGAATTTGTCCTTGAGTTTTTTGACGGCATTGCTTTCATGTTGCGGAATCTCTTCCACAAAGGTGTGGTAATTCAGCGCAAAAATTTGATCAAATTCCTCTTCGCAATCGGCGAATTTTATGGTGTATGGGGTCTGCCCGGGCGTCAGCATGGAAGTTCCCTCCGCAAGAAAAACGGGGATCAAGGACTCAGACGGTTTCGGTCATCCGGTTCAGAGTGACGTAATCGGTTTTGCCCGTGCCGAGCAACGGCAACGCCTCGATACGCACGATTTTCTTCGGCACTGCCAGCGCCGGCACGCCGATTTGTTGCGCCGTCTTTTGCAGCGTCGCCCGATCGAGTTCGGCGTCCGTGGTGAAAAGCACCAGCGCCTCGCCTTTGCTTTCGTCGGGCTGGCTGGTGGCAGCGTGTTGTGCCGCAGGTGAAGCCGACTGCGCCAGTTTTTCCACCGTTTCCAGACTCACCATCTCGCCCGCGACTTTGGCAAACCGTTTTGCCCGACCGATGATGCGCACGAAACCGTCTTCATCGACTTCGACAACGTCGCCGGTCTCGTACCACCCCTCTCCCATTGCGGATGCCGGTGTTTGCAATTCGCCGGGGTGATCGATTTTCAGATAGCCGCTCATCAAATTGGGGCCGCGCATGTGCAAAATACCGCCGCGCTCAATGCCGGGAACGGGTTGCAGGTGGTATTCGATGCCCGGCAAGAACTGTCCGACCGTGCCGCTGCGATAAGCCATCGGCGTGTTCACCGCGATCACCGGCGAGGTTTCCGTCACCCCATAGCCTTCAAGGATGCGTATGCCGAATTTTTCGAACCACTGCTCGCGCACTGCGGGAGCGAGCTTTTCGGCGCCGGCGACAACATAACGCACGCGATAAAAATCGTAGGGATGCGCAAAGCGCGCGTAATTGTTGAGAAATGTACTGGTACCGAACATCACCGTGAAACCGCGGTCGTAGGCGAGTTCCGGAATCACCCGATAATGCAACGGCGACGGATAGAGGAACAGGCTGGCGCCGGTGAGCAGCGGCAGCAACGTCCCGGCCGTCAGCCCGAAAGAATGAAAAATGGGCAAGACATTCAACACGCGATCGTCGCGGGTAAAGTCGGTGACGGCGCGAATTTGCGCGATGTTGGCGAGGATGGCGCGGTGAGAGAGCACAACGCCCTTGGGCTTGCCTTCGGAACCCGACGTAAACAACACCGCCGCCGCATCCTCGGGCATTGCCTTCGCTTCGATTTGGCGCGGACGCCGCAGCGCCCAGCCGATGAGCCAGAGCTTGTCCAGAAAAGTCATCTGCTCGCGCAAGTCTTCGAGATAAACGATGCGCTCCAGTCCCTGCAACGCCGCCAGCGTATCGGCAAGTTTTGCCTGTTCGATGAAAGCGCGTGAGGTGAACAGGGTGCGAATCTGCGCCACCCTGCACGCCGCCTGCATTCCATCGGCGCCGGCCGTGTAGTTGAGCATCGCCGGTATTCGTCCAAACGCGCTCAACCCCATGAACAGCGCCACCGTCGGCGTCATGTTAGGCAGAAGCAGCCCCACTTTCTCGCTCGGCCGTGTCAACCGTGACGCCAACCGTCCCAGCGCGAGAGACATTTTGAGTAAATCGCGATAGGTGTACTCCACCTGTTTGATGTCTTCCACCACACGACAACCGCGCCCATGAATCTCGATGGCGTCACACAACGCTCCGTACAATGTGCGCGGCTTCGGCTGCGCCAGCGCCATTTCCAGCATCAGGCGCCGCAGCGCTTCTCCCGATTGGCGGCGACGCGCCTTGGCGTTGGGCGCATCAGGGGTCGGCAACTTTGTCGGCGGCAACACCGTCAACATGGTGCGCGGGAAGAGCTGGCGCGGCCAGCGAACCATGCGCGAAAAATAACTGCGCGACAAACCTTCAAGCCGCACCGGAAGAAGCGTGGCGCCGGTTTTGGTTGCCGCAAACGCCGGCCCTTCATAGACCTTCATCAGCGCGCCGGTGAGCGTGATCCGCCCTTCCGGAAAAATCACCACCGGCCTTCCCGATTCGAGCAGCCGCACCACCTGCTTCATCGCCATCGGATTACCGGGATCGACCGCAAGATAATCGGCCATCAGCCCAAGACCGGTTCGCAAGAGCCGTCGTCTGACCACTTCGGTGTGTATCACGAACACCGGATTTTTGACCGGCAGAAAAAGTCCCAGCAAAACACCGTCGAGATAAGACTCATGATTGGCGATAATGAGCAGCGGGCGTCCGGCGCCGGCCGCCGGGATTGCCTCGGTTCCCTGAATCCGCACACGAAAGAGAAGCCGCATCAGGGCGCGCAACAAAACGTGAAAGATCGCACGCACCCTACGTTTCACAGGACTCGCATTTATCATGTTAAAAATTCTTTATCTTGGATAAAAAATCAGCCATCCCGCCTGAAAGGGCACTCGTCGCCCAGCGCGGAAAAAACGCACGCCGTCGGCTGCCGGGCGAGTGGGGTGGTTGGAGTGTCGTCGTTTTTCATGTTGACAATGGTGACGGTACCGTTTTGTTGCGTCAAGCGTACGGCGCAGAAATGGATCAAGTATCAAAATCCTGTACGCTGATACCCGAGTCCTGATACCGTTTTTCAACCGGCGCTTTTTGTTTTTCTCATGGTCACCGGTTGCCAGGCGGAGGAATTGTTTGGGAGTAGCCGTTTTTCATGTCGATCATTGTAGTTATACCGTTTTGTTGTGTCAGGCCATTTAAAAGGCCTCTTTTCTGGGCACCTCCCCCGCCCCCATAAATAACCATATAAATCAACGTATAAAAAAACGGGCGGTCTATCGAGCCGCCCGTTTCTCTTCATTGCTGCGCCCCTAGCGGCTCTGCTCGTAAAATCCGCGTCCCCTCCAGACCGCCACCGCTCCAAGCAACGCCATCAGCAACATGAGCGTGAGGCCGTTGAGTGTCGGCACCGTCGCCGCCGCGTTCCTCACCGGCGGTGTTGCTCTAAGCAGCGTGGTGGCCATCGCGGAACACGGCGGCGAGGTGATGCCGTCCGCGCATAAAGCCCCCAGCGTATCCGTGCCTACTGTCACGGTATTCACGATGCTTGCCGGCAACGGGGCAACATCGGCCACCGTTGCGTCGATCACCCAAGTGACAACACCGGCTGCCGGCAAGGTCGGGATGGCCGGAGGTGTGGTAAACGGCCAGTCCGCACCCGAAGCGCCGCTTGGACACGTTGCGCCTGTTGCTGTACACGTCCAAGCGATACCCGCTGATGCGATTCCCGGCGGGAGGGCATCGGTAATGGACACATTCGCGGCGGCGGCCTGCCCGGTGTTTGCCACCGTGACCGTATAGGTCAAGTTGTCGCCAGCCGTCAGCGCCGTGGCCGGGTTTACTGTTTTTGTGACCTCCAGAACCGGAATAGGCGCATCGTTGACGATCAGTGCTGCCGGCAACGGCGGGAGCAGACCGGTGAGATTGCTCATATTGGTCGAGTCATTCGTATAAGTGCCTTGCACAGATGATGTTACATCGACGCTTACCGTGCAAGACGCTGCTCCTGTCGGCAAGTTGCCCGAGGCTGTTATCGACGAGCTTCCCGGCGTCGCAGTGACCACCCCGGCGTTGCAGGTGGTGGATGAGGTTAACGGCGAAGCTACCACCACATCAGAGGGCAAGTTGTCGGTAAACGACCAGCCGTTTTTCGCCAGAAGATCGGTTGTGTTGGTAATCGTGAACGTCAACGTGCTCGTTTCACCTTCAAGAATCTGCGACGGTGAAAACGCCTTTTCCAACTGTGGTGTTACGTCCAGAATCTGGAGAAAATCAACGGCCACGTCATTGCCGTTGCCCGAAGCTGTCTTGTTATCGATTTGAAGACCGAGCGGAGAAGCCGCCGACAACAATACAGCGGGCGAATAGGCATGCAATATGCGGACGACACCAACTCTGGGATTGCTGGGCGCGTGCGGCGAAATGGCCGCAGCAGTGATCGGCGCCGAACAAGGAACCACACTCTGAGTGTGCAAAACGCCGCCCACCAGCAGACTCATCTCTTCAACTGCGTCATCGTGATTGGGGTTGTCGGCATTACAGTTCATCTCGGCGAACCAGGCAGACGATGCGTAATAACGTCCACCCACTCCTGAAACAAGCCCCTCTCCTTTGATCATGGTACCGGCTGTTTGTGCTTGGTTGCTTCTGTTCGTCATCGCCGCCAACACGTTGTTTGTCTGGGCATCTGCTGCCGATTTCCCATGAGCCAAACCAAGCATATAAGACATGTACCTGAGAAAATACCAAGCGGCGCGCTGGTTTCCGCCGACATCTCTGCCGGCAGCGTCGGTACAGCCGCTATCGCTGCCAGGATTTCCCGAGCCGTTGTTCAACAGCCAGCCGTTGCAGGCGTTATACCCCGGCAACCAGCCCGAAGCGGCTGAATAAGCCACCCCCGTACTGCTTGTGTAGTTAACCAGCGAGACCGCGGTCACGCCAGCCGGAGGGGTTCCTGTGGAGAAGTCTTCCGTGTACACCGGTTGCGGTGCTGCCGGCGCTGCAAATGCCGGGGCGGACATGCTGACAAACAACGTCGCGCCAACAACCACAGCCAGCGATGATCGTTGACAATACACCCGCGCTAAGCGCACGAACGATGAGACAAACGCAAGCAATATTTTCCTATTGCACGATTTATTGTTGCTTTTTATTGATGGAACGTTCTTCATTTTTTTTCTCCCAGATTGACTCGCAATACCCTTCGTAGCTGGTTTCCGCAGCACAGATCTACATCGGCCAAGCACCCTGAAAACAGCTTGAGACCGTTTTGGTGATTCCGTTGCTGACGCACTATCCCATTTTTTTAATTGCAAAATCAATTGCCCGCCGGAGCATCTGAAACGTATTTTCATTTCGTTCGGTATGCGTGCAACACATTGTCAAGACATCGTTACAACCCTTAACCAGCACATCGAGAATTAAGAGAGGGCGCATAAAACGTCACATTTTTGTTGCCTCATCATTTGTAATCACCGAAGTCTTAAGGAACCTCTGAAAAACCCCTCCTGTCATTCTGCGCGTAGCGAAGCGAAGTCGCAGAATCCAGACGCCGCGTGGATCCTGCGACTTCGCGCAGGATGACAAGCGGGGGGATAGCAGGGTTGTTCAGAGCGTCCTTAAGAGAAAGCTCTCGTTTCCTCTTGTTTCCGGCCGCTTTGTTTTAGAATCTTTTTTTGCCTCAACATTCCGCCTTCACTCTCTTCCCTTGCGGAAGAGGGCAGTCGAAATGCTTGCCCGTGAAATGCTTTTTATCGGAAGCCGGAAACGAGGGAAGGATGGTGTTTACCCCGTTTGCTAGCGAACGAGATATGCACATCTGAAACAGCGAACGCTTCAGAAAAAGGCGACGATCCTCTTTTGATTGATTAGGCGTTTTGTTCCTGTTAAAAAATAGTACGCCTCACCCCTTCAACTCCGTCCTCTGCGTCTCTTTCCCCAGCACCGCTACCGCAGCAACCCCAACCACAATCGTCGAACAGAAGATGACAAAGACCGTCTCGATGCTGATTTGAGCGGCGACGAGGTAACCGACCATCAGCGGGCCAAGAATGCCGCCGATGCGACCGACCGACGCTGCCGCGCCGGCGCCGGTAGCGCGAATCGCGTCCGGATATTGCTCAGGTGTGTAAACATAAAGCGCACCCCAGGCGCCGAGGTTGAAGAACGAAAGCAGCATTCCGGCCGTCAACAGTTCCGCGACAGACTCGGCGTTGCCGAAGAAGTAAGCGGAAAGCGCCGTGCCCAGCAGGTAAGTGATCAACACCATCTTGCGTCCCACCCGGTCGATCAACCAGGCGACGGTGAAATAACCCGGCAACTGCGCCAGCGTCATGATCAGCACATACCCGAAGCTTTTCATCAGATCGAAACCCTTGAGCACAACAACGCTCGGCAACCACAGAAACATGCCGTAATACGAGAACACGACGCAGAACCACAGTACCCACAGCATGACCGTCGCCCGCCGATACGGACGGGAAAAAAGCAGCGCCAACTTTTCCAAAAAACCGGGCTTCTTCTGCACTGCTGTTTGCAGCGAAATAAAGCGCGGCGAATCGGGCAAATTGCGCCGCAAATAGACGGCGTAAAACGCCGGCAGCGCACCAAGCAGCAGGGCAACCCGCCAACCGTAATCCGGGATGACGAAAAAGGCGATCAGCGCCGCCAGTATCCAACCCAACGCCCAGAAGCTTTCCAGCAATACGACAACTTTGCCGCGCTCATGCGCCTGCACGCTTTCCGATACCAGCGTAGAAGCCACCGGCAATTCGCCGCCAAGCCCCAGCCCAACAAAGAAACGC
The DNA here is from genome assembly GCA_031260355.1 of Burkholderiales bacterium. GTDB lineage: Bacteria > Pseudomonadota > Gammaproteobacteria > Burkholderiales > Casimicrobiaceae > UBA931. The sequence goes on from JAIRJZ010000079.1 coordinate 61,724, forward strand.
AGGAAGAGCAACATCGCCAGCGTGGTCGATGCCGCCGACAAGCCGCTGGCAATGCTGAAGGTCAACAGGGTCAGGATAAAAACTTTCTTGCGGCCTATCCTGTCCGCCAGCATGCCGAACATCAGCGCGCCAAGCGCCATTCCGATGGAATTGACGCCGGCAATCCACCCCATTTCCGTGGTCGACAGACCCCAATCGTGTTTGAGCGCCGCCATGATGAACGACAACAGACCGACGTCGAGCGCATCGAACATCCAGCCCAACCCGGCAATCGTCAGAAGCTTGTTACGTGAGATGCGGAGTTCCGCTGCCGCCATTGTGTATTCTCCGGGGTACAGGGAAATTTCCCCGTTTTCTGTATCCGACTATTATACTGCGGTATTATGACCATCAACCTCGACATTTCCGGTATGACTTGCGTGGCCTGTGCCGCGCGCATCGAGAAAGTTTTGAACCGACTCGACGGCGTTTCCGCACACGTCAATTTCGCCACCGAAACGGCGCACGTTGAGATCGTCGAAAAAACCAATGGTTCCATCACCGTCGAGACGCTGATCGCCGCCGTACAACGCGCCGGTTACGACGCGAAGCCCGCCATCGATCCGTTTCTGGCGGCCGATGCCGACGCCCGCGCCGAAGAAGAAAAACTCGCCGCGGCGTTGAAACGCCAACGCAACATCCTGATTGCCGCCGCATTGTTGTGTCTGCCGTTTCTCTGGCAAATGGTTCTGATGTTGATCGGCGGCAACCATGCCATTCTCCCGCCGTGGTTGCAGTTTCTGCTCGCGGCACCGATCCAGTTTGTCGCCGGCGCGCGCTTTTACAAAGGCTCCTGGCACGCGCTGCGCGGCGGCGCGGCCAACATGGATGTTCTCGTCGCGCTGGGGACTTCGTGCGCTTTTCTGCTATCGCTGGTGGTGTGGCTGTGGCCGCTGCCGGATCAGCACGTGTACTTCGAAGCCAGCGCCGTCATCATCACGCTGGTGCTGTTCGGCAAATGGCTGGAGGCGCGCGCCCGCGCCCGCGCTTCGACGGCGCTGAAAAGTCTGATGGCGTTGCAACCGAATACGGTGTTGCGTTTATCGAACGGCACCGTCGAAAACGTGCCGCTAGCGCAAATTCACCCGGGCGATGCTTATCTGGTGCGCGCCGGAGATACGGTGCCGGTTGACGGCACGATTACTGCCGGTCATTCGGCGTTGAACGAAGCCATGCTGACCGGCGAGAGCCTGCCGATCGACAAGAGCGTCGGCGATACGGTTTTTTCCGGCACGATCAACCTCAGCGGCGCGCTCGAATGTACCGCCACCGCCGTCGGTCACACCACGCTGCTCGCCGGTATCGTTCGCCAAGTGGCGCAGGCGCAAGGCTCGCGGGCGCCGATCCAGCGAACCGCCGACCGGGTCGCCGCCGTGTTTGTTCCGGCGGTGCTGGCCATCGCCGTATTGACACTGATCGCCAACGGTTTCGCGCTCGGCGACTGGACGCAGGCGCTGCTGCGCGCCACTGCCGTGCTGGTCATCGCCTGTCCGTGTGCGCTCGGACTTGCCACGCCCACAGCGCTGATCGTCGGCGTCGGCCGCGCGGCGCAAGCCGGCATCTTGATCAAAAACGCTGAAGCACTCGAACGCGCCGAACAAATCGACACGTTGCTGTTCGACAAGACCGGCACGTTGACCACGGGGACGCCGTATCTTGTGGGACTGCATGTGTTGCCTGATCTTGACGAAAACACGTTGTTGTCCACCGCAGCGGCGCTGGAACAAGGCGTGAACCACCCGCTGGCACAGGCGATTGTTGTCGCCGCGCAGGCGCGCGGGCTGACCTTGCCTGCCGTCACCGATGTTCAACAACACAGCGGTTTGGGCGTCAGCGCCGTGCTCGACGGCGAAATCTGGTGCATCGGGTCGCCGGCGTTTCTGCAAAAACAGGGCATCGACATTGCCACGGCATCATGGGATGTCGAAGAAGCCGCCACGCCCGTCGTCATCGCCGATGGCACACGGTTAAAAGGCGTGTTGCTGCTCGCCGATACTATCCGCGACAACGCCGCACTGACGATGGCAGCATTGCGCGCGCAACGCATCACACCGTATCTCGTGACCGGCGATCGCGAACGCGCCGCGCAACCGGTCGCCCTCCTCGCCGGTATTGACGAAGTGCGAACGCAACAATTGCCGCAGGACAAACGCGCGCTGGTCATGGCGTTGCAACAAGCGCATCACGTTGTCGGCATGGTCGGCGACGGCGTCAACGACGCGCCGGCGCTGGCGCAGGCCGATGTCTCGTTCGCGATGGGCGCCGGTTCCGGCAGCGCGCTGGCGGCGGCCGACATGACGCTGTTACGCAACGATTTGACCATGGTGGCCGATGCCATCGATTTGTCGCGCGCGACACTGCGCAAAATCCGTCAAAACCTTTTCTTCGCATTCATCTATAACGTGCTGGGCATTCCGCTGGCGGCTTTCGGTCTGCTGTCGCCGGTATTGGCCGGTGCGGCCATGGCGCTGTCGTCGGTCTCCGTCGTCACGAATGCGCTGTTACTCAAGCGCTGGCGCTCCCGCACGGAGTAGATACAATACCAGCGCCGGTGTACCGTCCCTCTGAAACCGCCACTCTTTCCACCAAGAAAAGGAACACATCATGAGTTTTGCAACCGCTACCTCAACTGCCACTTCCGTTGCCGCTCTCCACATCGACGGCATGACCTGCCAAGGCTGCATTGCCGGTGTGACACGCGCGCTGAAAGCCGTATCCGGTGTCGCCGAGGTCACCGTATCGCTTGATGACAAATGCGCTACCGTACAGTACGACGACAAACAAACCGCGCCTGCCGCGCTTATCGCCGTCATCGAAGACGCCGGTTTTGATGCCCGGTTATTGACAAACAACGGCGCGGTTTCTTCCTAATTGCGCTCAACTCATCCGCTTTTCTCAAAAAGCACCCCTTATTTGTGTCCTAACGTGTCATCGGCGCCAAATCGCAAGACATGCCGCCGTTGATTCGTCCATCTTGTTTTTCGCGCCATTTCGGTTGTATGGTACGCGTCAGCATGTACAATCCCTTCCTCGAATAAGGTCGCAACAGCTACCGGCATAACGGACAAGGCAGCAAACGGGTTAGCAGCGCAAGAGGGTTCGCATGCAGGAGGCGAAACGTGTAGGAGAGCTTATGAAACCGATTTGGCTTGAACACTATCCTGAAGGAGTCCCGGCAACGATCGAAGTAGATCCCACGCTGTCGGTCGACCAACTGTTTGTCCGCAGCGTCAAGCAGTTCAGCGAACGCCCCGCCTATTCCTGCATGGGGCACTCGATCTCCTTCCGCCGACTCGACGAGCTTTCCGCCGCCTTTGGCGCCTGGATGCAATCGCAAGGTATCACCAAAGGATCGCGGGTGGCATTGATGATGCCGAACATCCTGCAATACCCGGTGTGCCTGTTCGGTCTGTTGCGCATCGGCGCCATCGTCGTCAATGTCAACCCGCTTTACAAAGCACGCGAACTGCAATACCAACTGAATGATTCGGGCGCCGAAATGATCGTCGTCGCCGAAAATTTCGCGCACACGCTGGAAACGGTGCTCGAAAAAACGCCGGTACGCCGCGTCGTTCTCACCTCGATCGGCGAAGAGATCGGGTTCAAGGGGCTGATCATCGATTTCGCGTTGCGCCATGTGATGAAAAAAGTGGAGTCCTTCTCGCTGCCGGAAGCCATTTACTTTACCGACGTTCTGAACCAGGGCCGGCGGATGACGCTGACGCCGGCCACCAACACTTTCGACGACATCGCTTTTCTGCAATATACCGGCGGCACCACCGGCGTTTCCAAAGGCGCCATCCTGACGCACGGCAACATTGTCTCCAACGTGTATCAAGTACTGGCGTGGGTCAAGCCGTTCATCAATCTCGACGAGCGACAAGTCATGATCACGCCGCTGCCGCTGTATCACGTCTTCTCGATGATGGCCAACTGCATACTGATGACGATGATCGGCGCCGAAAGTGTGCTTATCACCAATCCGCGCGACATTCCCAAAATGGTTCGCGAGATCGGCCGCCACAAATTTTCCATTATTACCGGCGTCAATACGCTGTTCAACGCGCTGCTCAATAACGCCGAGTTCCGCAAGTCCGATTTTTCCGGTCTGTGCATTACACTGGCGGGCGCGATGTCGTTAAGCCCGGCAACGGCGGCACGCTGGCGGCAAGTCACCGGCAAACCGTTGTCGGAAGGTTATGGACTGACCGAAACGTCGCCGGCAGCGATCATCAATCCGCTGGATCAGGATGGCGCCGATACGATCGGCGTTCCGATTCCGTCAACCGAGATCTCGCTCCGCGACGATAACGGCAAAGAGGTCGGCGTCGGCGACGTCGGAGAAATCTGTATCCGCGGTCCACAAGTCACGCCGGGCTATTGGAAGCGCCCCGACGAAACCGAACGCGCGAAAACCGCCGACGGTTTCTTTTTGACCGGCGACTTGGCGGTGATGGATGAACGCGGCTATTTCAAAATCGTTGACCGCAAGAAGGACATGATTCTGGTGTCCGGCCTCAACGTTTATCCGAACGAAGTTGAAGCGGTGGCGCTGACCCATCCGGGTGTGCTCGAATGCGCTGCCGTCGGCATTCCCGATGAGCGCGCCGGTGAAATTGTCAAACTTTTTGCCGTCAAGCACAGTCCAACGCTATCCGCAGAGGAGTTGATCAAATACTGCCGCGCCAATCTGGCCGGTTACAAGGTGCCGCGGCAAGTGGAGTTCCGAAACGAACTCCCGAAAAATACCGTCGGCAAAGTTCTCCGCCGCGAATTGCGGCAAACGGCGCCGGAAGGAAACGCACCATGACCAAAGCCGAACGTCCGGTTTCCCTGCCTTCTTACCCTCCTTCCTTGCGGGTGGTGACGATGCCATCGGACATCAACCACCACGGCGTGATTTTCGGCGGTTGGTTGCTGGCGCAAATCGATGCCGCCTGTTTCATCCCGGCCGCAACGCGCGCCTGCGGTTATGTGGCGTCAGTCGCCATCAACGCGATGACTTTTGAGTCACCGGTTCACTCCGGAGACCTTGTCAGCATCTACACCAATATCGTCCGTGTCGGCCGCACGTCAATGACGATACACGTTGAAGTTTATACACAACGCAATGTCGAAAAGCCCGAATACCACCGTGTCGCTACCGGTGAGTGGGTTTTTGTCGCTGTCGATGAAAACCATCGTCCGCGCCCCATTCCTCAAGAATCTTCCGCCAAGTAAGCCGTCTTCTCTTCACGCGTTTGTTAGAGTCACCTTGCCTTAAAGGAGCCTGCATGAAAACAAGTCTCAAAAAATTGGCGCTGGCCGTTGCCATCGGCAGCAGTTTCGGGGGATTGAGCACATACGCATCGGCAGCCGCTTTCGCGTTGCAGGAGCAAAGCGCCAGCGGCTTGGGCAACGCCTTCGCCGGCGGCGCCGCGGAAGGCGCCGACGCCGCATCAATGTTTGCCAACCCGGCGACGCTGTCGCTGCGGAAATCCGCGCAAACCATCGGCGCCATGCACATTGCCACTCCGTCGATGACGTTCAGGAACGAGCGTTCGCAACCGGCATTCAACCAACCGCTTGGCAACGACGGCGGCGACTCCGGCTTCACCAATCTCTTCGGCAACTTTTACGTGGCGGCGCCGATCAACGACCGCTGGGCAGCCGGTCTCGGCATCGGCACACCGTTCGGCCTGGCGACCGATTACAACAACAGTTGGGCCGGCCGATATCTGGCGCTGCGCTCGGAAGTCAAAACCGTCAACGTCAATCCGGCAGTCTCGTTCAAAGCCACCGAAAAACTGAGCCTGGGCATCGGTGTCAACTGGCAGTACTTGCATGCGCTCTTCACCAGCGCCGCCAACTATTCGGCGGCGATCGGTTCCGCCGCGCAAACCGCCGCTGCCGCCGGTGTTTTACCGTCCGGTATGGTGCCCGCCATCATCGACGCCACCAGTGGCTTGGACAGCATTACCAACGTCAAAGGCCACAACAACGCCTGGGGCTGGAACGCCGGTCTCCTCTACGAATTCGATTCGGCCACGCGCATCGGCCTTTCCTACCGTTCCGAGATCAGACACAAAGTGAACGGTACAGTCAAGTTTGACCATCCGTCGCTCGCCAACGTTCCCACTGCATTGGCTCCGATCGTCGGCGGTCTCGCCGACAACGTAAACAACGTCCTTCACGACGGCAAAATTCACGCCGACATCACTCTGCCGCAAACCGCCAACCTGTCGTTCTTCCGACAAGTGTCGCCGAAGCTTGATGTGATGGCCGACATTCAGTGGACCGGCTGGTCGTCGATCAAGGAATTGACCTTTATTCGCAACGAAGGCTCCGTGCTGCAAAACACGCCGGAGTGGTTCAAGAACACCTGGCGGGTTTCCGTCGGCGGCAATTACCGCTTCGACGAGCGCTGGCTGATGCGCGCCGGTGTTGCATTCGACCAGTCGCCGGTTCGTGATGATTACCGGACGCCGCGACTGCCCGATGCCGATCGCTACTGGGTCAGCGTCGGCGGGCAGTACACGTTCAACAAGCAAATGCGGTTTGACGTCGGTTTCGCCTATCTGTTCGCCAAAAACGCGCCGATCCGTGACAACGGCGGTAACTCGCAAACCTACGGTATGCTCGACGGCCATTACGACAACTACGCCACCGTAGCGTCGATGCAATTCACCTATACGTTTTGAGTGTTAAAATACGGGAAAGGAACGGGACCCCGTTCCTTTCCCGTTACAAATCAGGCAGGAAATCACCATGAAAATCTCCCCGCTCGTCAAAACCGTTTTGCTGTTGTCGGCTCTGCTGCTCGGCGCCTGTGCTCAAACGCCGCCCCAACAAGATACGGCGGCGGCCAACATTGACACCGCCGCCGCCGAACAGCCCAAGGCGGTTGACAAAGAAATTACGGGACCATTGGCTCCGCTGGCCTGGCTCGGCGGTTGCTGGAAAGGGTCTGTCAACCAGCGCGACTACCGGGAACACTGGCTACCGCTACGCGGTGACATGATGCTGGGCGCCAGCCATATCGTCCTCGGCGACAAAACACAGGATTACCAGTTCCTGCGGATGGAAGTCCGCGACGACGCGGTGCATTACGTCATCGCCGTCCCCAACGATAAAGAACACCGGTTCAAATTGAGCGGTGAAACCACCGACCGGGACGATACGATCTATACGTTCGACAACGTGGAAGACGCCTTCCCGCAAATCGTTTCCTACCGTAAAGCCTCGGGCGGCTGGATGTATATCACCGTCGAAGGAAAACTGAACGGCGCCGACCGCAAAGTGATTTATCCGATCCGCCGGGTCGATTGCGGAAGCGGGGAATTTCTCAGCAACTGACCTGTAGGGCGAGTGATTATTCGCCCTGGTGTTGTTACCCCAACATTCCCATCGTCCATGTTGTGTTGGGCGAATAATTATTCGCCCCTACTTGCCAATCTGTTCTTTTCGCGCTAATGTTCTAGCCGCAGTCTAGCCATAATCAAGAGGCCAATCATGCGCGAAGTTGCATTATTCGAAGCCAAGAACAAGTTGAGCGGGTTGCTCGATCGGGTGGCCGTCGGCGAGGAGTTCCTCATCACCCGCCACGGCAAGCCTGTCGCGCGCCTCTCGCCCGTCACCCCCACTTTTGACCGCGCCAAAGCCAAGCAGGCCGCCAAGGCACTGCTGGAAGCCCGCAAGGGCGTGACGCTTGGCGGCTTGTCCATCAAGGAGCTGGTCAATGAAGGACGCCCATGAGCTTTGTGCTTGATAGCTCCATTGCATTGACTTGGTGCTTTGAAGACGAGGCGACCCCAGCGGCGGATGCTTTGCTGATGCGGCTATCCTATGATGGCGCATACGCGCCTTCGTTGTGGCCGCTGGAAGTGCTCAACGCTCTGCTCATGGCGCAGCGGCGTAGACGCATGACTGAGGAAGCGCGTCAGGATCGGACCATGTTTCTTCGCAAGTTGCCAATCACCCTCGACCCGGAAACCGCCGCGCAGGCGTGGGGAACGACCAACCGGCTCGCCGAGCGGCATCGCCTCACGCTTTATGATGCGGCTTATCTCGAATTGGCGCAGCGCCTCGATCTACCGCTGGCGTCACTCGACGCTGATTTGCGTGAAGCGGCAAAAGCTTTGGGTATACCGCTTCTGGGAATGCTCGAAGACCCCGCTCAGGTATAGCGGTATCAACTGCTTACACGCCCATCAAGCCCGCGCCTTCAACACCGCCACTGCCGGCAGTTCTTTCCCCTCAAGAAACTCGAGAAACGCGCCGCCGCCGGTTGAAACGTAACCGATGTTTTGCGCCACGCCGTATTTGGCGATCGCCGCCAGCGTATCGCCGCCGCCCGCGATTGAAAATGCCGGTGAACGCGCAATGACTTGAGCCAATGTTCGCGTCCCTTCGGCAAACGCATCAAACTCGAAAACGCCGAGCGGCCCATTCCAGACAACGGTTCCCGCCGACATCAACAACGGCGCCAACATTTCCAGCGTACGCGGACCGACATCGAGAATGAGATCGTCGTCGGCGACCTGACCGATATCTTTCGTTTCTGCCGCCGCATCGGCGGCAAAAGATTTGGCGCACACCGCATCGACCGGCAGCGGGAACTTGCCGGGGAAGTCACGCAACAACGCAGCAGCTTCCGCCACCAGATCGGGCTCCGCCAACGATTTTCCGATGGGGAATCCCTGCGCCAGCAAAAACGTATTGGAGATGCCGCCGCCGACGATCAGCGTATCCACTTTTTCGGCGAGCGCGCGCAGCACCGTGAGTTTGGTCGAGACCTTCGACCCAGCGACGATCGCTACCAGCGGTCGTTTCGGCGCCGCCAATGCCAAGCCCAACGCATCGAGCTCCGCCGCCATCAACGGCCCGGCGCATGCTACTGGCGCATAGAGGCCAATACCGTGCGTCGTCGCTTCGGCGCGGTGCGCCGTTCCAAACGCATCGTTCACATAAACATCGCACAATGCCGCCATCGCGCGGGACAATGTTTCGTCATTCTTTTTTTCACCCTTGTTCATCCGGCAGTTTTCGAGCAACACGACATCGCCCGGCATCAGCGTTTTTTGCCAGGACGTGTCGCCAACCCAATCGCGGATTAACGACACCGGCCTCTTCAGCAATTCCGACAACCGCTGCGCGATCGGCGCAAGAGAGTCTTTGGCGCACCACTCGCCTTCGGTCGGCCGCCCCAGATGCGACGTGACCATTACCGCCGCGCCGCGCGCCAGCGCATCTTCGATCGCCGGCAACGAAGCACGAATACGGGTATCGTCGGTAATCGCGCCTTGATCGTCCTGCGGCACATTGAGATCGGCGCGAATGAAAACGCGCTTGCTGCAAACATCGGTATCGGAAAGCCGTTTAAAGCTCATGGTCGTCGTCATCCCCGGCCAGTTATATAACAAAACAGAATAAAATTTTCGTCATGCGCCCATCGGCGAGCACAGTTCCACCAGCGTACCGTCCGGGCAGCGCACATACGACACCGCTTGTCCCCAAGGCATGACTCCCGGCGCCTGCAATTCGGCCACGCCCGCCTGAACCGCGCGCGCATGCGCCGCTGCAACATCCTCCGTCACCAAGGCAATTTCCATCCCCAGCGGCTGCTTCGACTCGCTGGCAGCAACAAAGCCTTCAGGAAAATGTTGCGCGCCCATGCTGTGCGCCGCAAACGCCAGCGTTGTGGCTCCGGTTTCCAGTTCTCCGTAAGCGCCGCTCTCGTGCAGAAAACGGGACGGCAAACCAAACGCTTTTTCAAAAAAATCCAGCGACGCCGCGACGTCCGGAACATAAATAATGGTATAGCCGAATTTCATCTCTTGACTCCTTTACATCCGTTTTCGCATGTCCTCGTAGGCACGGCTCACTTCGCCCGCATCAGCGCTGCGGTCGTGTCAAGCATCCGGCACGAGAATCCCCACTCGTTGTCGTACCAGCTCGTCACCTTCACCAGCCGCCCGCTCACTTTGGTCAGCGTGGCGTCGAAGATCGACGAACGCGGGTCGTGGTTGAAATCCATCGACACCAGCGGCGCCGTGTTGTAGCCAAGAATACCGGCGAGCGGACCGTCTTCGGAGGCTGCCTTGAGGATCGCATTCACTTCGTCAGCGGTGGTGTCGCGCGCCGCGATGAACGACAAATCGACGACGGAAACGTTGATCGTCGGAACGCGCATCGCAAAACCATCCAGCTTGCCGTTGAGTTCGGGCAACACCAACCCCACCGCTGCCGCCGCGCCGGTTTTGGTCGGAATCATGCTCATCGTCGCCGAACGGGCGCGCCGCAAATCGCTGTGATACACATCGGTCAACACCTGATCGTTGGTGTAAGCATGAATCGTAGTCATCAAGCCGCTGACGACACCGATCTTTTCATGCAACGGCTGTACGATCGGCGCCAGACAGTTGGTCGTGCAAGACGCGTTGGAGATCACCGTATCCGACGCTTTCAAAACTTGATGGTTGACGCCGTAAACAACGGTGGCATCGACGTCCTTGCCGCCCGGCGCCGAGATGATCACCTTCTTGGCGCCGGCCCTGAGATGCGCGCCGGCTTTCTCCTTGCTGGTGAAAAGTCCCGTGCATTCGAGCACCACATCGACACCCAGTTCGCCCCAAGGCAGTTGTGCCGGGTCGCGTTGCGCGAATACTTTGATACGGTCGCCGTTGACGACCATCACATCGCCGTCCACTTCGATCTTGCCCGGAAATTTTACATGCACGGTGTCGTAGCGCGTCAAATGCGAGTTTGTTTCAGGGCTGCCCAAATCGTTGATGGCGACAATCTCGATCGGCGCTTTTTTACCGCCCTCATAAAGCGCCCGCAAAATATTGCGGCCAATGCGCCCGTAACCGTTGATTGCGACTTTGATAGTGCTCATGGTATCTCCTTGATTGAATTTAATGAACGCTGAGAATGCGACGCACAGTTGTCGTCACATTCTCTACAGTAAAGCCAAAAAGTTTGAACAGCACCGGCGCCGGCGCCGATTCGCCGAATGTATCGATGCCGATCACCGCGCTTTGCGCGTCATCCGCCGCACCGACATAGCGATGCCAGAAATGCGTTGTCCCCGCTTCGATCGCCAACCGCGGAACGCCGCACGGTAAAACCTGCGCGCGATAGGTCGCGTCCTGCTGATCGAAACGCGACGTACACGGCATCGACACTACGCGCACCGCGATATTTTCTTTCGCCAGCGCCTCGCGCGCCTGCAAGGCCAGAGCCACTTCCGAGCCGGTCGCGATCATCACCATTTTCTTTCCCGCCGCCGGGAAATCGGCAAGCACATAGCCGCCGCGAGACACCGCGGCAAGCGCCTTGTCGTCGCGTACGGCGAACGGCACATTTTGCCGCGTGAAAAGCAAACAGCTCGGGCCGTCGCGGCGCAAAATCGCCTGTTGCCAAGCCACCGCCGTTTCAACGGTATCGCAGGGTCGCCAGACATCCATCCCCGGAATCAGCCGCAAGCTGGAGGCATGTTCGATCGACTGGTGCGTCGGCCCGTCTTCGCCGAGACCGATCGAGTCATGCGTGAACACGGCGATGACGCGCTGTTTCATCAGCGCCGCCATCCGCAGCGCGTTGCGCGCGTAATCGGAAAACGTCAGGAAGGTTCCGCCATACGGTATGAAACCGCCGTGCAGCGCCATCCCGTTGGCGATCGCCAGCATCGCGAATTCGCGCACACCATAGTGAATGTGATTGCCCTGCCCGTCCGGCGTCAACGCCTGACTGCCCGACCAGTTGGTGAACACCGAGCCGGTCAAGTCCGCCGATCCGCCGAGGAATTCCGGCAGATGCGGCGCGATGGCTTCGATCGCCTGCTGCGATGCCTTGCGCGTTGACACGGTTTCGGCCTTGCTATTTTGCGTCGCGATAAACGCCGCCGCCACCTGTTCAAAGTTCGCCGGTAAATCTCCCCGCATCCGCCGGACGAATTCGGCGGCAAGTTCGGGATGCGCTGCCTTGTACGCCTCAAAACGCCGCGCCCATTCGGCTTCGCGTTCAGCGCCCTGCGCCCGCGCGTCCCACGCCTGACAAATCGGCTGCGAAATCTCGAACGGCGCCTGTGTCCAGCCTAACGCCGCGCGGGTCGCCGCCACTTCTTTTTCGCCGAGCGGCGCGCCGTGCGTATCCGCCGTACCGCCTTTGGTCGGCGCGCCTTTGCCGATCACCGTCTTGCAGCAAATTAACGTCGGCCGTTCCGTATCCTGACGTGCCGCGCAAATCGCCGCATCGACGGCATCGACATCGTGCCCGTCAACGTCGCGGATCACTTGCCAGCCGTAAGCCTCGAAACGCTTCGGCGTATCGTCGGTCAACCAGCCGCGCACATCGCCGTCGATCGAAATCCCGTTATCGTCGTAGATCGCAATCAGCTTGCCGAGCTTCCAGGTGCCGGCGAGCGAACAGACTTCGTGCGACACGCCCTCCATCAGGCAACCGTCGCCGAGGAATACATAGGTGTGATGATCGACCACCTTATGACCGGGACGATTGAACTGCGTCGCCAGCATTTTTTCGGCGAGCGCCATGCCGACCGCGTTGGCGATGCCCTGACCGAGCGGGCCGGTCGTCGTCTCGACGCCGGGAGTGATGTGCACTTCGGGATGACCCGGCGTTTTTGAGTGCAGTTGCCGGAAATTTTTGAGTTCGGCAAGCGGCAAGTCGTAGCCGGTCAAATGCAGCAGCGCGTATTGCAGCATCGAGCCGTGACCGTTGGAAAGAACGAAACGGTCGCGGTCGAACCACTGTGGATTGCCGGGAGCGTGCTTCAGGTGCCGCTGCCAGAGCGCCACCGCGATGTCGGCCATTCCCATCGGCATACCGGGGTGACCGCTTTTGGCGACCTCAATGGCGTCAATGGCGAGAAAACGGAGGGCGTTGGCCAGATCGGAAACGGGAACGGGAGTTGATGTCGGCATGTTATGGAAAGAGGCGGGGATGAACGAAAAGAACCTGAAGTTTTTTAAGTCTCTCAAGACCCGAAGCTTAACGCAGAAGACGACGCTGCGGCACGCTTCGCTCGCGGCGAAGGGCATCATTCCTTGCCATGACGAGCGTGTCTCCCTCTGACCCTCGACGCCTTGCCTCTCCTGACAACACCTTTTTCAAAAAAACCACGAAAAAGCTGCAAACTTTTGTATTTTGTAAGATAATATCAAGTTCCTTCGGCTTACCGGAGGTTTGTGGGGCCCTTCTGCCCGTCCGCGCGAATGCCGCTTCCTGAGCGTTCTGTGCACGGGGGTGGGGCTTTTCCTTTACAGGAGGGGAGAAACGCATGGACGGAGTCCATCTGTTAGGAGAGTGGTATGGCTGCCCTGCCCACACGCCGGAATTTAACCGTGCCGAGGCATTGCGCGAAGTTTGCTTGAAAGCCGTTGAAGCTTCCGGGCTGACCACTGTCGGAGAACACTTTTTTCAGTTCGAGCCGCACGGCGTCACTGGTGCCGTGATTCTGGCCGAATCGCATCTGGCGATTCACACTTGGCCGGAATCCGGTTTTGTGACCCTTGACGTGTATGTCTGTAACTACACCACCGACAACACCGCCAAGGCGCAAAAGCTCTACGACATGATTGAAGCCGTTTTCAAACCGGCTCGCGCCCATTCGCAAAAAATCCTGCGAGGCGGCAAGGATGGCTGAATCGGCCTCTCCGAAGATTGACGGAGACGCCCTGACGGAATTGCTGACACCCGATTGGGGCTTTTTCATCCGTTCGTCCAGACGGCATGAAGCCTTTCATTCGGGGCTGCAAGATGTCGAAGTGCACGATTCCGAATCGTTCGGCACCTTGTTCCGGCTCGACGGCCATTTCATGACCTCGGAAAAGGACGAGTTTTTCTACCACGAAAATCTCATCCACATGGCGGCGATCACGCACGATCAACCGCGTCGCGCGCTCATCGTCGGCGGCGGCGACGGCGGTTCCGCCGAAGAACTGTTCAAGCACCCGAGCGTCGAGCACATCACGCTAGTGGAGATCGATCAGGCCGTTGTCGATATTTCGCGCCGCTATCTGCGGCATGTGCATCGCGGCAGCCTCGACGATCCGCGGCTGACGCTGAAGATCGAGGACGGCTTCGCCTACGTCCAAACCAGCACCGAATCGTTCGACCTGATCGTGCTCGACCTGACCGATCCGGGCGGCCCGTCAACGCTGCTCTACACGCCGGAGTTTTACCGCGCCTGCGCCGACCGGCTGGGCGACAGCGGCATCATGACGCTGCACATCGCCAGCCCGCTCGCCAGCCCGGAACGCATCCGCGAAACCTTGCAGCGGCTGCGCGCAGCCTTCAACCATGTTGTCCCTTACCTCACGTCGATACCGCTGTACGGCGGACTGTGGCTGATGGCGCTCTGCTCACAGCAGGCCGACCCGCGCCGACTGACCGCCGAGGCCGTCGAGACGCGGCTGCGTGAGCGCAACATCCGTGACCTCCAGTATTACAACGGCGCCATGCACGGCGCCGCGTTGGCGTTGCCAAACTTTGTGCGAGCGCTGACCGAAGTAAAAATTTGAGAAGCGCAGACCCATCGAGACTCCTCGACGCCGTCCCGCGCTCATCATCCCTGCCCAAACCTTGCGCTGTTTTCAGAGGCTGATGACAAAGCATCGGCAACTTCGCTGACGCCTCACCAAACTGTCACGCGGGTGGTTTTTGTTCCCGAATAAATCGCTTTGGCGATACCGGCGAGAAGGCAAATCCTCTCGGCACGAGGGTTTTGCGTCCAAGCAATTGAATTTATTGGAGGCGGAGGTCGGAATCGAACCGGCGTAGACGGCTTTGCAGGCCGCTGCATGACCACTCTGCCACCCCGCCCAAGGGGAAATCGCTCGCGGCGCCGGAAAATCCTTATGGAAAAACCGCAACACTGCCCGATTTTGCAAGAAGAGACGCGCTCTCCTTTCGTGAGTCCGGAGGCGGAAGCCGAAACCTCTTTCTCCTTCAATCAGGCAATACTTTGAAAAATCAGGGGTTTTTACAAATTCCGCTGATGATTCCAATGCAAGCCTTAATAGTAATTATACGCATAATTCCGCGAAATCCACAAGAGGGCACCGCTTCATAGCCGTCTGCGTTCCGACGCCCCCGTCCCTCTCGTTATAATGCGATCTTTCCTGTCCGGCTGTCGCTGCACACAAACCGCTTATGCCTCAACTCACTCTCTACGACAATTACACGCGCACGTTGCGTCCGTTCGAACCGCTGCATCCCGACGGCGAAGTCGGGCTGTACACTTGCGGCCCGACCGTGTACGACTATCAACACATCGGCAATTACCGGACGTTTTTGTTTGAAGACGCGTTGAAGCGTGCGCTGCGCTGGAACGGTTATCGTGTACGGCATGTGATGAACATCACCGATGTCGGTCATTTGACATCGGACGCCGACAGCGGCGAGGACAAAATGGAGAAGGGCGCGCGCCGCACCGGCAAGACCGCCTGGGAAATCGCGCAACTTTATACCGACGCTTTTCTCGACGACCTGAGCAAGCTCGGCATCGAAATGCCGACCGTTCTGTGCCGCGCCACCGACCACATCCGCGAGCAAATCGATTTCATCGCCGATCTGGAGAAAAAGAGCTTCACCTATCGGACGACCGACGGTATTTATTTTGACACCAGCAAGCAAGAGAGCTACGGCCATCTGGCGCGGTTGAACCGCGAAGGGTTGGAAGCGGGTAAACGTGTCGATCTTGGCGAAAAGCGCAACATCACCGATTTTGCGTTGTGGAAGTTTTCACCGCCTGGCGAACAGCGGCAGATGGAATGGGACAGCCCGTGGGGTGTCGGCTTCCCCGGCTGGCACATCGAATGTTCGGCGATGGCGCAGCGTTATCTCGGCGATTATTTCGACATTCATTGCGGCGGCGAAGACCATCTCTCGATTCACCACACCAATGAAATCGCGCAAACCGAAGCGCGTGTCGGCACCCGTCTTGCCCATTTCTGGATGCACGGTTATTTTCTGCTCCTCAACGAGGCCAAGATGGCGAAATCCGCTGGTGAGTTCTTGCGCATCCAATCGCTGATCGACCGCGGCTACGATCCGCTGGCGTACCGCTATTTGTGTCTCACCGCGCATTACCGCAAGCAGTTGAGTTTTACCTGGGACGCGCTCGACGCCGCGCAAACGGCACTCGAACGCCTGCGTCAGGGCTTTCATGCGCTACCCGGCACTGGCGCTGCGGCCAACGCCGCGCCCGATACCGCTCTCGTCGAACGCTACACCGCCGAGTTGAACGACGACCTCAATCTGCCGCGGGCGCTGGCGGTCGTCTGGGAAACCTTGCGCGGCCCGCTCGATCCCGCGATCAAACGGGCGACGCTGACGCGTTTCGACGAGGTGCTCGGCTTGCGGTTGACCGAATGGCAACCGGCAGACATCGTCATCCCCGACGGTATCCGCGCGCTCGCCGACGACCGTCTCGCGGCGCGCAAGGCGAAGAACTGGGCTGAGTCCGACCGTCTGCGCGACGCGCTGAACGCCGCCGGTTGGGATGTCGAAGACGCACCTGACGGCTATCGGCTGAAGCCGCGCTAGGGACACCCTGAACAACCCTGCTATCCCCCGCTTGTCATCCTGCGCGAAGTCGCAGGATCCACGCGGCGTCTGGATTCTGCGGCTTCGCTACGCGCAGAATGACAGGAAGGGTTTTTCAGAGGTTCC
>JAIRJZ010000017.1 GCA_031260355.1 Burkholderiales bacterium
AACCGGCAATGATTCGTACCGATTCAAAAACCGATCAGAACACTAAAAAACATAAACGCAACAAAGTGGTGCACTTTTGCACCGAAACAGTGGTGCACTTTTAAACCGTAATTGACATCGCGCATGGCTTGCCGGATGCGCGTCTTTTCCGCTGGCGTCCATGCCACGTTGCCGCTCTCCCGCCATGTGTCTGGCGGCAAGCCATCGTCCCATCGACCGTAAGCAGCGCATGACCGGGAACCGTCCGCGTGGAAAACGTACCATCCGGTCTTGTCGGTCTTGGGCTTACCCTCGACCGGAACGCGATGAATGCGACCATCGGTGTTGACGTTGCCAATGATAAGCCCTCGTCCACTGGCGGCGGTTTCAAAGGCAATCATGACGCGCCTCTGACAACGTCAGCAGCAGCGCGGACTCGCTGCACACTCACTAACTCACGTTGTCGATCAGCATTTGTTAGTGTGCCGTCAGCGAGCGATGAGCCAGCGCAAGCGATGACCAACCCTTCAAAATAAATGGTTTGCGCGGCCTTGAGGATTCGCTGATAGTTTTGCTCGCGCCGCGCTTTCTTTTCACGCACCCGACTGACGCGGTTTTGTTTTTTGATCATAGCAGCCTCACACGGCGAGCTTGCGTTCGGCGACAAGCTTCGCAACAAGCTCGCGTACCTCGTCGTTCGATTTTCCGGCGGCAAACGCGGAAGCGATTGACTCAATTTCCCCCGAACGCCAGCCGACAGCACGACCCCCTAGCGGGAAAGGCGGCGTCAGAAGCCCTTGAGAAACGCGGAGCCATACCGTTGAGCGTGACAGTCCAAGCGTAGCGGCAACTTGTGGTAAACGATGAATTTGCAACATGTTCTATCTCCGTAGATGACATGCCGCCAATTTACTCAAGCGCCTTGAGAAAAAAAATGGAGAACATCATGGAAAAACAGGCGCGTCCGGACAGAAACGCCCTGTTTCGGTATTACTGTCCAGATGCGCCCTGTTTTTTAGCGAGAGAACCTAACGCCCTTTTCTTTGCCTCTCTTAAAACTCTCTTTATTCTGTCGTCTGTAACGGCCAAAGGCTTTCCTGTTCGCTTCTCGTATAAGCTTTTAACCGACGGAATAACATCGTTATATTTAGCGTTAGGATCTGATCTGTAAATCTCGACCGCATCATCAGTTATTATCCTGTTCCGTCTTTTAGTAGCATCCGCTTTGGTTTCTGCCGCCTTTGGAGAGCCTTTGCCACGCCATGCAGTATGCTTTTCACCGTACGTTTGAAAAGCCGCCCGCATCGCCATAAGCCCCAAATTTATACAAGAGCAAGCAAGAGCCTCTATGTTTGCTTCGCTGCTATCTTCGATTGCCCTTTGGTAGCTGTCCCTAACCGTATAAACTCGTGACAAGGCAGCAAGGTAGTCTTCAACTTCCGCTGTCTTCTTCTTAGATAGGCGGGCGGCACTCGCAGAGGGAAAACCAAGCCGCTTTAGATTTTCCAAACAGTCACTTTCGATTTTCCTACTCCTCCCCACAAAGGAAGAGACGTTGTTCATACCTTTTTCAAAGGCCTCAAAAAACTCTGCCCTTTCCTCGGGGGTTGTAACTCCAACAAGAGAAAAGTTAACAACTTCAAAAACCCCATGTTTCTCGATAGTACGCTTCAAGACCATAGCCACATCCCTTTCATGCGTCCCCCTTTAATCTGGAAGCCGCGCCAACCGGATAAGGGGACTCCGGCTTTCGCCCCGTCGGGCTAGGCGCAGCGAAGTCGTAAAGCCTTACGCTTGCTTTCTCAAAGGAATAACCAGATTCAGCGCCGCCGCCCGCGTCAGGTAGTCCGCCCAGTCCTGCATCATCTTCTGGCGCGCCTCAAAGTGCTTTGCGTCGTTGTAGGCGGCCTCGACGGAATCTTTTATCTTGTGCCCTATCTGGACATCAACCATCCGATGGTTGTAGCCCAACTCATTCAACCCGGTATCGACAACCCCGCGCAAGCCATGCCCCACCATTTGAAAACCCATGCGTTCAATCGCTTGCCCGATAGCAGCCTCGCTCATGGTGGAGTAATTCGAGCGGGGACTTGGAAAAACCAGATCATCGGCACCTTGTCCGGTCATGGGGAGGATATTGCGAAGCAGCGCCACCGCTTGCGTCGGCAGCGGCAGATCGTGCGCTTCCTTGTCGGCCTTTTCCGGGCGTCGGTGCCATATCGCGTTATCCAGATCGAAGTCGCCCCATGCCGCCCGCCGAACGCTGGCCTGCCTCATTCCGGTATATAGCAGCATCCAGATCGCCGCTTTCGTTACAGGATAACCACCATACTGTTCAAGCGCTCGAAGGAATCTTGGTAGCTCCTGAAAGCGAATGCGCGCCATGTGTTGCGTACCGTGGCGTGGCAAAAGTTTGATGATAGCGCGGCACGGGTTAACGGAAAAACTGGTGTCTTCTACATGCGCCAGATCGTAAACTTCTGCCGTCCACTGACACAACCTTTTCGCCATGTAGGTCATCTTTCTCCCGTGGTTCGTTTTCTCCGCCACCCCACGGAACAGCGCCAGCAATTCCCTCCCCTCGATGTCTTTTATATTTTTTTGCCCGATAGCGGGGAACAGGTGAATTTCAAACTGGCGAAGTATCTTGTCCCTGTATTCTTCGGTTGTCTTTCCTACCTTGTCAGCATGTAGCCGACGGGCGATCTGCTCAAACGTGTTGCCCGCTTCAATCGCTTGCCGCTGCTTTTCCCGTTCGGCACCTTCCTTCCTCCGCGCCGCCTCCCGCTTTGCTTCCTCTTTCGCCTGTTCCGCCGCTTCCCTCAGGCAGCGCGCCTTCTCAACGGGGTCAATACCCAGCCCCACGGTAGCTATCGCCCCCGCCGCCCTCTCCCTTGCCAGTTGAAGGCTCACCTTTGGATATTGCCCGAAACCCATGAGCTTACGCTTACCGCCTAGGCGACAAGCCAAGCGCCAATAACGCTTGCCGTCTTGCGTCACCAACAAATGAAACCCGTTCCGGTCTTTGCCGTCGCGGTCATAGTGACATCCCGGCGGAGCGGTTTTACAGAATTTGTCCGTCAGTATGTTGGTTGCCATTGCACTCCTTTCCACGGCTGGGCGCGAGCCCGGCCTTCCCCATACATACGACGGCAAGAAAGACCGCAATTCTTCACGATGTATGTACAGGGGAAAATCAGAATTCCCGCCGTATGTACGGAAGTATGTACTTTGGTATGTACAAAATCAATGGATTTCTATGGATGCCACTGGACGGCTTAGGCCGATAAACAACAAAAAAGCCAGCTAACCGTTTGGTTTTACTGGCTTTAGTTGACTTCTTTGGATACTACTGGATTGTCATATGGTGCCGACGATGAGACTCGAACTCATACGGCTTTCGCCACTGCCCCCTCAAGACAGCGTGTCTACCAATTTCACCACGTCGGCTGGTCGTGCATTTTCAAGTGCGCGATTGTAGCGTTTTTTACGGCTTCGGCGTCGTTTCTCCGACAGATTTTTACTGCGTTACCGGCGCGACGGGAACATCGGCCGAAGTCGGCATCTCGGCAGGAGCCAAGGGCACATCCGCGGGTTGCGCCGGTGCGGACTCCGTCGGTACCGCCGGCTGCGTCTTCACGGCGCGATCCATGATGCTGCCGCCGATCGCTGATCCCGAATTCTGTGCGCTGAAATAGGTCAGCCCGAGGCTCGTAATAAAGAAGACCGTCGCCAGCGCTGCCGTCGAACGCGACAAAAAGTTGGCCGAGCCTGCCGAGCCGAAAATACTGCCGGAAGCGCCGCTACCGAACGCCGCGCCCATGTCGGCGCCTTTACCGTGTTGCAGCAGAACAATGCCGCAGATAGCCACGGCAATCAGAATATGAGCAACCCACAAAATGTTTTCCAGAAATCCCATCTTTCACTCCACTATCAGGCCCGTGCGGCCTGAACAATCGCTAAAAATTCTTCGGCGTCGAGCGACGCGCCTCCCACCAACGCGCCGTCAACACCGGCAATGTTCAACAACGCCTTGGCGTTGTTTGCCTTGACACTGCCACCGTACAACAAACGGGCGCCGTTCACACCCGCCTCTTTCAATTGCCCGCGCAGCAAGGCGTGAACCTCGCGCACGTCTTCTTCACTGGCAGCCCGGCCGGTGCCGATCGCCCAGACCGGTTCGTAAGCAACAACCAGCCTGTGTTTCAATTCCTCCGAGGCAACAGTCAGCACTGCCGCCAACTGCCGCGTCACCACTTGCGCCGTATCGCCGCGCTCCCGCTCGGACAGCGTTTCTCCGACACAGACGATCGGTGTCATTCCGGCCGCCGCGACTGCCTGCGCTTTGCGGACAACAGTCGCGTCATCCTCGCCGTAGAGGCTGCGCCGCTCGGAATGGCCGACGATAACACAACCGCATCCGAAATCGGCCAGCATCGTCGCCGATACTTCGCCGGTAAACGCGCCTTTCGCGTGCTCGCTGACGTTCTGCGCACCCCAGCCGATGGCACTGCCCTGCAATAGCTGCTGCGCTTGCGCCAGATACGGAAACGGCACACACACTGCCAGCGCATCGTCGGAGCGACACCCCGCTTTCAACGCGGCAAGACGCGCAGCATTTTCCTGCAAGCTGCCGTGCAGCTTCCAGTTACCCACGATGGTTTTGGCGGCATTCGTCAAAATCGCGACTTTCCGGTTTTGGTAAACCAGTTATTGTACACATTGTTCAGACGCCGACGCCAGTACCATGGCAATGTCCGCCTAAGCCGCGAGATAACAGCCGTGCAAAAACCCCATTGTCAACGCTGTTGACATAACAGCGCGCTCCGTTTACCTTTTTCGCATATTACGACAAGGGCGGCACTCGCCTACCGGGGGTCTTCAGAGAAAGGAGATTTCCGATGTCGCGCTCGTATTCTCGTGGTTTCACCCTGATCGAACTGATGGTCGTCCTTGTCCTGATTGCCGGGACTCTGACAATGGCCGCGCCGGCATTCGGCGACTGGCTCGCCAAGAGCCGACAACGCAATCTTGCCAGCGCGATCGACAACACCATCGCCCTCGCCCGCACCGAAGCCATCAAGCGCAACGGCCGCGTCATTATTTGCATTTCCGCCGATCAGCAAACCTGTACCCAGAGCGGCGGCTGGGAACAAGGGTGGCTTGTCTATTTCGACCCTGACAACAGCCGTACGCTTAACGTCAACGAGCCGATCATCCATCACGAATCGGGCGGCAGCTTTTCCAGGCTTAGCGCCCCCGGCAACAAATCCGTCAAGAGCTACCTTTCGTTCGTCGGCAATGGCAAGCCAAAGTTGCTGGGTGGCGGTCTGCAAGCGGGAACCATCTTCGTCTGTGCGCCGGGGCAGAACGAGATTAGAGTCGTGATGGCTGCCACCGGTCGCACGCGCACCGAGCACACTTCGACACCGTGCCCACCGTAAACGTTGCCCCACCAAAAGCATCGAGGCGCCGAAAAGCGCCTCGATGGGTATTCCTGGATTCCGGCTTTCGCCGGAATGACGTTTTCTTGATGTCGATTCCTGATATCTTTTGAGACAGGTTCTACGCTTCTGTCGGCTTCGGCGCTTCCGGTTTGATACCGGTCAGCAGGTATTCGATCAAGTCTTTCACCGGACGCATCTCGGAATCGAACGGCAGCGACGACGAGCCGCGGAAGAACAAGCCCTTCATCCGGTCGCCGCGCAACGCCGCCGCCAGTTGCATATCAATGCAAAACTGCCCGATCTTGGCGATACCATCGCGCAGCCCACATTGCGTCAAGCAATCGAACTTTACCGAACAGCGCGGCTTCTTGTGCGCCACCGCCGTCAGTTTCGGAAGGAACTTGAGGTAATTATCGAGCCACGGCGTACGCACCGCCCGCGCCGGCAACCCGGCCACGCTGATGAATTCCACCATCTCCTCCGGCTTGGCATCGAGCAACACCCGCTTGAACGATTCCGCCGCATCGCCTTCCTGCGTCACCGCGAACGCCGTTCCCAACTGTACGCCGGAAGCGCCCATGTTGAGCAGTTGCCGCACCCGCTCATGCGAATTGATGCCGCCGGCCACAATCAGCGGCACATCGCTGATGCCTTCGGCGCGGAAAAATTCGTGCGTCGCCGGCAGCACCTGCTCGAAATCGAAACGCGGATCGTTGATGTCTTCAATTTTGGCCGCGCCCAAGTGCCCGGCGGCATAACGCGGATGTTCGATCACCACCGCATCGGGCAGACGTCCTTTGCGCGCCCATTTCTTGACCACCAACTGGATACCGCGAGCGTCCGACAGAATCGGAATCAAGCCGATACTCGGTTTCTCATCGACCAGGTCGGGCAAATCGAGCGGCAATCCCGCTCCCATCACAATCGCGTCGGCACCGCTTCGGCAAGCCTGACGGACATAGTTCGCGTATTCGGTCACCGCTTTCATCACATTGACGGCGACCATCCCGGCCCCCTGCGCCAACGCGTGTGCCGCTTTGATCTCGCGGTCGAGTGCGACCAGATTGGCGTCGTCCACCGTCTTCTTGTCGGCGTGCTGGCTGATTTCCATCAAATCTTCGTGATGACGCCGCAAATCAATGCTGGCGATCGTACCCACCGCGCCCAGACTGGCCACCGTCCCCGCCAGCCGGTGCGCTGAAATGCCGACACCCATGCCGCCCTGAACCACCGGCAACAACTGGCGCCCCTTCAACACCAAAGGCGACAGATGGTGCGACACCATCTTTTTGAAAAGATCATTCATAACAGCTTTCAGCCCCCTGGAAAGACTTATCGGTAAATAAGTGATTTTAGCATAATGCGATCAGTGGCAACCCGCCTCCGAGCCTCCCCTTGCGGTTTACGCCCTTCCCTGTTGAAATAGCCTTTTCGCGGTTTTCAAGAAAACATGACGAAAGATTTCGGCGACAAAAAATTTGCGCGTTGCTCGATACCGCTTGCGAGATGTTTTCCATGCCGAACGGCACCACCGCCATTTAGTAAAGCGGACTAGAACGGTTTTGATTTAAGCAGACATCCTGAATTCCCGCTTTCGCGGGAATGACGGAGAATAGCAGGTGCATTCAACAACGCTGACAGTTGAGTAGAGGTCATGGTTGCTATTGAGAAAAACAGTAAAAAACCGCGGCATTCCCACGAAAGCGGGAATCCGGGAAATTTCTTTCTGTGCGTTTTGTTCCTTTGTCGCGTTGCACACGACTAACCAGAAACCGCTCTAAGCCCCTCGCGCCACGACCATGCTCAGTTATCGCCACGCCTTCCATGCAGGAAACCACGCGGATGTGCTCAAACACACCGTCCTCGTCGCATTGCTGCGCCATCTCAACCAGAAAGAAACGCCCTACGCCTACGTTGACACCCATGCCGGCGCCGGGCTGTATTCGCTGACCGAGGGCTACGCCGCCCGGAACGCCGAATTTCAGAACGGCATCGCTCACCTCTGGACGCGCACCGATCTGCCCGAAGCGCTCGCCGATTACCGCGATCTCGTCCGCAGTTTCAACCCGGACGGTACGCTGCGTTTCTACCCCGGCTCGCCGCTGATCGCGCAACGCACCATGCGACCCGGTGACAAACTGCGTCTCTTTGAATTACATCCGAGCGATTATCCCCTGCTTGCTGAAAATTGCCGACCGATGAAGCGTCAGGCACAAGTGCAAAAATCAGACGGCTTCGCCGGACTCAAAGCCGTCCTGCCGCCGCCGTCGCGGCGCGGACTCGTCCTGATCGATCCCTCCTACGAAAACAAGGACGACTGCCACCAAATCGTCAATGCCGTGAACGAAAGCTTGACGCGTTTCGCCACCGGCATCTTCGCCGTCTGGTATCCCTGCTTGCAACGACAGGACATCGACTCCTTGCGCCGAAAATTGCGGGCGCTGCCGGTCAAATGGCTCGATGTGACGCTCAACGTTCAGCACCCTTCCGCCGATGGCTTCGGGATGCACGGTAGTGGCTTGTTCATCATCAACCCGCCTTGGCAGTTGGATGTTTTGTTGCAGAAAAATCTGCCTTTGCTGGTGAAGCTGCTGGCGCACGATGAGGGCGCCCATTTCGCGCTGGAAACTTCATAGATTAGAGCGGTTTTGACTCAAGTACATTCCTGCGAGGATACGCTGCGTTTTGCACCCTCTCCCGCCCCCCCCCCGATCAAAAGCATTTCAAGGGCAGGCTCTTCGGGGCACCCTCCCCCTCGAGAGGGGAGGGCGTGAGCATTTGAACCAAACTCGCTCTAGGGAACCTCTGAAAAACTCTTCTTGTCATTCTGCGCGTAGCGAAGCGAAGTCGCAGAATCCAGACGCCGCGTGGATCCTGCGACTTCGCGCAGGATGACAAACGAGGGATGGCAGGGTTGTTCAGAGCGTTCCTAGTGAACAGCGATCCCCGCGCAAAGACGGTTTACCCCTCCACCGCATCCGGAAAAAACATCTTCATCACTTCGATCATTTTTTCCGGCACGCATTTTTCAATACGTTTTTCCATGGAAATGGTCGGCACGATTTTTTCTCCGGCGCGCGCTTTCTCCACCCACTGCGGTTCGGCCACCAGAGCGCGGCCAATGGCAACAAGTTCGTAGCCGGTGTCGAACGCCTGCGGCAAATCGTCCGCGATTTTGACGCCACCGACGCCAATCAACGGCAAGCGCCCTTTCAAATGTTGATGAACCACCTGACCGACGATGCGCTGGTCGCTCTTGTCGCGCTGCGACGTTTGATCGAAGCGGCCAAGCGAAACGTGCAGATAAGTCAGCTCTTTTTCCGCCAACCGATCAACCAGATAAAGCGTGTCGTCGAGCGTAATCCCCGGATTTTCGATTTCTTCGGGAGAAAAACGGTAGCCGACGATGAATTCTTTATCGGCGTGCGCCTTCACTGCATTAAGCACGGCATCGACAACCGCCAGCGGAAAACGCGCCCGCGCTTCCAGCGAACCGCCCCAACGGTCAGCACGGCGGTTCGAATGCGGCGAAAAGAATTGCTGAATCAAATAGGTGTTGGCGCCGTGGATTTCGACGCCATCGAAACCAGCGGCAATCGCGCGCCGCGTCGTCTCGCCGAACGAAGCGACGATCGCTTCGATTTCGGCGTCCGCCAGCGCACGCGGGTGGGCAGCGCTGGGACGTTCGGCCGGAACATCGGAGGCGCTGACAACATCATTGCCAGTCAACGCCGGATAGCTCATTCGACCGGCGTGAAAAATTTGCAACACCGCCTTGGCGCCCTTGCTCTTGATCCGCTCGGCCAACTCAGTCAGGCCGGGAATGAAGCGGTCGTCGTCGCCGCAAAATTGACCGGGGAAACCTCTGCCGTTCGGCACGGTGTACGTCGTGCCGGTAATCAGCATGCCGACACCACCAGCACGCGCTTCGTAATACGCCAGTTCATCGGGCGACAGCCGACCATCGTCGCCGCCGGACCAAGTGGTCATCGGCGCCATCACGATGCGGTTGCGAAGCGTAGCGCCGTTGGCAAAGGAAAAGGGTTGGTCGTAAACGGGGTTCATCGCGGGCTTTCATGAAAGGGAAAAGAACAGTGGAAGATAGTCCAGAAAGCCACACAATTCAACCCCAATTCATCAATCGTGTCTTGCCGTACACTGGACAAGCCACATAGATGGCGCTTGCCATGGTTTTCTTGTTCGCCCGAATAAAAAAGACCGCCGCTGCGCTAAGGTTATCTTGACAACCGCTATCCATTAGGCGACATTACCACCAGCAAGGTTATTGTCTTAACTGTAGCTGGGTGTTATCAGAAAATCTACCAACATAAGGGAGAATATCATGGCAGGTTGGTTTGAACTTGGAAAGAGCAGCGATGGTCAGTTCCGCTTCGTCCTTAAAGCGGGAAACGCGGAAATTATTCTTACCAGTGAGCTATACAAGGCGGAGGCCTCTGCCAGAAACGGCATCGCGTCTGTTCAGAAAAATTGCACTAATGATTCTCGCTTCGAGAAGAAAGAATCCAAAAACGGAAAGTCTTTTTTCAACCTCAAAGCGGGCAACCATCAAGTCATCGGCACCAGCCAGATGTATGCTTCGACCGCCTCGCGTGATGTAGGGATTGCTTCTGTCAAAACCAATGGCACCACGACGACGATCAAGGTCAACATCTGATAATCTACTTCTCCCGGCTGTGTGAGAAATCGCACAGCCGGGAGAAGTTGCGCCGTTGTGCGACAGCACATCAACAAGAAACAGTTGAGCGGACGCCTTCACCTATCGGCGTAACGCCGCTCACCTCTGCGTTAGTTATGGTTGCGCAGTGGTTCTTTGTCAAGCCGCTCACCAAGGCCGTCAGAGCCGCCCTTTCGACTATTGAACCGGCCATTAAGATTTGAACCGCAAACGTCATTCTGCGCGGAGCGAAGCGTAGTCGCAGAATCCAAAAACCGTATGGATGCTGCGGCTACGCGCAGCATGACACAGTGAGAGCGCTCAAACCTTGACGGCCGGTTCAATAGCAACCGCTGCCCTGCGTTAAGATTGACAACATTTGCATATTAGATGACACTGCTTTCCTCAAAATGGTTCATCTGTATGTAATAGAGGCTCAACAAGAAAGAGGGATAACAATGCGCGCAATTGGCAACTTTCTCTGGTTCGTTCTCGGTGGCGTGTTAATGGGTCTCGCGTGGTGGTTGATCGGCCTGCTGGCATTCGTGACAATTGTCGGGATTCCTTGGGGTAAGGCGTGTTTTGTCATCGGCCAACTCACTTTTTTCCCATTTGGTCGAGAAGCGATTAGCCGAAAAGAGTTGAATCAGAAAGACGACATTGGCACCAGTGGTTTCGGGGTACTTGGAAACGTTATTTGGTTCATTTTTGCCGGCGTATGGTTGGCGATTGGCCATATCCTTTCTGCTTTGATTTGTTTCATCACGATTATCGGCATCCCCTTCGGGATTCAACACCTCAAGCTGGCCGGTATTGCGCTGGCTCCCATTGGTAAAACGATAGTAACGAAAGAAGTGGCCGCAGCAGCGAGAAAAGCAAATGCAGAGGCAGCAGTTGCGACCTTGAGGGGCGGCACACAACAAGGTTGTTCAAGCTCTTAGATACTGGGATGGAGTAAAACGAAATCCCAGCTTTGGGCGATAGCGGCTGAGATTCCACTTCGTTCCATTCAGCCTACGAACTGCTCCAAGTAAATATTGACAACATTTGCAAGTTAAATGACACTGCTCTTTTCAAGACAATTTACCCATATGTCTTTAGGGAACATCATGAAAATCTTTGCTGTTTTGATCACCGTCATCGTAGTGTTGTGGTGCATCGCTAAGTTTGCGGTGCCTTTTCTTACGCAGCGCGTTTCATCGGATCCCGAATACAAACAAGCCGTGTCCGAATATGAGCGCAAGCGAAACTTGGAGGAGGCTACGCTCGAAGCTGCGCCTTGGATTGGTGTGACAGGGCTTAGCGAAGCTATTGAACGCGAACTCCCGCGATATCTGCGTCGAGAGTTCGGTGAGTTTCTTGAGGATGGTGGGCTGAAGGCTTCAGACTTGGTGTATTTGGGAAAATTTCTGGAGCCTCCACATCAAGTTCACTATTGGCGCATCCCAAGCTCAAATAACGAACCGATATTTGCATATGTAATGTTGGATGAAAACGGAGATGTTTTGGCTCTTAATTGGGGAAATGAGGAGCCAAAAGGTGTGGTAACTTCGCTCTAATAAGCCCTTCAACACAGACGCGCAAAGCGCACTGGTTAATTTTTACGTTAAATTTCACAGACATGTTGCGCGGCGTCTTCTACATCCTGCTTGGGCTTGTACTCTGCCCCTTTATCTGGCTCTTCACCAAGCTTGGTTTTATCAAGCCAACGCCTCCGCTACCAAAACCTATTCAGGACGTGAGTGATTTTTTGTGGGGGCAAGGCTTACATGCCTCAGTGACCCTGCAAGCCGTCAAGGTGAACCATGCGGAGCACCTGGCTTATCTCAAGTTTGGGTTTGCCCCCTCCAAGTTTCTCGTTGTTTCGCTTACTCACTCCGCAAGTACGGAGGAAGCGGCGCTCATTGAAAAGGAAGCGCTTATGGCCCCCCAGTACACAGGCGTTCGCCGAAACGGAACCTTGGTGATGGCATGTACTTTCAACCCCCCCGACCCAGAGTTAGAGGCACGGATTACCTCCGCTTTTTCGAGGTACGTCAGCCCATAAGCTGGCTCTCTGTGTACCTCTGGATTGTTTCCTACCACGCAACGCTCGCGGACGCAATCCCTGTCACCCTATACCGCAATAGCCTATTCCCTGCCCCCCATTTTCCGGTTATAATTATCAGTTGCAGGCGGTTAGCTCAGCTGGTTAGAGCGCCACGTTGACATCGTGGAGGTCGTTGGTTCGATTCCAATACCGCCTACCAGTTTCCTCGCGTCGGTCATGCGGTTACGCACCTCTTCGACGCCGATGATCCACCGGCAGCTTGTTTTACTGTGTTTTTTACTGCGTCGCAGCTTGCTTGAAAGGACCAGGTTATGACACCGCGAACGTTTTTGCCGAAAAGGTAACTCCAGACGAGTTCGTGCGCCTGTCCCTCCGCTTGCCGACATTCTCCGGCAGCCGAATCCAGAAAAGTGCGGCCCGTCCGCGCTTTTTTTATGGTGCTTTGCCTAAAGTGGACTACATAAACATTTACAGCGGTTTTGATTCAGATGTACACAGCAATTAACCCCATCCCCACCCTACCCTCCCCTTGAAAGGGAGGGAAGTTTAATACTATGCTCAATATTCAACTGCCCGATGGTTCTGTCAGAACCTTTGAAGCGCCGGTCACGGTGGCCGATGTCGCCGCCTCCATCGGTGCCGGTCTTGCCCGCGCCGCGCTGGCCGGAAAAGTCGCTTTCGGTAACGAGGACTGCCAACTGGTCGATACCTCATTCCTGATCGACCGCGACGCCAAACTGTCCATCGTCACCGCCAAAGATGCCGAAGGGCTCGACCTGATCCGCCATTCGGCGGCACACTTGCTCGCTTATGCGGTGAAGGCGTTGTTCCCGGACGCGCAAGTCACGATTGGGCCAACCGTTGAAGACGGCTTCTATTACGATTTTTCGTACAAGCGCCCGTTCACGCCGGAA
The DNA here is from genome assembly GCA_031260355.1 of Burkholderiales bacterium. Lineage (GTDB taxonomy): Bacteria > Pseudomonadota > Gammaproteobacteria > Burkholderiales > Casimicrobiaceae > UBA931. Next base: position 13,066 of record JAIRJZ010000017.1, read on the forward strand.
GACATCGCCGCCATCGAAGCCAAAATGGTCGAGTTGGCGAAGAAAGACGAGCCGGTCGTTCGCAGCGTGATGCCGCGCGACGACGCGGTTCAGTTCTTCAAGGGCATGGGCGAACATTACAAGGCGGAAATCATCGCGTCGATCCCGACCAATGAAGGCATCTCGCTGTACCGCGAGGGAGAATTCATTGACCTGTGCCGCGGGCCGCACGTCCCTTCGACCGGCCATCTGAAAGTGTTCAAGCTGATGAAACTGGCCGGCGCTTACTGGCGCGGCGATTCGAAAAACGAAATGCTGCAACGCATTTACGGCACGGCTTGGACGAAGAAAGAAGACCTCGACGCCTACCTGCACCGGATCGAAGAAGCCGAGAAGCGCGACCACCGCAAGCTCGGCCGTCAACTCGATCTTTTCCACTTGCAGGACGAAGCGCCGGGCATGGTGTTCTGGCATCCGAAAGGCTGGTCGATCTGGCAGGAAGTCGAGCAGTACATGCGGCAAGTGTACAAAGACAGCGGTTACCTCGAAGTGCGTTGTCCGCTGATGCTCGACCGTACCCTGTGGGAAAAATCGGGGCACTGGGAGAACTACAAGGACAACATGTTCACCACCGAATCGGAAAAACACGATTTCGCGATCAAACCGATGAACTGTCCCGGCCATGTGCTGATTTTCAATTCCGGTTTACGCAGTTACCGCGACCTGCCGCTGCGTTATGGCGAATTCGGCGCCTGCCATCGCAACGAGCCGTCCGGCGCGTTGCACGGCATCATGCGGGTGCGCGGCTTCACCCAGGACGACGGCCATGTTTTCTGCACCGCGGCGCAAATCCAGCCGGAGGTCATTGCTTTCCATTCGCAGGCGCTGAAGGTCTATGAAGATTTCGGTTTCAAGGACATCGCGATCAAAATCGCGTTGCGCCCGGAGCACCGGATCGGCACCGACGACACTTGGGAACTTGCCGAAAACGCGCTGCGCGATGGCCTCAGGGCTTGCGGCACCGAATGGGAAGAACTGCCCGGCGAAGGCGCTTTTTACGGCCCGAAGGTCGAATACCACATGAAGGATTCGATCGGCCGCTCGTGGCAGTGCGGCACCATGCAGGTGGACTTTTTCATGCCGGGTCGGCTCGGCGCCGAGTACGTTGACGAGGACAACAGCCGTAAAACGCCGGTCATGCTGCACCGCGCCATTGTCGGCTCGCTGGAGCGTTTCATCGGCATTCTGATCGAAAACCATGCCGGCGCCATGCCGCTGTGGCTGGCGCCGACGCAGGCCGTGGTGATGAGCATCACCGACCGGCAGGCCCGTTATGCCGAAGAAATCCAACAGATGCTGAAAAAACACGGGTTCCGCGTCCATGCCGATTTGCGTAACGAAAAAATTACCTATAAAATTCGCGAGCACAGCCTGCAAAAGCTGCCTTATCAGCTCATTGTCGGCGATAAGGAAGCGCAGGCGCGTACGGTAGCCGTGCGGACTCGTAGCGGCGAGGATCTTGGGGCTATGCCCCTCGATGTCTTGCTTGCCCGTTTTGAAGAAGAACGGTCGGCGCGTCGGTGATTCCGATGCCCGCTTGAACGAGTGCATGGCTTTTTGTATTTTTGAGGAGATAGAACAATCGCTCAGGAAAAAGAACAGCGGATCAATCACGAGATTACCGCACCCGAAATTCGCCTCATCGGCATCAACGGCGAACAGGCCGGGATCGTTTCGCTAGCCAAGGCGCTTGCCGAAGCGGAAGCAGCCGATCTCGATTTGGTCGAAATCGCGCCGCTGGCAAAACCGCCGGTCTGCCGGGTCATGGACTTTGGCAAGTTCAAGTACCATGAGGCCAAGAAGCAGCACGAGGCGAAGCAGAAGCAGAAACAGATTCAGATCAAGGAAGTCAAATTCCGTCCCGGAACGGACGAAGGCGATTACCAGATCAAGATGCGCAACCTGCTGCGTTTCTTGGGCGACGGCGACAAAGTGAAAGTCACACTGCGTTTCCGTGGCCGTGAAATGGCACATCAGGAATTCGGTATCCGCCTGATCGACCGGATCAAGGAAGAAACCGAAAGCATTGCAACCGTTGAGCAGTACCCCAAACTTGAAGGCCGGCAGATGGTGATGATGCTGGCTCCCAAGAAAGCAGCACCCGTAAAACATCGCCCCGATAAGCCCGATGCCGGCCCCCAAGTCTCAACCGCGCCAGCGATGAGCGCCGCCGAAGGCAGCTAAAGGAGTTAATGCAATGCCCAAGATGAAAACCAAGTCGAGCGCCAAAAAGCGTTTTCGCGTCCGCAGCAGCGGCTCGATCAAACGCTCGCAAGCGTTCAGGAGTCATATCCTGACCAAAAAGTCCACCAAGACCAAGCGCCAGTTGCGCGGTCCGGCGGAAATCCATTCCACCAATATCGCCTCCGTCAAGGCGATGCTGCCCTACGCTTAAGGAGGAACCATGCCCCGAGTCAAACGTGGTGTGACCGCCCGAGCGCGGCACAAAAAAGTTCTGGAGCAGGCCAAAGGTTTTCGTGGCCGCCGCAAGAACGTTTACCGTATCGCCAAACAGGCGGTGATGAAAGCCGGTCAGTATCAGTACCGCGACCGCCGTCAGAAGAAACGCGAGTTCCGTGTTTTGTGGATCGCCCGGATCAACGCCGCCGTGCGTGAACTGGGGATGACCTACAGCGTCTTCATGAACGGCCTCAAGAAGGCCGCCATCGATATCGACCGCAAAGTACTGGCCGACCTCGCCGTTTACGACAAGGCAGCGTTTGCCAAAATCGCCGAACAGGCCAAGGCTTCGCTGGCTTAAGGCCGTTTGCCTGAATCGTTGTTGTTGAAAAAGCGGAGGCATGACCTCCGCTTTTTCTTGCACGCCTTTGCCCCCGCTCCCCCCCCCCCCCAGGATACGCCGGTCCAGGGCCGGCTGGTGGGGGCCCCCCGCCCCGGGGGGCGGGGGGGTGGAAGGTGGAC
>JAIRJZ010000023.1 GCA_031260355.1 Burkholderiales bacterium
GACGCTGACCTCGTACGGTGAAGCGTTCGCGCCGTTGCCGGTGATGTTTCCGCCGCAGCCCATCGACAATCCGCTGGGCGCGTATGTTTCGCGGCTCGGCTTGAAACAGTTGCGCATCGCCGAAACTGAAAAGTACGCGCATGTGACGTATTTTTTCAACGGCGGCGTCGAAACTGTTTCGCCCGGCGAAGACCGGATTCTGGTGCCGTCGCCAAAAGTGGCGACTTACGATTTGCAGCCGGCGATGAGCGCCGTCGAGGTGACCGATCGGCTGGTCGAGGCAATCGACAGCGGCAAGTACGATTTGATCGTCGCCAATTACGCCAATGGCGATATGGTCGGGCACACCGGCAAATTCGACGCTGCGGTGGCGGCGCTGGAGACGCTGGATGTCTGTCTGGCGCGGGTCGTCGGCGCGATCAAGCGGGCGGGAGGCGAGGCGTTGATCACCGCCGACCACGGCAATGCCGAAATGATGTTCGATCCGGCCACCGGTCAGCCGCACACCGCGCACTCGCTGAACCCGGTGCCGCTGGTCTATGTCGGGCGCGCCGCCAGACTCACCGAAGGCGGCGCGCTGTGCGATCTGGCGCCGACCGTGTTGCGGCTGATGGCGCAGCCGGTACCCGCCGAGATGACGGGTCGGGCATTGGTAACTTTTGCTGACAAAGTGGCATAAAGCGGGAAACCGTTATATCCTTAAAAATTCCGGTAAAGACTTTTCTTTACTTCTCACAAAACACTGGCTTTACATGCACAAATTTCTAAAAAAAGCAGGGTCGATCGGGTTGGGTGTTGCGCTGGGTCTCGCGCTGGGCGTTTTGTTGTCGGTGCAATTTTCGGCGGTTGCCAATCAGGAAGGCAAAACGCCGATTCCGTACGAAGACCTGCAACTGCTGGCGGCGGTCTTCGGCAAAATCAAAAGCACATACGTCGATCAGGTACCCGATGACAAACTGATTCGCGAAGCGATCAACGGCATGGTGCGCGGACTTGACCCGCACTCCGATTTTCTCGATGGCCGCGAACTCGAAGATTTGAAGATGACGACGCAAGGCAAATTCGGCGGTCTCGGGATTGAGGTCAACAGCGAAAACGACGTCATCAAAGTCGTTTCGCCGATTGAAGACACGCCGGCGTTTCGTGCCGGGATCAAGTCAGGCGATTTCATCATCAAGATCGACGATACGGTGACACGCAGTCTGCCGCTGTCGAAAGCGGTTGACATGATGCGCGGCAAGCCCGGCACCAGCGTCACACTGACCATCGCCCGCAAGGACGAGACGATGCCGCTGGTGTTCAAGCTCGTGCGCGAGGAAATCAACATCAAAAGCATCCGCTACAAGATGGTCGAGCCGGGCTACGGTTATGTGCGGATTCGCAATTTTCAGGAACGCACCGGCGAAGACCTCGTGCAGGCGCTGAATTCGTTGTACAAAGAGACGCCGCTGAAAGGGCTGGTGCTCGATTTGCGCAGCGATCCGGGTGGTTTGCTGACGCAGGCGGTGTCGGTGTCGTCGGCGTTTCTGCCGAAAGACGTGATGATTGTTTACACCGAAGGGCGCACATCGGAAGCGCGGATGGAGCTCAAGGCGCGCCGCCGCGACTACCTCGGTTCGCCGGTTGCCAAGGACTATCTTGCCGATTTGCCGGGCGCTGTCAAAACGGTGCCGATGGTGGTGTTGATCGACGGCGGTTCGGCGTCGGCCTCCGAGATCGTCGCCGGCGCCTTGCAGGATCACCAGCGCGCGGTGCTGATGGGGGCGCCGTCGTTCGGCAAAGGCTCGGTGCAAACCATCATGCAGATCGACGCCAGACACGCGCTGAAACTGACCACCGCGCGTTACTTCACGCCGTCGGGGCGCTCGATCCAGGCGAAGGGCATCGAGCCCGATATCGCGGTTGACGATGGCCGCGATGTGCTGCGCGTCCGCGAAGCCAATCTCGATCACCACATGGCGACACCGAAAAACGGCAAAACGCCGGAAGCGGCCAAAGAGGAGGCCGTCAAAGCACCGTCACCGGACGACGATAAAGACAAACCGGCGCCGCCGCCCGTGCGTTTCGAATTTGGCTCTCCGGAAGATTTTCAGTTGCAACAGGCGTTGAACCAGTTGAAGGGGTTGCCGGTGATCGCGGCGATCAAGAAAGAAGAAAAGAAGGACAGCGCGGAAACGGCAGAAAAGACCGACGCTTCCGAGACGCTCATCTTTGAAACCGAGGACAAGACGCCGGAGAAATCAAACAAGACGGATAAGCCGTAAAGGCATGCGGTATCTCGAAAAACCCGGCCTTGTCGCCGGGTTTTCTTTGGCGCGGTGCTTCTGCAGCATGCTCTTGTTGGGGTTCGCTGCGCTCACCGCCAACCTACGGGGAAACCGTGCCATCCCGAACAATCGTCTCCAATCGCGGAGCGACGATGCGCAGATAATCTTCCGTGGCGACGATGATCGAACGTTCGCGCAGTCCGGCGTTGAAGGAAATTTCACTGTGCTGGGATGCGATGCCGGGGTCAGCGATCAGCAACAGTTCCGGGTGAAAACTGACCGGCGGCACCGCCCCCATCTCGCAATCGGTGAGCGCCTGCGCTTCTTCCGGCGTTGCCAGCGAGGCTTTTTTGCCGCTGATGGCAGCGGCGAGTTTGACAAAATCGAGTTGTTGATCCGCCGGCAACACCGCCAGAACATAAACCCGTTGCGCCGCCGACAGTTTGACGCGGCACGTCATCGCTTTCGCGCCTTGGCTCAAGACGGTGCCGCGCACGGCAGCCGCCTCCTCCGATGTCCGCACAGGCGCATGCGCCATGACCCGATAACGCGCTCGTCCGGCATCAAACAAAGCGATGAGTTTTTCAAAGACGACTCGTGACATCGTAAAGACCGTCGGAATTTGCTCTGAAGCTTATCTCAACTTCGTTAAGGTTGTATCGTGCCACAAAGGACATTGTTAAATGGCGAAAAAAGTATTTTAACCGCAAAGATGCGGAGCGCCCCAAGCGCTAACATCTTTGCACTCTTTGCGACTTGTTTTTCTTCGGAAGAGGCTCTGTCGCTCGAGCGTTATTTTCTCGAGACAAGTTCCGGGTTCCGCCCATCTCCAAGATTTTCAGCAACCAATAGAAAGGTTGACGCGAGTCAAATAAACATACATGAGTTTATTTTAACATTCGCTGCGCGGCCAAAGAAAGGAACGACAACACGCCGCGACAAAGACACTGAATATATATTGACCCATACAATAAAAATGTTCGTGCAATGCCGCTCTTTTCCTGAGGTCGAATCAAAACGTAACTTAAGGAAAAGACACGATGAAAATACATGAGCTTGTAACAAAAATAGGAGGCGCCGCAACAGCTTTCGTGCTGTTTTTCGGTTTGTTGACAGCGTGCAGTCAGAGTGCTGCGTTAAAAGAAACAACTGTCAGCACAGCGCCAAGCGTTGTTCAAAAAACCGCTGCCCTCAGTCCGGAGGCGCAGGTAGCCGTTATTACGGTGAGAGAGAAAGGCATGTCGCCAGATCATCTGGCCGGAGTTCACCAGAAGAAGGCGTTTCTCGATTGTGTCGCTTGCCATAGCGACAACATCGTTCCCAACGATACGGCCAGCGTCGTCAACGGCAACTGTGTTTCCTGCCACGGCAATTACGACAAGATGGCGGCTGTTTCCAAGGCCAAAGCAAAGAATCCGAACATCAACGTGCATGATTCACATCTGGGGCCGGAGATCGCCTGCTCGACGTGCCATCAGGGGCATCAAGAATCGCTGGCGTATTGTTCGTATTGCCATTCCAATTTCAATCTTCCGATCCCGGGCGGTGCGGCGACTTTACCGGAAAGCAAACAAATCCAACAATGGAAAAAATAAGAGGGTTATCATGAATCGACGTCAATTATTGATTGCCGGCGGCATCTCGTTTCTGGGAAGCCGTCTGGTCTTTGCTAACCGCGCCACCGAGCGCGCCGATATTGTTGTGATTGGTTCCGGCGGCGCCGGCTTTGCTTCAGCGATCACGGCCTTCGATGCGGGCGCCAAAGTGATCGTGCTCGAAAAAATGCCTATCACTGGAGGCAACTCACAACTGGCGGCTGGCGGCATGAACGCAGCAGGCACCAGCATTCAAAAGAAAATGGGCATTCCGGACGACTGGAAAACAATGTTTGAAGATACGATGAAAGGAGGCCAAAACACCAACGATCCGGCGCTGGTCGAAATCCTTGCGAAGAATTCGGCAGAATCGGTTGAATACATGTTATCGCTTGGAGCCGATTTGACCGACATCAGCCGGGCAGGCGGTGCTGCGCATTCGCGCACACATTTGCCGAAAGGTGGCAGCGCAGTCGGTTTCAATATCATCCATGCGCTGCGGCAGAATGCCATAAAACGCAAAATGGATGTGCGCACCGGTTCCCGCGCCAAAGCATTGTTGCAAGATAAAGAGGGGAGGATTGCCGGTGTTATGGTCTCGGATCGCATCGGCAGTCTGTACACTATTGAAGCGCCGGTCGTGATTCTGGCTTCGGGCGGGTTCAGCAACAGCCCGGAATTGATCCGTAAGTACCGCCCGGAACTGGCTTCGTTCTGGAACACCAATCAGCCGGGTGCCACGGGTGACGGCTTGATGCTGGCGATCGCGTTAGGCGCCGAAGTACGCGATCTGGACAAGATTCAGGTACACCCGACGCAGGCCGCCAACAGCAAAATTCTGATCAGCGAATCAGTGCGCGGTGGTGGTGCGATTCTAGTGAACAAGGACGGTCAGCGGTTCATCAACGAGTTGTTGACGCGCGACAAAGTCAGTCAAGCCGAACTGAAACAGCCCGATGGTGTTGGAATCCTGGTTTTCGGCGAAGGAACACGCAACAAACTGAAGCTGATTCGCGGCTACGAACATCTGGAACTCGTGAAGCAGGCGTCGAACATCGAGGCGCTGGCCGAACAAGTTGGTGTCAACGGCAAAGCGCTGGCAAAAACGGTGGCGGCGTACAACGACTATCAAAAAGTGAAGAAAGACGACGCGTTTGACCGACCCGATATGCCGTACCCGATCGACACCCCAACGCTGTACGCCATTCCGGTACGGCCAGGCATCCACTACACGATGGGCGGCGTGGTGTTTAACACCAAAACGCAAGTGTTGCGCAAAGATGGCTGGATTATGGGGTTTTTCGGCGCCGGAGAAGTAACCGGCGGTGTACATGGCTCGAACCGATTGGGCGGCAATTCGATTTCCGAAACGATTACTTTCGGACGCATCGCCGGCACCCAGGCGGCTGAATACGCCAAAGCTGTGCGCAAAGTCTGAACACCAGAACAATTCCGGGGCGCTGCAAGGCTCCCCGGCTATTGGGCTTGCTTCGCCCCCCGGGCGCTATTGGCGGCTAATAGGAATCGTGCTTGGTGGAAAATTCGGGGCTATTGAAAATCAGAATTCTCCGACGCTCTGATCTTTCCGCTTATTTCTCCACACGCTCGATCCGCTCACACCTGAACACCGCCAAGGTCATGGTAGATAACCCGGCGACTCTGCGGTTGAAGGAGTTGGAAACCTTGGAACGGGTGGCTGAACGTATCGACCGCATTTCGGTCTTTGGAGGCTTGGGGCAGGGGTTGAACGGACAGGTGACCTTGAAAGCGGGATAAGATGGCGGAGACAAGAATTCGGTGCCGCCGTCTTGAGGCATGGCGTAAGCTCCCGATGTTGTCGCGCCAAGGATATTGAAGGATGTGGATGATCTTATGATCGAAGTAAAAGGCAAACACAATACAGCCCTGTGCTATTGCGGGGAACTGGAATCCGCCGCGTTCGAGCAGATCAGGGCGGTCTGCGACCGCGAGGAATTTGCGGGCAGCCGGATTCGGATCATGCCGGACGTTCACGCCGGGAAAGGTTGCACCATCGGCACCACGATGACCATCACCGACAAGATCGTGCCGGGCATGGTCGGCGTCGATATCGGTTGCGGTATGGAAACCGTGCGCATCGCCGAGCGCCATCTGGATTTCGCGCGGCTCGACCGCCTGATTCGGGCGGAAATTCCATCGGGGCGCGATATCCGCAAAAAACATCACCCGCTGAACGCAAAAATCGACTTGGACAAACTGCGCTGCGCCGACCGCGTCAGCACGGATCGCGCACGGTTGAGCATTGGCACCCTGGGCGGCGGCAACCATTTCATCGAAGTGGATCGCGCCGATGACGGTACCCTGTATCTGATCGTGCACTCGGGCAGTCGCCATCTTGGGCAGGAAGTCGCCACCTGGTATCAGGGTGAAGCCTGCAAGCGTCTGAGTGGCCCCTCCAGAAAGACGATGAATCAAACCATCGCTGCCCTGAAAGCCGGGGGACGTGAGCAGGAAATCGAGAAGAGCCTCCAGCGCCTGAAACCCGCTACGGACATTCCCAGGGATTTGGCCTACGCTTCGGGCAAGCAGTTCGATGATTACCTGCACGATATGCGGATCATCCAGCGCTTCGCTGCCCTGAACCGGCAGGCAATGACGGAGGTCATCCTGAACGGGCTGGGGCTGACCGAAACGGATCGCTTCACCACCATCCACAACTATATCGACACAGAGGCGATGATTTTGCGCAAAGGCTCCGTTTCCGCCAAATCCGGGGAGCACCTGCTGATTCCGATCAATATGCGCGACGGCAGCCTCATTTGCGTGGGCAAGGGCAATGCGCAATGGAATTACTCCGCGCCGCACGGGGCGGGCCGGTTGATGAGCCGCACCAAAGCACTCATTACGCTGTCCATGAACGAATTCCAGTCCGAGATGAAGGACATTTTTTCCACCTCGGTTCATCGCAATACGCTGGATGAGTCGCCAATGGCCTACAAGAGCATGGACGAGATTCTTTCACGCATTCACCCGACCGCAGAAGTCGTCGAAAGAATTCGGACGGTGTACAACTTCAAGGCAGGCGAGTGATGACGTTTTGAATCAACCCGGCACCAGCAACGCTTCGCTTTCTTCAATCCGCCGGCGAATGTGCGCCAACGCCGCTTCGACCTGATCGACCAGAACCAGACACAGGTCGCCGGCAGACAGCCGTTTTAACGCGGTGTCGATGGCGAGAGACTCACCATGGATTTCTTCGATGATCTGAGTGCGTTGGGCATGCGCCAGTCCGCGCCGTAAGAGCGCCAGCACTTCGCCGTCCTGACGGCCGCGCTGGCACTGATCCTGGTAGAGGATCACTTCGTCAAAAACATCGCCGAGAATTTGTGTTTGTCGCTGGAGGTCTTCGTCGCGGCGGTCGCCGGCGCCGCTGATGATGACGAAGCGGCGTCGCGCCGGCATCGCTTCGATCGCCTGCGTCAGTGCGGCGATGGCGTCAGGGTTGTGGCCGTAATCGGCGATGAGCGTGGCGCCGCGGTAGTCGAACACGTTGAAGCGCCCCGGCACGGCGTGATCGTCGCTGACAAAGGAGGCGAGTCCGCGCGCGATGGTTTCCCATGGTAAGGCGATGGCCCAGGCGGCTGCTATCGCCGCCATCGCGTTATCAACCTGGAACGGGACGGTGCCGTTGTGGGTGAGCGGAATGTCGGCGAGCGGCAGCCGATACTCGAAGCCGCCTTGGGCGGCGACGAGTGCGTGGTTACTGAGATAGACGACGCGCTTGCCTTGGGCGCGGTGCGCCATCAGACGCGGCGAGTGGCCGTCGCGCGCGAAAAAAGTGATGTCGCCGGGGCAAGCGGCGGCCATGGCGGCGACGAGCGGATCGTCGGCGTTGAGTACGGCCATGCCGTCTTCCTCCACGTTTTGAACGACGACGCGCTTGAGCACGGCGAGGTCTTCGACGCTGGTGATGAAATCGAGCCCCAGATGATCGCCGATGCCGAGATTGGTGACGACGGCGACGCGGCAGCGGTCGAAACCCAGTCCCTCGCGCAGCATTCCACCGCGCGCGGTTTCGAAAACGGCGGCGTCAACGTCGGGGTGCATCAGTACGCTGCGGGCGCTGCGCGGGCCGCTGCAATCGCCGTTATCGATGCGGCGATGGTTGACGTAAATGCCGTCGGTGGTGGTCATGCCGACGCGCCAGCCGTGTTGGTCGAAAAGATGGGCGATCAGCCGGACGGTGGTCGTTTTGCCGTTGGTGCCGGTCACCGCCACGACCGGAATGCGGGCGTTTTCATTCGGCGGGAACATGTGGTTGATGATCGCCTCGCCGAGGGGGCGACCCTTGCCGTACGACGGTGACAAGTGCATGCGCAAACCGGGCGCGGCGTTGACTTCGACAACACCGCCGTACTGTTCTTCGAGCGGCTTCAAAATTGTTTCGCAAACGACATCGATGCCGGCGATGTCGATGCCAACCGTCTGTGCTGCGGCAACGGCATGGGCGGCAATGTCGGGATGCACCTCATCGGTAACATCGGTGGCGGCGCCACCGGTGGACAAATTGGCGTTGTTGCGCAGGATGACGCGCGTTCCCGGTGGCGGCACGCTGTCGGCGGTATGGCCTTGCATTGCCAGCAAGGTGTTGGCGATATCGTCGAAGCGAATCTTGGTCAGCGCGGTGGCGTGGCCTTCGCTGCGGCGCGGATCGCGGTTCACGACATCGACCAGTTCCCGGACGCTGTGAACGCCGTCGCCGATCAATTGCGGTGGATCGCGCCGCGCCGCCGCGACCAACTTGTTGCCGACGACCAGCAGCCGGAAATCAGGCCCCGGCAAATAGCGCTCTACCATCACTTGCCGTCTGATCTTGACGGCGGCCTCGTACGCGGCCAACAAATGCTCGCGGCTGTTGATGTTGACGGTGACGCCTCTGCCTTGGCTACCGTTTAACGGCTTGACGACGACCGGCAGACCGATTTCATTCGCCGCCACCCAGGCATCTTCGGCATCGGTTACCGGCCGCCCCTCGGGAACGGGTACCGCAGCGGCAGCCAGCAGCTTTTTCGTCAACTCTTTATCGTGCGCGATGGCTTCGGCAACGGAGCTGGTGCGGTCAACTTCTGCCGCCTGGATGCGTCGCTGGCGGCTGCCCCAGCCGAATTGCACGAGACTGCCCTGTGTCAACCGGCGATAAGGAATACGACGGGCGACGGCGGCATTGACGATGGCGCCGGTACTCGGTCCCAGCCGGATGTCTTCATCGAGCGCTTGCATTTGCGCCAGCGCGCCGGCAAGATCGAACGGCGCGTCTTGCTGCGCCGCCGTGCACAATTCCTGCGCGAAAAGCAGCGCCAGACGGCCGACCTCCTCTTCGGTGTATTCGACGACAACTTGAAACAGACCGGGGGTGGTGGTCGAAACGGTTTGGCTGAACGTGACCGGACAGCCGGCTTCTGCCTGCAAGCTCAATGCGACGCGTTCGAGCGCATGCGCCAGACTGACCGCCGCTTTGTCGCCAGCCGGGGTGAGCGATCCCATCGACGGAAAGCGGCTGTGCAGTTTCGTTTCCAGCGCCGGCACATCGGCGATCACGGTCTCGTCGGGCGCGCAGGAAACGAGCGCTTCAATGGCGGTGCGGCGGTTCCACAGATTGGGGCCGCGTAGCGCTCGAATTCTTGCGACTTCCATCAGAAGGGGTCCTTGAGAGCGGGGAAGGAGTCAATGGGGTGTCAGATGACTGCGGGATCGGTTTCCAGTCTTTCGATTCCGAACCGGATCAACATGGCGTTGGCGCCGAACGCCCAGACGGCGGCGATGGTTGCCAGTGTTTCGAGATGGGGCGCACTGCGGGTGTTCAGCACGGTCGTATGGTTGCCGTGTATCAGCATCACCTGTCCCTCGTCGTTGGTAACGACGGCACGACCGCCATCGGCACAGTGTTGGGCGATCGCCGGCAGCTTGGAGTCGGCGGCGTAGAAAATCACTTCGCCGTCGCACAGCGGCGCCATTTCGATCAGAAGCGGGTCGTGTGCGTTCAATACTGCCACGCCGTCGGGTAATACGACATCGACCTGTGTGCGCAATACCTGGCACAGTTGTTCCGGGGTCAGAATGTCGTCGTCGGCCAGCGCCGCCAAACCGCCGGCATCGGTGACGATGCCGATCCGGCAGCGGTCATAAGCAAGCCCTTCATGCAGAATCAGCGCCGCGTCGCTCTCGATCACGGCAGCGTCGAGCAAACGGTTCATCAGCAAGCGTTCGCCGGCAGTCCGGTTGACGGCATTACGCGTATCGACGCGGCGATGACCGAAATACAGGCCGTCGCGGCACGCCAGCCCGACGCGATAGCCGCCGAGACGAAGCAGCGCCGCCAGCCGTTGGGCGATGGCGGTCGTTCCCTGTGAGCCGGTGATCCCGAAGACCGGAATACGTCCGCACTGCTCGACGTCGGGAAACAAATGGTTGATGATGGCCTCGCCGACCGGCTGTGGCTTTCCGCTTGCCGGTTGCAAGTGCATCAGCAACCCGGGGCCGGCGTTGACCGAGATAATGGCGGCTTCCTGCCCGACGAACGGGCGGCGGATGTCTTCGGCCACCAGGTCGATGCCGGCGATGTCGAGTCCGATGACGCGGGCGGCCAGCGCGACCAGCTCGGCATTCTCGGGGTGTACCTTTTCGGTGACATCGGCAGAGAGGTTGCCGTTGCGCTGAATCAACACCCGCTGACCGACGGCCGGGACACTGTTCCGTGTCAACTGTTGGCGCGTCAACTCCAGCGCGATGACGGGATCTTCGTCGAGCAAAAGTTTGTTGAGCGGAAAATCTTCGCTGCGACCACGGCGCGGATCGCTGTTGAGTTGTGCGTCGATCAGCGCTTCCACCGTATCGCGACCGTTGCCGGTGACCCACGCGGCTTCGCCGCGGGCGGCGGCCACCAGTCGGTTGCCGACCACCAGCAGCCGGTGTTCATCGCCGCGTACGAAACGCTCGACGATGACGCCGCTGCCTTCGGCGTCGGCGATGGCGAAAGCAGCGCGAACGTCTTCCTCACGCGCGAGGTCGAGAACGACGCCGCGACCATGGTTGCCGTCGAGCGGTTTGACCGCCACCGGCAGGCCGATACCCTGCGCCGCTGCCCAGGCGGCGTCGGCATCCGCGATGGTGTCGCCTTCCGGCACGGGGATGCCGCATGAGCGCAACAAGCGCTTGGCCAAATCCTTGTCGTCAGCAATGCCTTCGCCGATGGCGCTGGTGTGCTCGGTTTCCGCCGTCCAGATCCGGCGCTGACGCGCACCGTAACCCAGTTGCACCAGATTGCCGTCGTTCAACCGCGTCACCGGAATGCGGCGCTCGGCGGCTGCCTGAACGATGCAAGCCGTGCTCGGCCCCAGATGGTGGTCGTTGATCTTCCGGCGCAAATCGTCAACCGCGGCGGCGACGTCGAACGGCTTGTTTTCAATGGCCGCCATCACCAGATCGCGGGCGGCGAACAGCGCGGCGCGGCCGACCTCCTCGTTGCGCGCTCGGAACGCCACTTTGTAAATACCGCGCTGTGAAGTCTGCCGCGCCTTGCCGAAACCGGCCTGCATACCGGCGAGATTCTGCAACTCGATCGCGACATGTTCGAGCACGTGCGCCATCCAGGTGCCCTCCCTGACGCGATGCAGAAAACCGCCGCGTTCGCCGGCGCTGCAATGGTGTTCAATCAGTGAGGGCAGCCAGCCGACAAGCCGCTCGTAAAATCCGGGGATCGTGTTGGACGGTGCCTCTTCCAGCGCGCCGATGTCAACCCAAGCTTCCAGCACCGGTCGGTAGGTCCAGAGGTTGGGGCCGCGCAAGTAGGTGATGCGGAGAAATTGCATTTCTTTTGATGTCGTGGACACAAACCGTCAATCAAATAAAACCTTTTTTCAAAAAACAGGGCGCCGAATATCAGGATAACATTGATCCGTCATCTTGTGGCGCAACTTGAGAAGTGTACTCCGTTCGAGGAGGCTCAACCAGAGACGCGCCATGTCATCAGGAACACCATTTTTCTTGTGCGGATTCTTTTTTACAAAAACGCACGTTCACGGCGAAATTCTTTTATAGTGATGCTGCTTTTACCGGAAGGGGATCGAAGTTGATTGCCTCCAGGGTACGGTACAGCTGCCGCTCATGACGCCAAGACACAGGGACACCCGCGCCACAGTAACGCCCGCACCATCGATTTCCGTGCCCGCCGCTTGGCAGGCATGGGCTTTGTCTTTCTTGTCACCGGACGAAAAAATTTTGGCGTGGGTGGCCATCGATCTCGATGCGCGATTGCGCTTTGCGCAGGAGCTGGTTGTTGTCACCGACCGGCGACTGCTCGGATGTGCTCTCGGTAACAACGCATCGTTGGAGGGAGAGCCGACATGCCGGGAATGGGCGCGTCGGGACGGACAGCGGCTAAGCCATGACGACCATGCCGGTGTCGGCACGCTGGAATTGCTCGATGGCAACGGTCGTCTGCATCACTGGCGCTATACGCTGGCGCAAGACGCTGCGGTTCTGCGTCTCGTTCAGGCCTTCGGCCGGCGACAGGAAGAGCCGTCGCCGGAAAGCGAAAATGGCGCAGCCTTATGTCCGGTTTGCGGTACACCATTGACTGCCGACGATGACGGGTGTCCGAACTGCGCGGCGGACGGCACGGCGCCGCCTCCTTCTACCTGGATTCTGTTCCGGCTGTGGCGGTTCGCCAAGCCATACAAAGGTTCGCTGTTGCTGGGCTTCATCCTGATGCTGACATCGACGGCGGCCGGTCTGGTGGCGCCGTACCTGATCATGCCGCTCACCGACGACGTTCTCGTGCCAGCCGAAAAAGGGGTGCCGGTCGATATCGGGCTGGTGGCGCTGTACCTCGGTGGACTGCTGGCTTCAGCGTTGCTTGCCTGGGGGCTGGGCTGGGGAAAAACCTATATTCTGGCGCTGGTGTCCGAGCGAATCGGCGCCGACTTGCGGACGGCGTCTTTTGAACATTTGATGCATTTGTCGCTGGAATACTTCGGCGGCAAACGCACCGGCGATTTGATGGCGCGCATCAGCTCGGAAACCGATCGCATCTGTCTTTTTCTGTCGCTGCATTTGCTCGATTTCGCCACCGACGTGCTGATGATCACGATGACGGCGGCGGTGCTGTTCTGGATCAACCCCTGGCTGGCATTGGTGACGCTGCTGCCGCTGCCTTTCATCGCCTGGATGATTCATCAGGTGCGCGATCGCTTGCGTACCGGCTTCGAAAAAATCGGCCGCGCCTGGTCGGAAGTGACCAATGTGCTGGCTGACACCATTCCCGGCATCCGCGTCGTCAAGGCGTTCGCGCAGGAAGGGCGTGAAACGAAACGCTTTCAAGAGGCCAACCGCCACAATCTCGTCGCCAACGACAGAGTCAACCGACTCTGGTCGCTGTTTTCGCCGACGGTATCGCTGCTGACCGAAATCGGGCTGTTGGTCGTCTGGATGTTCGGTATCTGGCAAGTGTCGCAAAGTAACATTTCTACCGGGATGCTGTTGTCGGCGCTGGCGTACATCGGCCGTTTTTATACGCGGCTCGACTCGATGAGCCGGATCGTCTCGGTCACACAAAAAGCGGCGGCGGGCGCCAAGCGCATCTTCGACATTCTCGATCACGTTTCGAATGTGCCGGAACCGGTGCAGCCGGTACCGTTGCCGACGGTGCGCGGGCAGATCGAAATGCGCAATGTCGTGTTTCGCTACGGCAACCGCACGGTTTTGCGCGGCGTCGATCTCGCCGTTGCGCCCGGTGAAATGATCGGGCTGGTCGGGCACAGCGGTTCCGGCAAGAGCACGCTGGTCAATCTCATCTGCCGTTTTTACGATGCCGCCGAAGGCGCGGTGTTGCTTGACGGCATCGACATTCGTACCTTGGCGATCTCTGACTACCGCCGTCACATCGGTCTGGTGCTGCAAGAACCCTTCCTGTTCTTCGGCACCATCGCCGAAAACATCGCTTACGGTCGTCCCGGCGCGACGCGCGAGGAAATCGTCGCCGCGGCACGCGCCGCCCATGCGCACGAATTCATTTTGCGCTTGCCGCACGGTTATGACTCGCTGGTCGGCGAGCGCGGACAAGGGCTGTCGGGTGGGGAACGACAACGGATCTCGATTGCGCGCGCGCTGCTGATCGACCCGAAGATTCTGATTCTCGACGAAGCGACCTCATCGGTCGATACCGAAACCGAAAAAGAAATCCAGAAAGCGCTCGACAACCTCGTGCGCGGCCGCACGACCATCGCCATCGCGCACCGGCTGTCAACGCTGCGCAAGGCTGATCGGTTGGTGGTGATGGATCGCGGCCAGATTGTCGAGGAAGGAACGCATGATGTGCTGATTGCTCGGCGCGGCGCTTATTTCCGTTTGTACGAAGCGCAGGCGCGGCAGGTCGATACCGAATTCGCGTTGGCGGAACCCTGGGGCAACACCATTTCCACTACCGACCGTTCGCCAAAATGAAACCGTTTCAATTATCGCGCAACGCTTTTGGCCGGCTGGTATTGACTGCCGACGATGGGCGGATTTACGAAAACATCGTGCCGGCGCGCGCGTTTCCGATCAGCGCACCGGAAGCCGGCTTGGCGCTGATTGACGAAGAAGGACACGAACGTGCCTGGATCGATTCTTTGGCAACCCTGGAAACCGCTCTCGGCAGCGAGATTCGCACTTTGATCGAAACGGTGCTCGCCGAACGCGAATTCGTGCCCGCTATTCTACGGCTGCGTCACGTTTCGACATTCGCCACACCGAGCACTTGGCAAGTCAACACAGACCGAGGCGAAACGTCATTCGTGCTGAAAGGCGAAGAAGACATTCGTCTGTTAAGCGCGTCGTCGCTGCTGATTACCGACCGCGACGGCGTGCAATACCGGATTCCCGATATCGCCGCGCTCGACAAACACAGCCGACGATTGCTGGATCGGTTTTTGTAAATTTCTGTCTGTGGGTCAAGAGAAACAATTAACCACAAGGAACGCAAAGGCCACAAAGATTTTCTTTGTGGCCTGAGTATTTTCGGCCTAAAAATCAGGGGCGCCCTACCGCGCGGGAAGCTGTGATCTACTGCCCAGTTCCCGACAACCACTGCGCCAACCGCTCTGCCGCGCCGCGGTGTTTTTCCAAAAAGCGAAGGCCGCTGTCGCGCATGGTTTGTCTTGCTTCGTCGTCCCACAATAAGGCACCCACCTGAACGATGAGCGCGTCGGCGTCGTCAACCCGTTTGGCGGCGCCGAGGGAGCAAGCGGCATCGCTGATGTCCTTGAAGTTGAACGTGTGCGAGCCGAGCAGCACTGGCGTACCCGTTGCCAGCGGTTCCAGCAAATTTTGGCCGCCGAGTGGTAGCAGACTGCCGCCGACGAAAGCGAGGTCGGCAGCGAGGTAATAGGCAAACATTTCGCCCATCGAATCGCCGAGTACGAAGGAAACTTCCGGCGGCACGTCGCATTCGTCGCTGCGCCTGACGAAAGACAGACCGCAGGCGCGCAACTGTTCGGCGACGCTTTCAAAACGCTCGGGGTGGCGCGGCACAATTACCGTCAACGTTCCGGGCGGCAGCGCTTCCGGTTGGCGGCACAGCGCATCGAGTAACAACGCTTCTTCGCCATCGCGTGTCGAAGCCGCGATCCAGACGGGTCGTTGCTCACCGAAGCGCCGACGTAGTGTTGCGCCGAGCGCCCGCGCATTCTCCGGCACACCGATGTCGAACTTGAGATTGCCGGTCACCGTCACATCACGCGCGCCCAACGCCCGCAAGCGTTGCGCGTCGTCTTCGGTCTGTGCGGCGACGCCGGTCAATGCCGCAAAGATCGGTCGTGTGAACGACGCGAAGCGCGCATATCGTGCGGCGGAACGCTCCGACATCCGGGCATTGACGAGAAAGCAGCGGATGTCGCGGTGTGCACATTCGGTGACAGCGTTCGGCCACAGTTCGGTTTCCATCAGCAGCGCCAGTTTCGGTTGGGCGTGATTGAGAAACGCCCGCACCGCAAAACGGTAATCGTAGGGAAGCCATAATTGCGAGACGCGCTTGCCGAACAGCGCTTCGCCGGTGGCGCGGCCGGTAGCGGTCATGTGCGTCAATACGATCGGCGTACCGGGATAACGCTGTTCGAGCAACGCGAGCAATGGCGCGGCGGCGCGCGTTTCGCCGACGGAAACCGCGTGAATCCAGATAGTGTCGCGCAGCGGTGGTATTGAATAGCGCCCGAAACGCTCACCGATGTTTTTCCGGTAGCCCGGATTTTTGCGGCCGCGCCACCACAGCCGAATGAACAACAGCGGCAAGAGCAGCGCGCCGAGTAGCGAATAGCAGATGCGCCAGAACATCAGAAGTCCTTTCGCTCGCCCGGACGTTTCATCGCTTCTCCCTTGGAGATATTGCGATGAGCAAACCCCCGTCCGCCTGCGGCGGACACCCCCCTTTGGGAAGGGGGCTTGCCGAAAACAAGCAGATCCCTCTCCTTCAAGGAGTCAGGGAGGGCGGTTGGCTGCGGCGTGGCGAGCAGCAAAGAAATCCCCCCCCCTTCAAGGGGAGGGTTAGGGAGGGGATGGGTTTGTTCTATTGTGTTGGCGAAGGAATTTTCAGTTATCCATTGGGCAAAGAGACAAACGTTCCCCGCGTTTGGATTCGGCATTGGCGAGATCGTTGCGCAGCATGCGCCGCTGTTTTTTTGAGCGCCTTTTCGTTGCCGTGCCCGCATGGTGTACCCCATCCCCACCTCAACCCTCCCCTTGAAGGGGAGGGAGGCAACGATGCGCGTAGGGGTACCACGCGAGAGCACACCGAGCCGCACACCCTCCCCAAACCACAACTTGAAAAAGGGAGAACCAAGTACCGGCGCTTTCGCAGGAAGGGCAGAGGGGCGTAATCGGTTCTGCATACGTTTAACCAGAAAGCGCAGCTACCGCCGCCAGCACGGCATCGACGTCGGGCGGTTCTCCCGGCCCGCCCAGATCGATCGCGTGCGTGCCTTGAATGCCGATACCCAACTGGCGCGGCGAGGTTGCGGTGAAAAGCGCAACCGTCGGCACGCCCAGCGCTGCCGACCAATGGGTCAGGCCGGTATCGACACCGACGGCCCAGCGCGCTTTTTTCAGCAAAACGGCCAGCTCCGGCAGCGATGCCTTCGGGGGCACACGTGCGTTGTCGTGACCGACTGCCAATCGCTCGCTGCGCGTCTGCTCCGCCGCGTTGCCCCACGGCAACAACGCCTGAAGCCCGCGTTCACGACACAAGTGAATCAATCGGTGCCAACGGTCTTCCGGCCACAGCTTGTCGTCGCGCGAGGTGGCGTGCAGCAGCATCACATAGGGCGTTTCCGGCGGTGTCAGCAGCGCATCCGACGGCGCCGCCTCGGGCCATTGCCATTGCCAGTGCGGCAGACCTTCCGGCGTGTAATGCAAAGCGGCGCCGGCAAGCTGCCGGCAGCGCTCGACAAAATGTAGTGTACGCGGCACGGGGTGCGTCGTCTGATACAGCGGGCACGCCAGCGGCTCACGGATCGAGGCGCGGTCGAAGCCGTGACGGTGGCCGAACGCTGCCCGCGCGATCAGCGCGCTTTTGACCTGCTCGTTGAGGTCGATCACGATGTCGTAACGCGCTTCGCGCAGCGCCCGCCGGAACGCGGCCAACTCGCGCCAGTTTTGCGGGTTGCAGCACTGCCGCCGCCAGCGCCGCAGCGCAAACGGAATCACGCGGTGTGCCCCCGCCAGTTGCGGCACCGCCGCAAACGCTTCCTCGGCCACCCAATCGACGCGCGCGTTGGGCAGCGCCTGGCGGATGTCGTGAAGCACCGCGCTGGCGTAAACAACATCGCCCAGCGAAGAGGTGCGGAGGATCAAAATCGAGGCGGCCATGGCGGCATTGTAAAACAACGGGCGACGAAACCGTAAAAGCGCGCGATAATGACGTCTTCCGAAGCTTCGGCGCTGTTCATGACTTCTTCCTCTGTCGTTTTGCCGTTACCGCTCTCGCTGGTGCTGATCACCAAAAACGCCGGCGCGGAACTGGCCGCGTGTCTGGCGTCGGTGCCGTTCGCGGCGGAAATGGTGATGGTTGACTCCGGCAGCACCGATGAAACGCGCCGCATCGCCGAGCAATTCGGCGCCCGCTTCATCGAGCAGCCCTGGCTGGGATTCGGGCCGCAGAAGCAGGTGGCGGTGGCGGCGGCGCGGCACGATTGGGTGTTGTGTCTGGACGCCGACGAACGGATCAGCGAAGCGTTGGCGCAAACGATAGCCGCCGTTTTCGCGCGGCCGGAAAATGAGCGAGCCCCCGCATACGCGCTGTGCCGTCGCAATCGTTTTTTTGGCCGCTGGCTGTCGCACGGCGAGGGTTATCCCGACTGGACGGTACGATTGTTCGACCGCCGACGGGCGCGCTGGAGCGACGACGCCGTGCATGAGAAAGTGCTCGTCGGGAGCGAGGCGACGGGCGAAACGGAGGGCGTTGCGGAGCGGTTGTCCGGTGATTTGTTGCATGCTTCCGCCGAATCGCTCGACGCGTATCTGGCAAAGCAAAACCGCTACACGACGGTGCAGGCCGAGCGATTGTTCGCTGTCGGCGTGCGCACCAGCGGCTGGAAGTTGTTTGCTTCGCCGCTGGCGCGTTTCTTCCGTTTCTATATCGGCAAGCGCGGCTTTCTCGACGGGGCAGCCGGATTCGCGCACATTGCCATCGGCGCTTTGGCGAGTTTTCTCAAACACGCCAAACTCTATGCGTTGCAAAAACGCGCCACCTCCGACAACGATTCTTTCACACCATGACTTTTTCTGAACACGATCATGTGCTGGTCACCGGCTGCGCCGGCTTCATCGGCATGCATGTTGTCGAGCGTCTGTGCGGCAATGGCGTACGCGTGACCGGCATTGACAACTTCGATCCGTATTACAGTGTGGCGCTGAAAGATGCGCGGGTGGCACGGTTGACAGCGTTGCCGCGATTCTCGTTACGCCGTCTCGACCTGGCCGATGCAGAAGCCGCGCGCGAGTTGTTCCGCGACGGCGGCTTCACGCAAGTGGTTCATCTGGCGGCGCAACCGGGAGTGCGTTACTCGCTCGAACATCCGGAAACGTACCTTCGGAATAATGTGACGGCGTTCGGTCATGTTCTCGAGGGCTGCCGCCATCACGGCGTCCGCCACTTGGTTTACGCGTCGTCGTCGTCGGTGTACGGCGCCAATCACACGTTGCCGTTCTCCGAAGACCAGCCGACCGATCATCCGGTCAGCTTGTACGCGGCGACCAAAAAGGCCAACGAGTTGATGGCGCACAGCTATAGCCATTTGTTCAAACTGCCGACCACCGGGCTGCGTTTCTTCACCGTTTACGGCCCGTGGGGGCGCCCCGACATGTCGCCGATGCTGTTTGCTGACGCGATTCTCGCCGGTCGTCCGATCAAGGTGTTCAACCACGGCAAGATGCGGCGCGACTATACTTTCATCGACGATATTGTCGAAGGCATCGTGCGCGTTGCCGGACGCTTGCCGGACGCCGATCCCGTCACCGGCGCGCCATATGCGATCTATAACATCGGCGGCAACAGCGCCGTGGCGTTGGAAACCTTCATCGACACGTTATCGCGCGCGCTCGGCAAGGAGGTTATTCGTGACTATCAGCCGATGCAGCCGGGCGATGTTGTCGCGACCTACGCCGATGTGTCGCGGCTGGAAAAAGTTACCGGCTTCGTGCCGCAGACGCCGCTCGAAGAAGGCGTAAAACGGTTTGTCGAGTGGTATGTGGCGTGGCGGGAAACGCAGTAGATGCCGTCTCAAAGAGTCTAAGAGGTGCAATGTCAAGAAGCCGTCGTTCCGGCGAAAGCCGGAATCCAGAGAAAGAAACGGCTTTATCTGTAGGCTCAACAAAGCACCCCTCTCCCGGCCTTCGGCCACCCTCTCAAGGGGGGAGAGCGAGAGGAGCCGCGGAGATGAGTTCTGGGCACCCTCCCCCTCGAGGGGGGAGGGAAAAAGTGTAAGCATTTGAACCAAAACCGCTCTAGAATGCCTGAATGCTTTTCGCTTTTGAAGGATTCCCATGTTGCAAACCTTCGATTACAAAAACGGTATCCACGCAGTCGATATCGGCTACGAGCGGCCATTGATGGTTGCTGTCCATCTGGTTGTTGACAGCGGGCGCGTGGCGATCATCGATGCCGGCCACAATCGTGGGCTTGAGGCCGTTCTGCGGGCGATGGAGCGGCAAGGGTTGAGCAAAGAGAGCGTCGATTATCTCTGCCTGACGCATGTCCATCTTGACCATGCCGGCGGCGCCGGGCGCTATATGCAGGCGTTCCCCAACGCGCAGTTGGTGGTTCATGAACGCGGCGCGCGCCACATGATCAATCCGGGCAAGCTGATCGCGGGCGCGCGCGAAGTGTATGGTGACGCTGAAACCGAACGTCGTTACGGAGAACTGGTGCCGGTGTCCGAAGACAGGGTGATGATCGCTCACGACGGCGAACGTCTGCGATTCGGGCGGCGCGAGCTCATTTGCCTCGATACACCGGGGCATGCGAAGCATCACCTGTGCTACCACGATCCCGCCGCGCGCGGCGTTTTTACCGGCGACGTTTTCGGCTCGTCTTTTCGGGAGCTGGATGTCGGTGAGCGGCAGTTTGTCATTCCGATCAGTTCGCCGGTGCAGTTCGATCCGCTGGCGATGCACGCCTCGATCGAGCGGATTCTCGCGCTGGAACCGGAGGCGGTTTACCTGACGCATTTTTCGCAACTGCGCGATCCCAAAACGGCGGCGGCCGACCTGCACCGGCTGATTGACGCTTATGTTGACGTGACGAAACGCGCCGAAGGAAGCTATCCGGCGATTCTCGACGGGCTTTGGGCGCTATACGACGAAGAAGCGAAACGACAAGGCTGGACCTTGTCGCGCGAGGCCGTGCGCGAAATGCTGCGAATGGAAATGGAGATCAACGCGCAGGGACTGGAGGTTTGGTTCAAGTCGCAGGCGAAGGCGTAATTCCTTCTGTTTCTTTCAGACGAGGCGGGGGATCATTGCGAGAAAGCCCGACCGGAAGAGGACATGCCCGTGGAAACGAGGGCGTTAGTTTTTATTGACAAAACTAATAAAAAACGTATAATCGCTCCATGAACGAGGTTGTCTATTCCAATAAAGCTGCCAAGCAGTTGCGGAAGTTGCAACCGGCGGACAGCAAGATGGTTCGTAGCGAATGCAACAAGTTAACGGGCATGCCCGACTGCGCCAACGTTAAAGCGTTGGTTAATCACAAATACCAATACCGGTTGCGAGTAGGGAGCTTCCGGATATTTTTTGATTTTGATGGTGTGGCGCACATTGTCTCTATCGAAGAGGTGAAAAAACGCGATGAACGCACTTACTGAATCTGTACAAATTCTTCGCGATGCCGGCGGACACCCCACTTTTGCGGTTATCCCTTTTGCTGATTATCAGGCGCTGATCAAAGGGAAAGACAAACCGAAGCCGAGGATCCCTGCCGTCGTGGTGGATTTGGCGATGGACAACGAATGGTCTGCGGCTCGCGCATGGCGTGAGCGCAAAGAATTGACTCAAGCCGAGGTTGCGCGGCGCATGGGGGTTACCCAAGGGGCTTACGCCCAGTTGGAAGCCAAGAAAACCATCCGCAAATCCAGCCGCGAAAAGATTGCCAAAGCGCTCGGTGTTCACGAATCACAACTGGACTTTTGACAACATGATCCTCGTCACCGGCGGCGCCGGTTTTATCGGCTCGAATTTCATCTTGGACTGGCTGGCGCAATCCGCCGAGTCCGTGCTCAATCTCGACAAGCTGACCTACGCCGGTAACCTCGGCAATCTGGCGGCGCTCAAGAACGATGTGCGTCATGTTTTCGTGCGCGGCGACATCGGCGGCAGTGCGCTGCTTGGCCGGTTGCTGAACGAGCATCGGCCACGCGCCATCGTTCATTTTGCGGCGGAAAGCCATGTTGACCGCTCGATTCATGGGCCGGCCGAGTTCATTCAAACCAACATCGTCGGCACGTTTGCGTTGCTGGAAGCAGTGCGTTCTTACTGGGGCGCGCTGCCGGAAAACGAGCGGGAGGCTTTCCGTTTTCTGCATGTCTCGACCGACGAAGTGTACGGCTCGCTCAACGCCGACGACCCCGCTTTTTCGGAAACCACGGCGTATGCGCCGAACAGTCCTTATTCCGCGTCGAAGGCGTCATCCGACCATCTGGTGCGCGCGTACCACCACACTTACGGCTTGCCGACGCTGACCACCAACTGCTCGAACAATTATGGGCCGCTACAGTTTCCGGAAAAACTCATTCCGTTGATGATTGTCAACGCATTGGCGGGAAAACCGTTGCCGGTGTACGGTGACGGACAAAATGTGCGCGATTGGTTGTACGTTGGTGATCACTGCGCGGCGATTCGAGCGGTGCTCGAAAACGGTGTTCCCGGCGAGGTGTACAACATCGGTGGCAATGCCGAAATGAAAAACCTCGATGTGGTTCATACGTTATGCCGCGTGTTGTCGGCGCTGCGACCGGGGCGCGATTATGCGTCGCAAATCACTTTCGTCAAAGACCGTCCCGGCCACGACCGCCGCTACGCGATCGACGCCGACAAGATTTGCTGCGAACTCGGCTGGCAACCGGTAGAAACCTTCGAGAGCGGTTTGACCCGAACCGTGCGCTGGTATCTCGATAACGAAACTTGGTTGGCGAATGTCACCAGCAAGACCTATCAGCAGTGGATCGACTTGCAATACACCCAACAGTGAGGAATGGCGATGACGTCACCACAACGCACACGTAAAGGCATCATTCTCGCTGGCGGTTCGGGAACGCGGCTGTATCCGGTGACGCAGGTCGTCTCCAAACAGCTTTTGCCGGTGTACGACAAACCGATGATTTATTATCCGTTGTCAGTGTTGATGCTGGCGGGCATCCGCGACATTCTGCTGATCTCGACGCCGGAAGACACGCCGCGCTTTCAGCAGTTGCTCGGTGACGGCAACGCCTGGGGAGTGAATTTTTCCTATGCGGTGCAACCTTCCCCCGACGGGCTGGCACAAGCCTTTATCATCGGCCGCGATTTCATCGATGGCGGATCTTCGGCGCTGGTGCTGGGCGACAACATTTTTTACGGCCATGACTTGCACACGCAACTGCAACGCGCCAACGCGCAACACGACGGCGCGACGGTCTTTGCCTATCCGGTGTCTGACCCCGAGCGTTACGGTGTTGCCGAATTCGACGCGCAAGGCAAGGTGATCAGCCTCGAAGAAAAGCCGAAAGCGCCGAAGTCGCGCTACGCGGTAACGGGGCTGTATTTTTACGATGCGCGGGTGTGCGATATCGCGGCGACGTTGAAGCCGTCGGCGCGCGGCGAACTGGAAATCACCGACGTCAACCGCGCATACCTGGAAAGCGGCGATTTGCGCTGCGAAGTGATGGGGCGTGGGATGGCCTGGCTCGACACCGGCACGCACGAGTCGTTGCTCGAGGCCGCGCAATACATCGAAACCATCGAGCGGCGGCAGGGGTTGAAAATTGCCTGCCCCGAAGAAATTGCCTACCGCCAACGCTGGATCGACGAAGCGCAACTGCGCGCGCTGGGTAACGCGATGGTGAAAAACAGTTATGGCCAGTACTTGCTGCGTTTGCTCGACGTGCCGGTATGGAGCCGCCGGCCATGAACATCATCGACACCGCCATTACCGACGTCAAAATCCTCGAGCCGCACGTGTTTTCCGATGCGCGCGGCTTTTTCTTCGAGAGCTGGAACCGCAAGACGCTGGCTGCTGCCGGACTCGACATCGATTTCGTGCAGGACAACCATTCGCATTCGGCGAAAAATGTGTTGCGCGGGCTGCATTACCAGATTGAGCACGCGCAGGGGAAATTGGTGCGCGCCATTGTCGGCGAGGTGTTTGATGTTGCCGTCGATTTGCGCCGCCGCAGCCCGACGTTCGGGCGATGGGTCGGCGTGACGCTGTCGGCGGCAAACAAGCGGATGCTGTGGATTCCTCCCGGCTTCGCGCATGGCTTCGTCGTGCGCTCCGAGGTTGCCGAGTTTTTGTACAAGACGACCGATTACTGGCACGCCGAACACGAGCGCACCTTGTTGTGGAACGATCCAGCGCTGGCAATCGACTGGGGGCTTGCCGAAGCGCCGATCCTGGCCGCGAAGGACGCTGCCGGTGTTTTGTTGAAAGACGCCGAGGTGTATTTGTAAAATGAGCGTGAGCGGAAGCGAAGTGTTTTCCCGTATTTTGCTGGTCGGCAGCGAAGGCCAGATCGGCGGCGCGTTGGCGCGGCAGTTGCCGCAGGCTTTTCCGCAAGCGATGTTATCGGTGACGACGCAAGACTGCGTCGATTTCACGAAGCCGGAAACGCTGGTGCAGGCGATTCGCGAGTTTGTGCCCGACCTCATCATCAACGCCGTTGCCTACACCGCTGTCGATCGCGCCGAACAGGAGCCCGCGCTGGCGCACCAAATCAACGGCGTCGCGCCGGGGATTCTCGCCGAAGAAGCGAGGCTCTGCGGCGCAGCGCTTATCCATTATTCCACCGATTATGTGTTCGACGGCAGCAAGCGGACACCGTATGTCGAGGATGACGCCGTTCATCCACTCAACGAATACGGACGCAGCAAGCACGCAGGGGAGGCCGCGATTTTACAATCAGGCGCGAACGCGCTGATTCTGCGAACGAGTTGGGTCTATGGGCTGACCGGGCACAACTTTTTGTTGACGATGCGGCGGCTGGCGCGCGAACGCGATGAACTGCGCATCGTCGATGATCAAATCGGCGCGCCTAACGACAGCGAAGCGCTGGCGGCGGCGACGGCGCAACTCGTTGCGCAAGGGAAAAAGCGCTTGCGCGAATGCGCCGGGCTGTACCATTTGTCGGCGACCGGCGAGACGAGCTGGTTCGGTTTCGCGCAGGCGATCTTTGTTGCCGAAGCTGCCATATTAGGCGACGACCGCAAACAGTCTCGTCTGATTCCGATCACCACGGCGGACTATCCGTTGCCGGCGATACGGCCAGCGTACGGTGTTTTGTCGTCTGAGCGCTTATCGCAAACGTTCGGCATCCAATTGCCGTCGTGGCAGGCGATGCTTCAGGCGTGTCTGGCGCGAGAACAGAGGTAGAGCGTTTTTTGTTTAAGCGTGCATTTCTTTCCTCTCTCCCACTTGTGGGAGAGAGGTCAGGAGAGAGGGTAAAACGCACAACGGAATCTCTTGCGCCTACGAAGAGGAGCTCACCCACTACCCCCCCCCACACCCGCAAGCGGGAGAGGGGGAAAGAGAAGGCATTGAAACCAAACCTGCTCTAGCGCCGTTGTCCTTTCAATATCTCCCGATAAACAAAGCATGTCGCAAGATGATCGTTCACCATGCCTACCGCCTGCATGAACGAATAGATGATGGTCGAGCCGACGAACTTGAACCCCATTTTTTTCAAATCTTTGCTTATCTTATCGGAGAGCGGGGTGGTCAAGGGGGCATCTTCCAGCTTTTCCCAATGACCTGTGATGGGCTTGTCGTCCACATATTTCCAGATGAAGCTGTCAAAGCTGCCATGCTTTTCGACAACCTCAAGAAACAGTTTGGCGTTGGTGATGGCGGCGTTGATTTTCAGACGGTTTCGTATGATTCCCTCGTTTGCCATGAGATCCTGAATTTTTGCCTCGCCGTAAAGAGCAATCTTTTTAGGATCAAAGCCATCAAAAGCCTTCCTGTACGAGTCTCTCTTTTTAAGCACAGTAATCCATGAAAGACCTGCCTGCGCACCCTCCAAAATCAACATTTCAAACAGCTTGTTATCATCGTGCACAGGCCGCCCCCATTCGTTGTCGTGATAATCTTCGTACAGGGGGATATTTCCTGCCCAAGGGCATCTGATTTTTTCACTCATGAAGCCTCTCCTTTCTTTCATACATGGATTCGCTTGCTTCTGTCGTACATTGTGTCACGCCGAGCAAGTTGCGCACGTTTCTCATCCTCTGAATTTTAGGTTCGCTTAATCAAAAGAACAACCGCCAGGTCAGGATTGACAACAGTTGCAAGATAGATGACACTGCTTTTCGCAAGACAGTTCGTTTAAATATAATCAGGCTCCCTCTGTCAAGGGGGAATCACTGTACAACCTTATGGGAGGGACGTACCATGGAATTCATCTGGTTTATTGTGGTTGGTTTGGTCGCTGGTTGGCTCGCGGGGAAGTTTATGAAGGGCGGCGGCTATGGTTTGATCGGCGATCTCATCGTGGGCGTGCTTGGCGCCGTGCTTGGCGGGTTTCTGTTTAGCCTCTTGGGCGTGTCCGTGGGCGGTGGCTTGATTGGCGCTATCATCGTGGCGACGATTGGCGCGATAGTGCTCATTTTTTTGCTGCGCCTCATCAAGCGAAAATAGGTGCTTTTTAAATGACTTCGGCGGCTGGCGCTTTTGCGTAGCCGGCCGCCGGGTCTGGCTCGGTGCTCAAGCGGACGGCGCAAACGAAGGGATGTGGCGTTTTCTGGATTTCCGCCTTCGCGGGAATGACAGAGAAAAATGTGATGCTTGTGGCTCGATCTTTCGCCGAGCGTCATCCTCGCGGAAGCGGGGATCCAGGAAATTTCGTTCGTGCTGTGCACGACCAAACAAAAACCGCTCCAAAGCGCGCCGAGGAATTCAGGCGTTAAGCCATACCGCCATAAACCGAACGCAGCGATATCCGGCCCATAAAAACGGTCATCGCAACCCCTGATCGGCGCGGATGGTCCACGCCGACGGATGCTGCTCAAAACCGAGATGCGGATAATAGTCCACCGCCTTGGGTGCGGACAACAGAATGATTTTGGCCTCGGGATGTATTTGCTCTTGCAGCAGCGCGATTAACGCTTTGCCGATGCCGCATCGCTGATACGCCTCATCGACGGCGAGGTCGGAAAGGTAGCAACAATAAGCAAAATCGGTGAGGGCGCGGGCGACGCCGATCAGTTGATCGCCATCCCAAGCGGTGCCGAGAAGATTGGCGTGTTTGAGCATGGCGTCCAGCCGTGAACGGTCATGCAACGGACGGCGAACGCCCAGCGATGTTTTCGATAGCAGCGCGATGAATTGATCGACGGTGATGGCGCGGTCGGTGGTGTAATGAAACGACATGGGCGGACTCCGGCGATGAACGATGAAGGTTTTACTGAAACCCGGCCTGTCGCCACGCTTCATAAACGGCGACGGCGACGGCGTTGGAAAGATTCAGGCTGCGAACGGATTCGCGCATCGGGATACGCAACTGTGTCTCGGTCGGAAAATCGGCAAGAACGTTGGCGGGCAAACCGGCGGTTTCGCAGCCGAAAACGAGCACATCATGCAGGCCGAAACAGGCATCGAACAGCGAACCGCTGCCTTTGGTCGTCAACGCCCACCAGCGCGGCGGTGGCGTGATGTCGGCAAGCGTTTCTTTGATCGCCGTTCGGCAAGCAGACCAATCGGCGTGAACGCGCACCCGCGCGTATTCGTGGTAGTCGAGCCCGGCCCGTCGCAGCGCCCGGTCTTCCAGCGCGAATCCCAGCGGTTCGACCAGATGCAGCGTCGCGCCGGTATTGGCGGCCAGCCGGATGACGTTGCCGGTGTTCGGCGGAATTTCGGGTTGAACGAGAACGATGGAAAACATTGACGCAACGGGTTTCGGAAATAATGAATTCTAAAGCGTTTCTTTGTTAGCCGGGTAGCCGCCTCTCTTCCAGGCGCGGAAGAGGATGACATTCATCACGGAACGCCTGTTTCCTGCATCATGCTTGCCCGCGCCACCACGCCGACGAAAACCGTTGTTGCACCGGCGGCGCGCAAGGCTTTGGCGGCGGCTGCGGCGGTGGCGCCGGAGGTCATCACGTCATCGATCAGCAGAAGGCGGTAGCCGGAAAGATCGCGGCGGCACGCAAACGCGCTGCGGACATTTTTGTGGCGGTCGCGCCAAGGCAACGTCGCCTGTTTCGGCGAGTCTTTGATGCGTACCAGCGCATCGGTCAATAACGGCAACTTCAAGGCCGCCGCGACGGGACGAGCGAGTTCCTGCGCTTGATTGAAGCCACGTTCGATCTGCCGCGCCGCCGACAGCGGCATCGCGAGCACATGCGTCGGAGGTTCCTGGAAAGCAGGAGACAAGCCATTCAGTGCTGGACGGCAAGCGTCGATCACCAGTTGCGCCAGCGGAGCCGCCAGCGCCAGTCGGTGACCGTATTTGAAATCCTGCAACAATCGGTCGAGCGGGAACGTGTAACGACAAGCGGCAAGCGTCGCATCGAAAGGCGGCGGATGGTTCAGACAGGCGCCGCACACGGTTCCCGCTGATGGTGGCAGCGGTGTCGCACAACGGATACAACTCTCTCCGATGCGTGGCAGTACCGCGTCGCAAGCGCGGCACCATGCGTCGTTCTGCGTTTGCTGCCCGCACGACACACAACGCGCCGGGAAACAGGCGTCGAGCACGGTGTGCCAGAATCTTTGTGGCATCATGGGCGATGAAAGGGCGGCAGCAACCGCCGGAAGCGTTATTGTACCGGGCGGTTTCCCGGTTGCCGCGATGTGACAAGTATCGGGCTTCCGCGTAGAATCGGCACCAATTCAACCCAAGGATCAGGTTCTCATGGAGTGTCCCGCTTGCGGTCAGATCAATACCGATGATGCGTCAACCTGCCTTTCGTGCGGTCAGTTGTTGTATATGGGAGGCGCTTCGATCGATACCACGGACGCCGAAGGCAGGGATCAGATCATCATTGCCGGCAATATTGATTTCCCGTTGCCGCCGTCCGACACACCGGACTCTCCACAACCGACTTCCCCGCCGCCCGTTTCTTCACGGCTGCCGAAACCGTCTTCGTTACCCAGGGTCGAAATCGAAACCGCAGCGACGGAAGAGAAGCTTTCGCAAACGGCTGCCGACGAGGCACCGAAGCCGCCGCCGCTCAAAAAACAACCCTCTTCGTCGCCGCTTCCACCGCCGTCTCCGCCCTCGCTCGATGCCTCGCCGCGGGCTACGGCGACGAGACGTTCCGCACACATGATTTACGCCGGGTTCTGGTACCGCTTTCTGGCGTGGTTCATCGACATCATCATCCTTCTCATCGTGCAAAGCGTGTTGGGGGCGGTTGCTCTGATGACGTCGTTAGCCGTTGTTTTTCGCGGCGCCGACTTTTCTGCCTCGTCGCCATGGGTTTTTGCCGGCGCTTATGGCGTGATGGTGCTCGTCAGCATCGCACTGTCGTTGCTGTATTTCTCCGTGAGCGAAAGTTCGCGCTGGCAAGGTACGCTGGGGAAGCTGGCAATTGGATTGAAAGTCACCGACGCCGACGGCAACCGCATTTCTTTTCTGCGCTCGCTGGGACGCTATTTTTCGCATATCGTCACTAACCTGACGTTCGGCCTTGGCTATGTGCTCAATGTGTTCACCGCCCGCCAGCAAGCCCTGCACGACCTGATGACCGGGACGCTGGTCGTGCACAGGGAAGTCACGGCGGTCGATCTG
The DNA here is from genome assembly GCA_031260355.1 of Burkholderiales bacterium. Taxonomy (GTDB): domain Bacteria; phylum Pseudomonadota; class Gammaproteobacteria; order Burkholderiales; family Casimicrobiaceae; genus UBA931. The sequence goes on from JAIRJZ010000023.1 coordinate 29,350, forward strand.
GTCTATCACCCTGCGGTGCCGGCGCGGGCGGCGCAAAAAGCGTCGGTGTTGCTGGTTTGGGCGATGAGTACGCTGTTTCTGTTGTCCGTCGTGCTGGTTGGGCAATCGCTGGTGGAGACGCCGAAACACCAAGTCAGCACCGCCGCCGTCAGAATGCACGATGCCGAAAAGCTGGGTGCGCAGGCGACGGCAGCGGTTACCGATTATTGGGAAACTTACGGAAGTTTCCCGCCGACGCTGGACGCTGCCGATTTTCACCAAACCTCACCGCAAGTGCGGCGGGCGAGGATCGATGCCGAAAGCGGCGTCATTTACCTGGAGTTGGGGTTCTCGCCGCTCCGCAAGAAAACGCTGGCATTCGTTCCCGAAATTGACGAAGAGGACGATCTGATCTGGCGCTGCCACAGCGACGACATCGACCCGCAGTATCTGCCCGAACATTGCCGGTAAACGCCCCGCAGCGGTATCGCTTGCCGCTCCGGGCAGTTGTTTTATGGGCGCAAGTGCGTTACGCTTTCCGGCGTCTATTTTGTGTGCCTCCTGGAGCAACGCCATGTTCGATAACCTTTCTTTTTCCCGACTCCGCCCGCTGATTTTGTGTCTGGCAATGGGTATTGTTGCGACCGCCGCCGCGCAACCCGCTGTTCCCGCTGAGACGGTCAGTCGCGCCGAAGACCGCCAGGCGGTGGCGGTGACGATCTACAACGAATCGCTGGCGCTGATCCGCGAAGAACGCGAGGTGACGTTGAACGCCGGACGCAACCTGCTGGCGCTGCGCGAAGTCTCGGGACGGATCAAACCGGAAACGGCGAGTCTGCGCAGCCTGTCCGGCGCGAGACTGACCTTGCTCGAACAAAACTTCGATTTCGATTTGCTGACGCCGCAAAAACTGCTCGACAAATATGTCGGTAAAACCGTTACCGTGGTGCGCTTCAACGAAACGAGCGACAGAGAAACCCGCGAACAGGCGACGGTGCTCGCCAACAACCAAGGTACCGTGCTGCGATACGCCGACCGGATCGAAACGAATCTGCCTGCCAACGCCCGCATCGTTTACAGCGATGTCCCGGCGACGCTGCGCGACCGGCCGACGCTGGTCGTCGATCTCGATAGCGATAAAAGCGGCAAGCAGCGCACGGAACTGTCGTACCTGTCTGGCGGCCTGTCGTGGAAAGCCGATTACGTTGCCGCGCTCGCCGACGATGAAAAAACGCTGGATCTCGCCGGGTGGGTGACGCTGACCAACAAGAGCGGTGCCGCTTATGAGAACGCCAAACTGCAACTCGTCGCCGGCGACGTCAACCGTGTTCGTGAAGAGTTTGCCCCTGTGATGGCGGCGGCTCCCATGGAGATGATGAGAGAAGCGGCAGTCCCGATGGCGCGCGAAGAACTGTTCGAATACCACCTCTACACGCTGGGGCGGACGACAACGCTGCGCGACCAGCAGACCAAGCAAGTGGCGTTGCTGTCGGCGGCGCAGGTGCCGGTGAAGAAAGAATACCGGATGGAGGGTGCGCGGCACTGGTACTACGAAGAAAGCAAAGCCCCGGAGCGCGGCGACAAACGCGGCGTCGAGGTGTTCATCGAGTTTGCCAACAAAGACGGCGATCTCGGTCAGCCGTTGCCGAAGGGCACCGTGCGCGTGTACAAGAAAGACAAGGAAGGGCGGCCGCTCTTCATCGGCGAAGACCGGATCGACCACACGCCGAAGAATGAGCAGGTGCGACTGAAACTCGGCAAGGCGTTCGACATTACCGGCAACTGGAAGCGCACCGCTTTTTCGCGCATCTCCAAACGGATGTTCGAACAGGAAATCACCATCGAACTGTCGAACGCCAAGGATACGCCGGTGATCGTGCGCGTCGTCGAACCGGTGCCGGGCGATTGGAAGGTGATGAAGGAAAGCCACCCGCACATCAAGTCGAGCGCCAGTTCGGCGATGTGGGACATTCCGGTGCCGGCGGACGGCAAGAGTACGCTGAAATACCGGATACGCACCGAGTGGTAGAAAGCAGCGCGCCGCCGGAACCGACCTCCGCGCTCGCCGACGAGATCGGGGCGGTGCTGCTGGCGCGGCTGGCGTCGTTGGCGATAGCGACGCCGCGACGCATCGCGTGCGTTGGCGTGACAGCTCCCGCAGCGTTGCGGACACGGTATCCCGACGCTGTGTGGGCGAATGTGGCTGTAGCGAGTTTGGTTCAAATGCGTACACTTTTTACCCCTCTCCCTCAAGGGGAAGGGTGCCCCGATACAAACCCCCGTCCGCCTTCGGCGGCCACCCCCTTTGAAAAGGGGGCAGAGCACGGCTCGCCATCGCAGGAATATATTCATTCAGATCAGAGCGGTTCTAATGGTGCTGCTGCCGATTTGGTTTTGGGAATGCCCGGAACTACTCCCTACACGCCGACGATGTTCCACGACATCAAGAACGCGCTGGCGGACGGCGGCGTGTTTCTTTTCGCGACGCTGGGGCCGCAAACCTTGCTGCCGTTGCAGCCGCTGTGTTCATCGCTGACGACTCCGCATGATTTTGCATCTTGGCCGACGCTGGTCGATCTGGGCGATGCGCTGGTGGCCGCCGGTTTGGCGAAGCCGGTACTCGACCGCGAAATCCTGACCTTCACTTACGACACTGCTGATGCCGCGCTCGCCGAGTTGGCGCGTGACGGCTGGTTTGACGCTGCGAGAGGCGCCGCATCGTGCACTGCGGAGGCCGCGCGCGCACTGACCGCCGATGACGGTTCAGCAGCGGTGCCGTTCGAGATTCTCTACGGCGTGGCCTGGAATACGGCGCCCGCTGCTTGGCAACCGCTGCACTTTCTTCGCTGACTGAAAACAAAGCGGCGAAGCGGCGATGGAAAAAGGGTAGCGCGGAGGGCGCGCCCTTCCCGTCCGCAAGCGGACGAGGGGTTGAATTGGCGCCAATCAAGCGCAGATTCGACTGGCGGCCTGATGATTTGAACCATGAAAAGCACGAACGGGCCGTGCAATCGGTAAACAAACTTTCTGGATTCCGGCTTTCGCCGGAATGACGAGGTTATCTACCGTTTTCCCCAATAGCCGCAATTTTTCCCAATAGCCGCAAGGGTTCTTTACTCAACCGCTGGCTTTGCCTATTGCGCTTCACCTTTCTCCGTCATTCCGGCGAAAGCCGGAATCCAAAATGCGCTTATTTATAGTGAGCGGCCTAAAAATGGAGTATTAAGGAACCTCTGAAAAACCCTTCCTGTCATTCTGCGCGTAGCGAAGCGAAGTCGCAGAATCCAGACGCCGCGTGGATCCTGCGACTTCGCGCAGGATGACAAGCGGGGGATAGCAGGGTTGTTCA
>JAIRJZ010000060.1 GCA_031260355.1 Burkholderiales bacterium
CCCCGGAGTAGATGAAATCGAGCACGCGTGCTCGCAGGTCTGCGCTATAGGTCATGCTTTATTATATGTCTATTTGTATAAGCGATCCACTATAAATACCTTTCCGCAAAGAGGCACCGCGTTTTTCTCCTTCTCCTTCAAGGGGAAGGTCGGGATGGGGATGGGGTTTCGTGGTTATCCGTTCAGGCAGCCCCATCCCCACCCTAACCCTCCGCTTGAAGGAGAGAGTTTTGTCGGCAGCCTGATTCTCTCTTGCCAGCGGGAGAAGCGTTAAAAGATTTTAGGTAACTCGTTTCATTTTGTAGTGTGCTCCCCTCTCCCGCTTGCGGGAGAGGGGCTGGGGGAGAGGGCAAACGCCTTACCCCACGAGAGAAAAAGGTAAATCATATGAACTTGAATCCAAACCGCGCTAGGGTGTTTTCTATTCAAATACATAAACCCCTTCCCTCTCCCCTTGCGGGAGAGGGTGGCCGAAGGCCGGGAGAGGGGTATCAAGCGCGTGCGCACGCACACAGACGCACGCCATTCACTCAAAACTGCACTGAACAGAAAACGCTCCATCAAAAGGTTGCCGCCGCCCCGACCAACCTTATCGCCCCTCACACCATGTTTCAACGCGGCATTATCCTGTTTATCACCTTGATGATTTTGATCTCGATGGCTTTGGCCAGCGTCGCCTTGATGCGCTCTGTGGACACCACCGTGCTCGCCGTCAGTAATTGGTCATTTCGACAAGCCGCGCAGGCACCGGCTTTTTGGGCAGTGGATGAAAGCCTCGTTTTTCTTGAAATCGCCGTCACCGATACCGATGCCCCGTCACAGGGTTACTACGCCAGCTTTCAAGGAAGCAACAGCGTCGGCATTCCGCTTCTTTTGACCCAGCAATCGCCTACGGATGTAAGAATCCTGAACGACAGCAGCGGTAACACCCTTTACTACCTGATCGAACGAATGTGCCTGCACGACGGCTCGCCCGACGCGTCTCACTGCCTCTCCGGAATGCTGCCGGGCGAAACCATTGTCGGCCTTAAAAAGGGCGAACTTCCCACAGTACTTTATCGCATCACCGTTCGTGTCGATGGCCCTCGCCACGCAACCGTCTATATGCAAACAGTCGTGCGACACGTTGAACCGCCCTTCGTCGGCGTGCTTGAAAACAAACGACTCAGTACACGGTTTATTGAGTTGTAAACTGTTTGCCCCGGTTTCTGTCAGTTTTTCTCCTGCCCAAAAAACAGCGCGGTAACCCTACCGCGCTGTTCAAGCAAACCTTAACGGTCAGTCATTGATGCTGATGTAGCGTACACCGCCCCTTACAGGTATTCCCGAGAAAGCATTCGTTAACGGAATGTTTAGCTCGGGCTTAAACTCATAAAGACCCCTGCCATCCCTACTGGTAACGGCAATCGCCAGTACTGGTCTTCCTCTATCGCCCAACTTCTGAACGAGTGAAATATCAGCGACACCACTTGAGAAAGTTTCAAAGTGGGCTCCACCGAATAAAATCGATTCCGCCTTCATGTTTCGCCCATAAGTCCTTCCTATAAAAGCCGCGCTGGTGCACGGGTCTGCTCCCGCAAGACCTCCGCCGGGCAGGTTACCTACGTATCTGTTAGCTGCATAAACCACAACATCAAAAATGGAAACTGGCCTGACATCAAAGTGATACCCTATTTCCGCGTCCTGATACCAGCCCGCATAAACAACCCCTCCTGTAGGAGGATTCAGCCCCGTGATGGGTGTCAGTTCAGCGCGCTCTCTTTTGTCTGTCACCAAGTGAGGAAAGTCGGGGACGATCGTATCTAGCCCACCATCGTTAATCCCTCCATCTCGGAAGGCATAGAACGTGTGCCCTACATCAGTGGAAGACAAATCAACGTTGTTTCTGTGCCCTCCCGTTCCGATAAATACCCAGCGCTGATCTTTGCTGTCGCGTTGCGGCCAAGGTTCAGCGGTCACCCATTGTTCCCTGCCACTTCCATCCTTGAGATACGCCATCCTTTCTACTGTCCAGTCGCCGTCATTCTCACTCTCAAGATTGAAACGCCAAAAGTTTCCTTTCTGGTCACCGGCATAAACAGCCATCGTCACCTGATTGGTGAAATGATGGACATAGCCCCCAATAGACACCAGCCCCGACGGATCATCAGGCGTACCCACCCCCGTACACAGCGGATCGCGCTTCGGATTCCCTGTCGCCACTTCAATAAAGAAAAGGCATCCCTCTCCGCTTCCATCTGCCTTCGGTTGATAAAGCGGGTTATCAATGTCGGTTTCGCTTATTCCTGCCGCCCTTGAGCCGTTGTTATAGCCGGAAGGAAGAATGGCTACCCATGTACCACCTGGGTTCTTCTCGTCGTTTTTTGCCGAGCCCCCTGCCATGTAACCCCAAGCTCTGGTCTTGGTGATAAGGGGTCGTCCATAGGTATATCCCATGTCCTTGTGGGTATATTCCCACAGCACTTTCTTTTGCGCCGTAGTTGCTTCGGTTCCATCTCTACCAGCATGGGTCACATCGAGCGCATAGTACGAAGTGCCGCCCTTGCCCAATCCGCCGATCAACACCGTGCGCCAATCCCTACTACCCTCTGGTGTAGATATGAAATCCACATCCGTTACACGAGGCGTCGCATCGACATAGTAAAAATGACGGAACGGGGTATTTGGATTGGACTCTTGAAACGTCAAGTTGACGATCCCGGCCTGACTTTGTGAACGGAACAGATCCGAAGGGATGTAGGCCCATTGTTCTTTCAAATCCTTATCAAAGGCATGCAGCATCCCGTCATTAGCGGCGGCATAGACCATCAGGCCGCGGGTTTTGTGTGTCTCGTAAAATTGCCGATAACCGGGATTTGCGTCCTCGTCATAATCACACCTTATCACCTCGCTGCCATCAGGATTCACGACAGGCGTACCATTGGGATGTTTTCTCGCAGCACAGAGAGGCGTCCCATACGCGACCGGCTTCGCGTTGACAATATCGCCCAACGGCCCTTCCCCGCGAACCCTGAATTGCCCCAGAGCATCGCCTTCCCTGCTTCTATCTCCTCGCAGGTAGGCAATGGCATTCGCCTGTCTGGGGGTAGTCGCGCCCAAATGATCGATCAGCGGACTTGAGGCAAAGGGGAGGCTTGGCGTTGCCACAAAAGGAACCCCCCTGTCACCAAGATCACGGCCATTAAGAGAAGTGAAAACTTGGCGCGCTTCCTCCCAAGCGCCCGCCGGCGCCAGCATCACAGAAAGGTTAGTCGCTGCGGATTCCTCTACACCCGTTTCCACACCCTGAGCATTGATGCCCTTTCTAACCACATTTCCATTCCAGCCCGGTGAAAAATCCACCGAATACGTGAATTTATCACCCGCTCTTAAATCCGTTCCAGTAAATCCGACACCGGAGCGGGCGCCACCCATATTGAGGATTTCGGCCAAAACCGCGCGAAGGCCGGCGCGAAACTCATCCGGGGATTGCGCTGAAACATAGCGCCCGAACCCATTGATTGAAGCATGCCAAAGGTCGTCCACATTATGAATACTATCCTCAACAGGCACCGGCCAAGCAAGCGTATTACTGTCAGTAGCGCCGCTCCCCATTCTGGCCAACGTAGCGGCCTGATTTTTCGAAGGCAACGTCCCTCTGACGCCATATCCCATGCCGACAAAATTCAAATGTTGCCAACTCGCCGGATCCCTGTTCGTCCAAAGAACCTCGTTGTTCATACTAGGGCGCAAATCCGTCATCCAGTAATAAAGCGCAATATCGGCAAGCGTGAGCGACGCTCCTTTGTGATCACGGATGGGGTTCGGCCAAAAGGCGCCACTACTCAAAGTGTTCCCGTAAACAGAGATCCCTTGGAGATGTGGCAGGGACGGAACAGTATTGTCAACGTTACCAATAACAGGATTATTATTGGTAGTAGGAGGCACATTCCACATCCCGTCCGTAAACAGGATATGGTAATTTCGTTGGCACGCATGGATAATCGGTGCGTTCGTGCCCGTTCCTCTAAACATTTCCCCAACCTCAATCAAGGAAACCTGTAAAGGTGTCCCCGCCCACGTATAGCGAAAGCCAAGCAGACGGTCAAAGAAATTATTTCTTTGAGTCCCCTGAAATGGTGCTACTGACAACGTATTCACAGCAATATCTCGATATGAATTGGCCGCAACACGGCTACTGTCCCTGGCCAATCTGTTGATCGATGAAAAACCCACCCTTGGAATCACGGCGGCAGCGCTGCTACTATCGATATCCGCAAACGCATGAGAAGCTGCTGTTTTTGTCGCCACGAGGCGATTTTTATAGTACGCCGCCCAATTCGCAAAATTCTGCGCCTCTTGGGAAAAGCTCCTGGTAAAGCTGTCCATCGCTCCCGTTTCTTCGTTATAGAAATGGTGCGTAATAGAACTTTGTCTGTTAACCGTTTGGTTCACAAAATCCAGAATCACCAACTCAAACGCCGGAAAGCTGGCATTGTCCGCCCTCCCTGTGTACTCCCCAAAAGGCGCATAATAATAGGGATAGATAAACCGTTGCGCTGCTGGAAAACTGGTGCCAGGATCAACGGGCTCATCCTGGCAGTTACTGAAAGCCGGTAACGTCCCCGGATTGGCCGAACCATCCGCCTTCAATGCGTTGCACCACTTAACACTCGTTTTGTAATAATGGGGCGGCAAGTCATAGACAGAACTGTTGCCCGTTGTTCCTGACCGCCTATAACTGTCAAACACCGTAAAATCCCCATTTACCATGTATCTTGTTGACAGAATATTCCGATCCGTCTGAGTACGGGAGAGCGTTGATGTCCTGAAATTAAAGAGCGGACGCCCGGGCCATGTTGCCGTTGTACCAGCCGTCGCCCCCTCGCGCCACTGCACTTGAGCCCAAGCGTTCCCACCCACGGTCGTATTGGCAGCATTCATTTCAGGCAAAAACGTACCATCAGCTCTTTTCGGAGGCCTGTATTCTATTAACGGGTCATAGGCTTGACCATTGAAAGCAGACGCCAGAAGAGGAGGATGCCCATAATGAAAAAGGCTGGTCGCTTGATTTACCCCACTCCAGCCAGTATCAGCCGCGCCAGGATTGGTTTGTGCCCCAACCGACTCGTCGTAGGGCGCGCATATTCCTATTGTATTGAGCGCAGTCCAGCACGCTCTCTGAATAGCGGAAAGGTTGTCGGGATTGTAAGTCCTCAACATACTGGCTGAATCGTCAACCGTCATAAAGATGTTCGGCGGCACACGAGCCTCTGTTCCCAACGGGACGCTCGGCAACGGTATGGGGGCAGCATGAACGCTGCTCCCCCACACGATCAGCGCGGGGAACAAAGCGCAGCACAACCAACGAAAAAAAGATGAAGTCTTCATGGCTTCCCCTCCAAACATAGCTATCATATTAATCAAAAATTGAGAATGACTTGAGAAAAAGAAGTCGTGTTCCGAGGCCCGTCCACGCGCACACTCATCCGATAAAACGCGCTAAACCCACCTCCCTCAAAGCAGACTTCACCGAATTCCCCGGTTGCATTGGGCGAATCGCATGCTAGCGCCGATGTCCCTAAACATTTGTCTTGATCAGCAGTCCCAACGTCATTACACATTCTTTCAACCACGCACCAAGCCGTATTTCCTGTGTCACTGTCCAAGCCCCCTGGGCAGCAAGCGCTTCCACCGCCCGTTCGCAACAAGTCGGGAATCCCGTAGTCGTCTTCTCCCGGTTGAAGCGCTGCATAGTAGTAAGCGCCACCAGCGCCATTAGCGTCCAGGTGATTAGGATTTGCCGCCAATGCGTTAGCCCAAACTCGCGCATCCCCACGAATAAAACATTCAATTCCTTGGTTCACGACCGCGTCCGCCGACTGTCGAAAGGCCATGTTGCTCACCGCCATCACGGAGGTGTCCACCGAACGCATCATGCCCACCGAGGCTAGCGTCATCGCTACCAGCGCAAGCAACGTGATCAGCAGAACAATGCCTCGCTGCTGTTTCGATGCCGGGGTCTGTTGTTCAAGTCTCTTCATAAGGCACCTGTCTAATAGTCTGTCGATAGCTCAATAAGTTAACAATACCGTCCATGCTAATTCCAAATGGTATTTTTCAGCGGAATCACCGTTTCGTACATGCGATAACGCCATCCCGCTGGGAGCGCTGGCGGTGTCACAGGCGTCTGGGGACATGCTGCTCCCGATGGATCCCCTGGACAATCGGCGAATTGCGTAAATGTCGTCGGCAACGTCGCTGCCACGTCGCTGTTTGACTCCGGCTCGTCCGCCCGGACAATGATTGATATCCGTACCGCTTTGATCTGTCTAAGCATCTGCCGGAACTGCGCTTGAGCAACCGCATTGCCTGTCATCGACACCTGAAAAGCCGCCGTATCCCACGGAGCCGTAGCAAATGTCCATAGGTTGACCGGACCGATAATGGGTCTGTTTACACTATCCAGTGCTCCTGTAAGATTTCCAATCCCGTACTGCGCCCGAAAACTAACGACGCCGGAAATAATGGGGCTGGGAGGGGCGCTGGTCCATGTGCCATCTGGATTTAATCTCCAATCTTCCATGAGCAAAGTATTTTGGTCATTGACATAAAAATGGCGCCGAACCGGAATTCCTAAATCGACAAGGTCTGCGCCAGCTACCGGAGTATCAGGAAGGTTCAACGTCACGCTTGTCGGCCTAGGAGCCGGCGCCGCAAGGTTTATCAAGGCAGTATTGTCAGGGACAAGATAAGCTCGGCATGGTGGCGTCGTATCTACCAAGACATGGTTCTGCCTGAAGCCAAAAGGCGTCGCAACGGTAACGCCTCCGGCCACACCGCTCACAGAAACCGGATCCATGTTAAGAGATGAACTACCGAAAAAGACATAGACGTCATCGAAATTGCCGACCGGAAGCGTGGTAAGGCTAGGGTTGGGATCAATCACCACCGGCAAGGGGCGAAGGGTAAGCGGTCGCGTCACCAGCCCCCCTCCTCCGACATTCCCCCCCACATCTCCTGCATCACATCCAACCAGCAGACTTAGTGGGCTATTCCTCATGAATCCGAAGCCTGCATTATGGATATGCTGCTCCAAAAGAAAAAGCGCATACAACCCATCAACTTGGGCAGCGCCCAAAGAGGCAATATTGCGCTTCGTGCGTTCTGTACCTTCGTAAACCATATAGACCGCATACATCGCCAGCAAGCCGATAAGCACCGCCACCATCAATTCAACGAGGGTCAATCCTTTTTGTCGAGAATACAAAGAAGAACTTTTCATGGGTATCTCTTTTTAAGGAAACGCAAGCTTAAATGTTCAAACCTATAGCAGATAGCTGCGTGTAATTATGAACAACGCCTTCACGATCCTGCCACCTAATCGTAATCCTCACACCTACGCTCGGAAGCGTGACTAACGCTCCTGTAATCCTGTCCGTGAATTGCGGTGCTGCGTCAGCGATTACCACCGTGGGCGCCTGCGCTCCGGGAATTCCTGGGAAACTACCTCCCCCCGTCACCTGATTCGAGAAATCAGCGTAATCTGCACTTCCCCCTGCATGTGAGAACTGCGTTTGGATCTGAGCGCCCGTTATCCCCCCCGTGGCCGCCGCCCATATTTTCCCTAGATACGCATTGGCAAAATGCATGGCTTCCGCGCGATACTGCACGTCATCGGTCACCGCCAGCGAACGACCCTGTAAACCGACCAGTGCTACGATACCCAACGCAAAGAGAAGAATCGACACAAGAACTTCCAACAACATGCCGCCACGCTGTCCGTATCGTGTTTTTTTGCATCTTTTCTCAAAAATCTTTTTCATAGTTTGTTGCTCCACTCAACTACTCGCCCGGGTTCAGCTACATGCCTTCGGATCCGGCGGAGTTCTTCCATCGAGATGAGGCGCGCAAACCCTTATCCCTCTGGCCGCGCCTGCTTCCACGCGAAGCGGCAAGACGCCGTTCATTGCTGGTGTCCTGCCGACATCAAGACGCAACAATGGTGACGTTGGTGCCAACAAATTACTCGACATAATGCGGCCAATGCTGTTAAACGTGACTCTTGGAGTTGCATTAGCCGAAGAATCAACAAGGGCTACATTGTTGATTTGAATGCTTCCCCAGTTGTGTCCGTTAGGCCCCCAAGTGAATGTTTCAACCAGCGTCGGTGCCGGAGGGGTTGTTGTTGTGTCCAGTTCATTGATTGTCCAAAACCCAGCCGCTGCATTTGTATTGATAAAAATTTCGGTTGGCATGCCTCTGTTTATCGCATGCGCTCTTGCCTTTTGCATTCCTGCCGCAATCGACTCAGCAACATTTCTTACCTTGCTGTTTTCGAGATAAACCCGGATACTCGGGGTCGCCAACAACAAAAGGATCGCTATAAAAGCCACGACAATCATCAACTCGATCAACGTAAAACCTTGAATCTTGTTGCTCGTTCTCATGGTCGCCCCCGCGCTATCAGCAAGAACCGTCTTTTTTCCGGATCCAGCAGTTCGCCGGTAGCGTCCCTACCCCAGGAACCCATGCCGCGTGAACTCCCGTTGTCTGCCTGGCGTTGGCTTGATTTATCGTATAAACGAATCCGTTTACTAGCACACTTGTTGTATCCCCAGTTGCCGTCAATAAGTAACCTTCGGGTGCAGGCGGCGCCGCAGCTACAAAAGCACACGTAATTAAAAACCTCCCAACGCGAATCCCTGGAGGCGTCGCCGTCCCGTTTATTTGGGCACATCTTGCAGCATAGCCCCGGGTATCCATAAAGGACTGTTCCAACCCCACCCTCTCTGTCGACAACCCTGCTATCGGCTCTGGAAGCGCACCCCTCCGCAGATAATCGACATAGCTCGGCACCGCAATCGCCGCCAAAATCCCGATGATCGCCACGGTGATCATCATTTCGATCAGGGTAAAGCCCTTGTTCGACGCTTTCATACCCAACTCCTTTTCCCCTCTATAACCGATTTAGCTCAACCTTAGCCCCCCTCTAACCTTATCCCAACCAAGCCCCGATGAGCGGAGCATACAATGGAACAAGCGGTTTAACATTTGTTACGTTTTTGCAAGTTTCTTTTTAAAACAATGTGTTCTTTTATTTAAAATGCACACAGCAATTAACCCCATCCCCACCTTGCCCTCCCCTTGAAGGGGGGGGAATCTTCTTCCGCAAGCGGGAGAGGAAGCAGAGCGGCATAGTGCAAAAATGTGTGCGATTAAACAGAAAACGCTCTAGGGAAGCCCTGAACAACCCTCCTGTCCTTCTGCGTGTAGCGAAGCGAAATCGCAGAATCCATGCGATATGTGGATCCTGCGACTTCGCGCAGGATGACAAAACGGGGAATGCGGAGTTATTCAGATTCCCTAATACGCCTCCTTCTCTCACGCCGCCCTCCCACGCGATCAATCCCGGCAGCCTCGCGTAGAATGCTGCTTTTCCCGTTTGTCCACAGGCATCGTCATGTCCACCGCTGTTCGCATCCGTTTCGCCCCCAGCCCCACCGGTTTTCTGCATCTGGGCGGCGCCCGCACCGCGCTGTTCGCCTGGGCGTACGCCCGCCGTTTTCAGGGGACGTTCGTACTGCGGATCGAGGACACGGATCGTGAACGCTCGACGCAGGCCGCCACGCAGGCGATTCTGGACAGCATGGCCTGGCTCGGTCTTGATTACGACGAGGGGCCGTTTTATCAGATGCAGCGGATGCCGCGTTACCGTGAGGTGCTCGACGACATGCTGGCGCGTGGACTGGCGTACCGTTGTTACATGTCCACCGAGGAATTGGACGCGCTGCGCGAGTCTCAGATGGCGCGCGGTGAAAAGCCGCGTTACGACGGTCGCTGGCGGCCGGAAAATGCCGCCGGAAAGACGCCACCAGACGGAGTGGTGCCGGTGTTTCGTTTCCGCAATCCCGATGGCGGTACGGTGGCCTGGGACGACCGCGTCAAAGGCCACATCGAATTTGCCAACAGCGAACTCGACGATTTGGTGATCGCCCGCCCCGACGGTACGCCGACGTACAATTTTTGTGTAGTGGTGGACGATATCGACATGCGGATCACCCACGTCATCCGCGGCGACGATCACGTCAACAACACGCCGCGCCAGATCAACATTTTCCGGGCGCTCGGTTTCGAGCCGCCGGTATTCGCGCATGTGCCGACCGTGCTCGGCGAGGACGGGCAAAAATTATCGAAGCGGCACGGCGCGGTCAGCGTCACCGAGTACGATACCGCCGGCTATCTGCCAGAGGCGATGATCAATTTTCTGGCGCGGCTGGGCTGGGCGCACGGCAACGACGAGGTGTTCACGCCCCAGGAATTTTGCGCCTGGTTCGACCTCGACGCGATCAGTCCGGCGCCGTCGCGTTTCAATACCGACAAACTGCGTTGGCTCAATCAGGAACACATGAAGCGGTTGCCGCCCGCAGAACTGGGGCAGCGGCTGTTGCCGTTTCTCGAAAAGGAAGGTTTGAATGTCGCCGCCGGTCCGGCGCCGGACGCCGTTGCCGAATTGTTCCGCGAGCGGGCGGCAACGCTGGTCGAAATGGCGCAGGCCGCCCGCTTTTTCTACACCGACATCGCGCCGGATGCGGCGCTGCTGGCCGAACAAATCCAGCCCGCCAACCGTGCGGCACTCGCTGAGTTGTACACAGCGTTCGAAACCCTGCCGTGGGAGCGCGAGTCACTGAACACGGCGCTCAAAGACGCCGCCAAACGGCACGGGCTGAAGCCGCCGCAAATCATGATGCCGATCCGGGCGCTGGTCGCCGGAACGCTCTCGACGCCGGCGATCGACGCAGTGCTGATGTTGCTGGGTCGTGAAAAAACGCTGGCGCGGATGCAGGCCGGGTTGGGCTGAATCGACCGCTAGGGAACCTCTGTAAAACCCCTCCTGTCATTCTGCGCGTAGCGAAGCGAAGTCGCAGAATCCAGACGCCGCGTGGATCCTGCGACTTCGCGCAGGATGACAAGCGGGGGATGGTAAGGTTGTTCAGAGCGTTCCTAGAACGCGTCATTCTGCGCGGAGCGAAGCGACGTCGCAGAATCCACTTTTGTGGGTGCATCATGACCAAAACAGCCTATGTTTACATCCTCGCCAACAAAAAACGGGGCACTCTATATACTGGTGTGACCAGTAATCTGGTACATCGCGTGTAACAGCACAAGCATCATTTGCTGGAAGGATTCACCAAAAAATACGATACAACCCGCCTCGTCTGGTATGAACAAGGCGAAGATATTGCTTCGGCTATCGACCTTGAAAAGAAGATCAAAAACCGCAGCAGGCAATGGAAGATCGACCTGATCGAAAGGAGCAACCAAAACTGGAACGATCTTGCAGCAAGCTGGATGGATTCTGCGACTCCGCTTCGCTTCGCGCAGAATGACGGAGGAGTTGATTCCTGATTTCTGATTCCTGATTCCTGATAGAATGTTGTTTTCTCTGAACGGTCGTCCTATGACAAAGTTCGTCTTTGTTTCCGGAGGTGTCGTTTCCTCGCTGGGGAAAGGCATCGCCGCCGCTTCACTCGCCGCCATTCTCGCCTCGCGCGGCATCCGCGTCACCAACATGAAGCTCGATCCCTACATCAATGTGGATCCGGGCACGATGAGCCCTTTCCAGCACGGCGAGGTGTTCGTCACTGAAGACGGCGCCGAAACCGATCTCGATCTGGGTCACTACGAGCGTTTCACCGACGTGCGGATGCACAAGCGCAACAATTTCACCTCCGGTCAGATCTACGAGAGCGTGCTGCGCAAAGAGCGGCGCGGCGCTTATCTGGGCGGCACGGTGCAGGTGATTCCGCACATCACCGACGAGATCAAGGAATGGATCATGCGCGGCGCCGGCGACGCCGAAGTGGCCATCGTCGAAGTCGGCGGCACGGTCGGCGACATCGAATCGCTGCCGTTCCTCGAAGCGGTGCGACAAATGGGCATCACGCTCGGCCACGACAATTGTTGCTACATCCATTTGACGCTAGTGCCGTTCATCGCCACTGCCGGTGAAATGAAAACCAAGCCGACGCAGCATTCGGTCAAGGAGTTGCGCAGCATCGGGATTCAACCGGACGTCGTGCTGTGCCGCGCCGACCGGCCGCTGCCGGAGGGCGACCGCCGCAAGATCGCGCTCTTTACCAACGTCGCGCCGGAAGCGGTGATCCCGATGCTCGACGCCGATTCAATTTACAAGATTCCGCTCAATCTGCACCACGAAAAACTCGACGAAATCGTTTGCAAAAAACTGGCGCTGACGTCGCCACCGGCCGATTTGTCGATATGGCGCAACCTGATCGATGCGCTCGAACATCCGCAGCACGAAATCACCATCGCGATGGTCGGCAAATATGTCGATCTGACCGAATCGTACAAGTCGTTGACCGAAGCCTTGTTCCACGCCGGCATCCACACGCGCACCAAGATCAACATCGAGTATTTCGATTCCGAGGAATTCGAGGCCAGCAAAGACGTGTCGCCGCTCAAAAAAGCCGATGCGGTGCTGGTGCCCGGCGGCTTCGGCAAGCGTGGTGTCGAGGGCAAAATCGCCGCTATCCGCTACGCCCGCGAGAATAACGTCCCCTACCTCGGCATTTGCCTCGGCATGCAACTGGCGCTGATCGAATTCGCCCGCCATCAGGCCGGTTTTGCCGACGCCAACAGCACCGAATTCGACGCCGACACGCCCCATCCGGTCGTGGCGCTGATTACCGAATGGCAAAACCGCGACGGCAAAATCGAACACCGTTCGACCGAATCCGATTTCGGCGGCACCATGCGGCTCGGCGCACAAACCTGCCGCACCCAGCCCGAGACGATGGCGCGCGCTCTGTACGGCGAGGCCATCGTCGAGCGCCACCGTCACCGTTACGAGGTCAACAACCATTACCTGCCGCGCATCGAGCAGGCGGGTCTCGTCGTCAGCGCCCGCGCCGCCAGCGACCGGGTCGGCGGCGGCTTGTGCGAAGCGATCGAGTTGTCGAACCATCCGTGGTTCTTTGCCTGTCAGTTCCATCCCGAATTCACTTCGAATCCGCAACGCGCCCATCCCCTGTTCCTGGCCTTCGCCCGCGCCGCGCTGGCTTACAAGAATCTCCGTCAAAAAACTTCGGCAGGAGACGTCGCATGAGGCTTTGCGGTTTCGACGCCGGACTCGACCGTCCCTTTTTCCTGATCGCCGGTCCATGCGTGATCGAATCGTTGACGCTGCAAATCGATGTCGCCGGTCAACTGAAAGAGATGACCGGCAAGCTTGGCGTCCCTTTCATCTTCAAATCGTCGTACGACAAGGCGAACCGCAGCTCGCACGCCAGCTTCCGCGGCCCCGGCCTCGACGAAGGACTGCATGTTCTCTCCGAAGTCAAACGCCAACTCGGCGTGCCGGTGCTGACTGACGTTCATGCGATTGAAGAGATTTCGACCGTTGCGCAAATCGTCGATGTGTTGCAAACGCCGGCCTTCTTATGTCGGCAAACCGATTTCATCCAGGCTGTCGCCAGCGCCGGTCTGCCGGTCAACATCAAGAAAGGCCAGTTCCTCGCGCCGGACGACATGAAACAAGTCGTCGCCAAGGCGCGCGCCACCAGCGGTACCGACAATATTCTCGTGTGCGAACGCGGCACCTCGTTCGGCTACCACAATCTGGTGTCCGACATGCGCAGCTTGGCGGTCATGCGGGCGACCGGCTGTCCGGTCGTTTTCGACGCGACGCACTCGGTGCAACTGCCCGGCGGTCAAGGAACGTCGAGCGGTGGGCAGCGCGAGTTCGTGCCGGTGCTGGCGCGCGCCGCCGTCGCTGCCGGTGTTGCGGGTCTGTTCATGGAAACGCACCCGGTGCCGGAAAAAGCGTTGTCCGACGGCCCCAATGCTTGGCCGCTGCCGAAAATGGCGGCGTTGCTCGAAACGCTGAAGGCGCTGGACGAGGTCGTCAAACTGACGCCTTTCGCCGAAAGCGCCCTGCTGGCACCATCATCCTTTTATTGAACGTTGCATTGCCCCACAAAATTCAGACAGGAACCCTATCATGAGCGCTATTGTTGATGTCATCGCCCGCGAAATTCTCGACTCGCGCGGCAATCCCACCGTTGAAGCCGACGTCGTTCTCGAATCCGGCGTTTCCGGCCGTGCCGCCGTGCCGTCCGGCGCTTCGACCGGCACCAAGGAAGCCGTCGAATTGCGTGATGGCGACGCCAACCGCTACGGCGGCAAAGGCGTGCTGAATGCTGTCAGCCACATCAATACCGAAATCTGCGAAGCGATCATCGGACTTGACGCCAGCGAACAGGCATTCATCGACCGCATGCTGATCGAACTCGACGGCACCGAAAACAAATCGCGGCTCGGCGCCAACGCCATCCTTGCCGTGTCCTGCGCCATCGCCAAAGCGGCGGCGGAAGAAACCGGGCTGCCGCTGTACCGCTATCTCGGCGGTATCGGTGAGACGACGCTGCCGGTGCCGATGATGAACGTGATCAACGGCGGCGCCCACGCCAACAACAAAATCGACTTGCAGGAATTCATGATCGTGCCGCTCGGCGCCGGTAATTTCCGCGAAGCCTTGCGCTACGGTGCCGAAGTGTTCCATGCGCTGAAGAAACTGATCGACAGCCGCGGTATGCCGACCACCGTCGGCGACGAAGGCGGCTTTGCCCCCAATCTGCCGTCGAACGAGACCGCGCTGACGCTGCTGCTCGAAGCCATCGAGCTCGCCGGTTACACGCCGGGCACCGACATCGGCATCGCGCTCGATTGCGCCGCCAGCGAATATTTCGAAGACGGCACCTACCATCTGGCCGGTGAAGGCCGCCGCTACAATGCCGCGCAAATGGTCGATCTGCTCGCCGGCTGGTGCGACAAATACCCGATTCTCAGCATTGAAGATGCCATGTCCGAGCACGATTGGGAGGGCTGGAAGTTGCTGACCCAACGGCTCGGCAACAAAGTGCAACTGGTCGGCGATGATCTTTTCGTCACCAACACGCGCATTCTGAAAGAAGGCATCCGGCAAGGCGTCGCCAATTCGATTCTGATCAAGATCAATCAAATCGGTACGCTGACCGAAACCTTCGCCGCCATCTCGATGGCGCACCGGGCGCGTTACACCGCCGTCGTTTCGCATCGCTCGGGCGAAACCGAAGACAGCATGATCGCCGATATCGCCGTCGGCGCGAACGCCGGACAGATCAAAACCGGTTCGCTGTCGCGTTCCGACCGTATCGCCAAGTACAACCAGTTGCTGCGTATTGAAGAAGACCTCGGCGACGCCGCGCGTTACGCCGGGCGCGACGCCTTCTTCAATGTCCGGCGAGCCTGATCCTCGGAGATCCAAGCCGCGCACGTTTTTTCGGCGATGAAAGTCCTCTCCTTTGTTTTTCTGCTGCTGATTGCCGCCCTGCAATACCCGATTTGGCTGGGTAAGGGCGGCTGGCTGCAAGTGCACGCACTGCAACAGGAACTCGACAAACAGCGAACCGCCAACGTGCTGTTGAAAGCGCGCAACGATGCGCTCGCCGCTGAGGTGATGGATCTCAAGTCGGGATTGGAGGCTGTCGAGGAACGGGCGCGCGCCGAACTGGGCATGGTGAAAAAGGACGAAATTTTCTTCCAGTTTCAGGCGTCGCCAACGGCAGCGACTTCCTCTCCATCGGACGCCACCACACATTGACGGTTTTCGGATTTAGCGTGTCAGGTAGAAAACACGTTTTGCTGTTTTACCGAGAGCTTTGCATGGGCACGGGTTTTGTTTCCCCTTGTAGCCACCGAGCATCGCAGGACAGTGCCGAAACAGGACGAGCGACGTTCGAGCGATCTTCTGATTTTTTCAGGATCGCGAGTAGGGGCGGCAATCTGCCGCCCGTGTATCGGGAAGCAGATTGCTTCCCCTACGAAGCGGGCGATACAGCAAAACAAAAATGCTGGGACGGTTTCTTTGGTGGCTTTCTTGTCCACACAAGAAAGTCCCTCACCTACCGGGCGAGTCCGGCGCAGGAGCGCCTTTAACAAATGCGCTGTACCTTGCCCCTCTTTCCACGGAGCAAACCCCGCAGGATAGGCAAAGGCCATCCATCCGAATCCACCATATGCGCCCCTTTTAAAAGAAAGTACCCGCCATGCTGACCGTCACCTCGCCGCACAATCCCCGCCTCAAGGAGGCCGCGTGTTTGATCGCCTCGGCACACGAACGGCGCAAAAACCGGCGTTGCGTGCTCGAAGGCGAACACCTGATCGAGATGTACGTCGCACGCCACGGCTCGCCGCACACCTTGATCGTCACCGAAGCGGTTGCCGCAATGCCGTTCATCAAAACGCTGGCGTCGCAACTCGACGAACACGATCTGTTGTGCATCCCGGATGCCCTGTTCAAGAGTATCGCTTCGCTGCCGCCGGCAATCGGTATGCTGGCCGTGATCGACCAACCCGTCGCAGCGGCCGATTCTGCGTCTGCCGCTTTCTGCGTGCTGCTCGAAGACATTCAAGACCCCGGCAACGTCGGCACGGTACTGCGCACCGCCGCTGCCGCCGGTGTGAGCCATGCCGTTTTGTCGAAACACTGTGCCGCCGCCTGGTCGCCGAAAGTGCTGCGCGCAGCACAAGGCGCACATTTTTTGCTGGAAATCATCGAAGACGTCGATGCCTGCGAATGGACGCGCGCCTTCCGCGCCAACGGCGGCACACTCATCGGCACCCTTGCCGCTCGTGGTCAAAACGTGTTCACGACACCGCTGCCCCGACCGCTGGCGCTGGCGCTCGGCAACGAAGGTGTCGGACTGAGCGAGGCCTTGGCGCAACTCGTCGATATCGCCGTCACCATCCCGATGCCGGGGCGTATGGAATCGCTCAACGTTGCCAGCGCCGCCGCCGTTGTGCTTTTCGAATGTGTGAGGCGGTCGGGGGTTGGAATTTCAAAAACCAAGAATTAATCGCATAGCGCGCATAGAACGCAACGTCTTTTTGCGTGTGGTTAGAACCTGCCTCAAAATTACTGCAACGCCATAAGCGTTCGTTGGGCTATTCCGTCATTCCCGCGTAAGCGGGAATCCAGACTTCCTCTCTCTGGATTCCGGCCTTCGCCGGAATGACGATTTCTTGATATCGGACTCCTGATACATTTTAAGATAGTCGTAGGTTGGACAAGGTCGGAGACCGCAGTCCAACAACCGCTATACGATAGTTGGACTGCACCGCTTCGCGGCTTGTCCAACCTACGCTGCCCGCACAAGAAAGCCTCTCGCCGGGCGAGTCCGGCGCGGCATAACAAATAACGAAAACGTTACGGTTGGAAAGCGAAGGCGTCACCCTCGCCGACCTACCCCATCCACACCCGCGCGTTACGGAACATCCGCAGCCACGGCGACATACCGTCGCCTTCGTGCGCCCACTCACGCGGTCGCCAGGACATCTGCACGGCGCGGAAGACGCGTTCCGGATGCGGCATCATGATGGTGAAGCGGCCGTTTTCCGATGTGAATGCGGTAGCGCCGTCCGGCGAACCGTTCGGGTTGAACGGATACCGCTCGGTCGGCTGACCGCGGTGATCGACAAAGCGCATCGCCGCCAGCGTCTGCGCGCGCGCGTGCTGTGCCGCATCCGCGTACTCGGTATAACCTTCGCCGTGCGCCACCACAACCGGCAAACGGCTGCCGGCCATCCCGCGGAACAAGACCGAAGGCGTTTCAGCGATTTCGACCAGTGACAACCGCGCTTCGAATTGTTCGCTCAGATTGCGAACGAACGCCGGCCAATGCGAAGCACCCGGAATCATCCCGCGCAACTGGCTCATCATCTGGCAACCGTTGCACACGCCGAGCGCCAGCACATCGTCGCGCGCGAAGAACGCCGAGAATTCATCGAAGCTGCGCCCGTTGAACAGAATCGTCTTGGCCCAACCGCCGCCGCCGCCCAACACATCGCCGTAGGAAAAACCGCCGCACGCCGCGATCATTTTGAAATCGCGCAGCGTGGCGCGCCCTTCGAGAACATCGCTGATGTGCACATCGAACGCCTCGAAACCCGCCGCGTCGAACGCCGCCGCCATTTCCACCTGCCCGTTGACCCCTTGCCCGCGCAGAATCGCGATTTTCGGACGAACACCGCGCCCGATGAACGGCGCGGTGATGTCCTCATTTTTATCGAACGTCACCCGCATCTGCATTCCAGGATCGTCACCATCGAGCAACGCTTGGCGCGTTTGGTCGGCGCACATCGGATGGTCGCGCAACGCCTGAATCGTCAACGAGGTTGATGACCACAACGCCTGCAACGCCACGCGCGGTTCATCGAGTACCTTGTTTTTGCCGTGATGCACGACGATATTCGCTCCGCCGTCGGCACGCAGTACGCCAACGGCGGTCACCGCGATTCCGGCCTTTTCTGCCGCCTGGGTAACCGCCGCCACTTCCGCCGCTTTCACCTGCACCACCGCACCCAGTTCCTCGGCAAAACAGGTGTCGAGCAACGGCACATCGCCGGAGAAATGCAACGCCAGCCCGGCATGCGCCGCGAACGCCATTTCAAGCAGCGCCACCAGTACGCCGCCGTCGCCGATGTCGTGATAAGCGAGCAGCTTGCCTTGTCGGTTCAGCGTGCGAATGAGTTGCAGGAATGCCGACAAGGTTTCGGCGTCATCAACATCAGGCGTTTCATGACCTATCTTGCCGTACACCTGCGCCAACGCCGAACCGCCGAGCCGCCGCCGACCGCGCGCCGGATCGAGCCACAGCAGTTGCGTTTCGCCGCCGGTTTTGTCATCCCCAAGTTGCAGTTGCGGCGTCAACGTCCAGCGCGCATCTTCGACTTGCGCAAAAGCGGTAACGATCAACGATACCGGCGCGATGATATTGCGCGCAGTGCCGTCGCTTTCCGTCCAGGCAGTACGCATCGACATCGAATCTTTGCCGACCGGAATCGACACGCCGAGTTTCACACATAGCTCGGACACCGCCTGCACCGTGTCGTACAACGCCGCGTCTTCGCCCGGTTGCCCGGCCGCCGCCATCCAGTTCGCCGACAGTTTGACACGGCGCCAATCGGCAACATCGGCCGCCGCCAGATTGGTCAGCGCCTCCGCCACCGCCATTCGTCCCGACGCCGGCGCATTGATCACCGCCAGCGGCGTTTTCTCGCCCATCGCCATCGCTTCGCCGTGCACATGGCGAAAATCGGCAAGCGTCACGCCACAATCGGCCACCGGCACCTGCCAAGGCCCGACCAGCGGATCGCGCGCGATCAACCCGCCGACCGAGCGGTCGCCGATGGTGATCAGGAACGATTTGTCGGCGACCGCCGGGAATTGCAGCACCCGCTCCAGCGCCTCTTTCAATGCAATCCCTTCCAGCGCCGATGTTTCATGCGTTTGCTTTTCCCGCGTCACATCGCGCTGCATGCGCGGCGGCTTGCCGAGGATCAGGTCGAGCGGCACATCCACCGGCGTATTGCCGAAATGCGCGTCCGTCACTTTCAAACGTCCGTCGCCGGTCGTCGTCCCCACCACTGCGAACGGGCAACGCTCGCGGTGGCACAATGCTTCGAAGCGCGGCAATGCTTCCGGCGCGATCGCCAGCGCATAGCGTTCCTGCGCTTCGTTGCTCCACAGTTCGCGCGGACTCATCCCCGGCTCTTCGTTCGGCAACGCCCGCAATTCGATCACGCCGCCGGCGCCAGCATCGTGAATCAGTTCGGGAAAAGCGTTCGACACACCACCGGCGCCAACATCATGAATCGACAAAATCGGATTGGCGTCGCCCAGTTGCCAGCAACGGTCGATCACTTCCTGCGCACGACGCTGAATCTCGGCGTTGTCGCGCTGCACCGAATCGAAATCGAGTTCGGAACGGTTTTCGCCGCTCGCCATCGACGAAGCGGCACCACCGCCCAATCCGATCAGAAACGCCGGACCGCCCAGTTGAATCAGCAGCGTTCCCAGCGGCAGCGGCTTCTTTTTGGTGTGCGCCGCGCTGATCGCTCCGAGACCGCCGGCAATCATGATCGGCTTGTGGTAACCGTAATGTTTGCCGCCCCAACGACCTTCAAAGGTTCGGAAATAACCGACGATACTGGGGCGGCCAAATTCGTTGTTGAACGCCGCCGCGCCGAGCGGCCCATCAATCATGATGGTCAGCGGCGAAACGATGCGCTCCGGTTTTTCGAGCGGCGTTTCCCACGGCTGTGGCAATTCGGGAAGGCGCAGATGCGACACGCTGAAGCCGGCCAACCCCGCCTTCGACTTGCCGCCGATGCCGGTGGCGCTCTCATCGCGGATTTCGCCGCCGGAACCGGTCGCCGCGCCCGGATACGGCGCGATTGCCGTCGGGTGGTTGTGCGTTTCCACTTTCATCAGCGTGTGCGTCAGCGTTTCGTGCGCCCGATAGCGTTGTGTCGTATCGGGATAGAAACGCGCTGCCGGCGCGCCTTCCATGATCGCGGAGTTGTCCGAATACGCCACCACCGTTCCCTGCGGATGCGCCCTGTGCGTCTCACGAATCATCGCGAACAGCGACGGCGATTGCGGTACACCGTCGATAGTCCACTGCGCGTTGAAAATCTTGTGCCGGCAGTGCTCGGAATTGGCTTGCGCGAACATCGTCAGTTCGACATCGGTCGGATCGCGCCCCAGCACCCGGAAGCGTTCCGCCAGATAATCGATCTCGTCTTCGGCCAGCGCCAGCCCCAGCGCCGCGTTGACCTCCTCCAACGCCGCCCGCCCGCGCCCCAGCAAGGGAACCGACGTCAGCGGCTTCGGCGCGTGGCGCTCAAACAACCGCGCCGCTTCGTCAAGATCGGCGAGCACCGTCTCCACCATCCTGTCGTGCAACACACCGTACAACGCCGCGCGCTGCGCGCTATCGAGCGGCGTCTCCGCCACACAGTGATAGACGACGCCGCGCTCCAGCCGCGCCACCTTCTCCAAGCCGCAACGGTGCGCAATGTCGGTCGCCTTCGACGACCACGGCGACACCGTTCCCAGCCGCGGCACCACCAGACAGCGGCACGCATCGCTCCGCCCTTCGATACCATCGGCTTCCGCCGCTTTTCCCTCATCCTGCGGCCCGTATTCCAGCAATTGCCGCAACCGCGTCATTTCTTCGTCATTCAACGCCGCCATCACTTCGGCGAAATGCCAGTAACGTGCCGACAATTGCGTTACCGGCACTCCCTGCGCCCGTGTTTTCGCCAGCATCCGGCGCAACCGGGACATCGACCAAGCGTTGCGGCCACGAATCTGCAAAATTCCACTCATCATGCATTCCCCGAAATGGTCACGGCAGCGCCGCGAAAGATGAAATTATACGTCGCGGAGAGAGCGCCCAAGAGGAAACCGAATGCCGTCATCCCGTCATTTTTGATAGGATAACGCCGGAGTTCCGGCCATACTTTGAGCAGTTTCTGTTCAAATGCACACGTCTTCCCCTCGCCCGCTTGCGGGAGAGGGGTGGGGGAGAGGGTAAAAACCTTCGCGGGCGTAAGCGATTTTTCGCTGCGCCCTCTCTCCCGGTCACTCTCCCACAAGTGGGAGAGTGGAGGTGCATTTACGCAGAGGTGCGTGTACTTGGCTCTACCCGACGTTTAGGACGCATGTTGAACGAATTTGAATTGATCCGCCGCTTTTTCAGCCGCCCGCCCGCCGACGGCACGGTACGTCTTGGCGTCGGCGACGACGCGGCCGCTGTCACGCCGACGCCCGGCCACGAACTGCTGCTGGCGATCGACACCATGGTCGAAGGCCGCCATTTCTTTGCCGATGCGCCGCCGGCCACGCTCGGTCACAAAATTCTCGCCGTCAACCTTTCCGACATGGCGGCGATGGGCGCCGTGCCGCGCTGGGCGCTGCTCTCCGGCACCCTGCCCGACAGCGATCCCGGCTGGCTCACCGCTTTCAGCGAAGGTCTTTTTGCGCTGGCCGATCGCCATGACGTCTCGCTGATCGGCGGCGACACGGTGCGCGGGCCGCGCAGTTTCACGGTGGCGATTGCCGGCGAAGCGCCCGCCGGCGAAGCGCTGACCCGCGCCGGCGCACGGCCGGACGACGACGTATGGGTGTCCGGCACGCTCGGCGACGCGGCGCTGGCGCTGGCCGCGATGCAAGGCCAAATCACCCTCGCTCCGGCGGCACTGACCGCCCTGCGTGTCCGCCTCGAAATGCCGGAACCGCGCGTTGCCCTCGGCCTGAAACTGCGCCGCCTCGCCCATGCCGCGCTCGATGTCTCCGACGGCCTGATCGGCGATCTGGGACATATTCTGAACGCCTCCGGCGTCGGCGCCGACATCGAGCTATCGCGTCTGCCCTGCCCCTCGGCGCTAAAAGCGTTATTGAACGGCGCGGAACGCCCGTTGGCGCTGCGCTGCCTGCTGGCCGGCGGCGACGATTACGAACTCTGCTTCACCGCGCCGCCCGCTGCCCGTGTGATGCTGCTGATGCTGTCGGACAAGCTGGACTTGCCGCTGACGCGCATCGGCGTCATCACGGCAACGCCCGGCCTCACGGTCTTCGACGAGCAACACCTTCCGTTGCCGGCGTTGCCCGCCGCTTACAACCATTTCCCGAACGGTTCACGGTCATGAACAAGCGCACGCCCATTCCGCTCTCTTTTCTCTTTCAGCATCCGGCGCATTTCATCGCGCTCGGCTTCGGCAGCGGTTTGTTGCCGAGAATGCCTGGCACCTGGGGGACGCTGCCGGCCATTCCGATCGCGCTTTTTCTGCACGCCCAGCACAGCGATGTCCTTTATCTCGCCGTCACCCTGTTGCTGATCGTCGGCGGCGCCTGGGCGGCGCACATCACCGGACGGCGTTTGGGCGAACCCGACCACAGCGGAATCGTCATCGACGAAATCGCCGCCTTCGTGCTGGTGCTTTTTTTCGTTGACGGTTCCTGGCAACACCTCGCGCTGGCATTCGTGCTGTTCCGGCTGTTCGATATTCTGAAGCCGCCGCCGATCCGCTATTTCGATGCCACCATGAAGAACGGTATCGGCGTCATGCTCGACGATTTGCTGGCCGCTGCTTATACGCTGTTCACGCTGGCGGTGCTGCTGCGCCTCTGGGATTTTTTCAGTTAGCGCGTTTTCTATTCAAATGCCCGCACGCTTTCCCTCTCCCCTTGCGGGAGAGAGGTGTAAAGCGCGTGTGCGCGAAAACGGATGTACACCATTAACTCAAAACCGCTCTAACGTCTGTGCGCCTACTTTTCGTTACCCTTATTCGCCACCCGTCTGTCCGCAGTTTGCCCGTTTTCCGTCCGGCACAGCCCGTCTCGTCGTGCGATAATAATCATTGTTGCCCTGATTCTTGTTGATCAGCCCATGATCGGTCGTCTTTCCGGAATTCTGCTCGAAAAAAATCCTCCACAAATTTTGGTGGATGTTCAGGGCGTCGGCTATGAAATCATGGTGCCGATGAGCACGTTTTATACCCTGCCCGAACAAGGCGACGCCGTCACGCTGCTCACCCATCTGATCGTCCGCGAGGATGCCCACACGCTGTACGGCTTTGCCGGCGAACGCGAGCGCCACGCTTTCCGCGCGTTAACCAAAGTTACCGGCATTGGCGCGCGAACAGCGCTGGCGGTGTTGTCGGGCTTGTCCACCGACGAACTGGCGCAGGCGATTGCCACCCAAGAAGTCGGCTGGTTGACGCGCGTTCCCGGCATCGGCAAAAAAACCGCCGAGCGGATTCTGCTCGAACTGAAAGGCAAACTCGCCCAAGCCACCGGCAGCAGCACCACCGTCAGCGCCCCCACCGGCACCCTCGATGTCGTCAATGCCTTGCTGGCGTTGGGCTACAGCGAAAAAGAAGCGCATGCCGCCACCCGCGAACTGCCCGCCGACATCGACGTCGCCGACGGCATCCGCAAGGCGTTGAAGCATTTGTCGAAAACATGAGGCACGCCCGATGATCGAAAACAACGCCCTGCATCGCGTGATCAAGAGCACTGTCGCCAGTCCGCAGGAAGAAGTGTTCGAGCGGACGCTGCGACCGCGCGCGCTCAACGAGTACGTCGGTCAGGAAAAAATCCGCGGTCAGTTGTCGATCTTCATCGAAGCAACCCGCAAACGCAACGAAGCGCTCGATCATGTGCTGCTGTTCGGCCCGCCCGGTCTGGGCAAGACGACGCTGTCGCACATCATCGCCCACGAACTCGGCGTCAACCTGCGGCAAACGTCGGGGCCGGTGCTGGAACGGCCGGGCGATCTGGCGGCGTTGCTGACCAACCTCGAACCGCGCGACGTGTTGTTCATCGACGAAATCCACCGGCTGTCGCCGGTCGTTGAAGAAATTCTTTATCCGGCGCTCGAGGATTTCCAGATCGACATCATGATCGGCGAAGGCCCGGCAGCGCGCAGCGTCAAGATCGACTTGCCGCCGTTCACACTGGTCGGTGCCACGACGCGCGCCGGCATGCTCACCAATCCGCTGCGCGACCGTTTCGGCATCGTCGCGCGGCTGGAATTTTACAGCGTCGAAGAATTGGGACGCATCGTTCATCGTTCGGCAGCGCTGCTCAACATCCCGATCGACCACGACGGCGCCCGCGAAATTGCCCGTCGGGCGCGCGGTACGCCGCGCATCGCCAACCGGTTGCTGCGCCGCGTGCGCGATTACGCCGACGTTCGCGCCGACGGTACGGTGAACCATGCCACCGCCGATGCCGCGCTGTCGATGCTCGATGTCGATCATCAAGGCCTCGACATCATGGACCGCAAGCTGCTCAGCGCCATTCTCGACAAATTCAACGGCGGCCCGGTCGGCGTTGACAATCTTGCCGCCGCAATCGGCGAAGAGCGCGATACCATCGAAGACGTGCTCGAACCTTACCTGATCCAGCAGGGCTTCCTGCAACGCACTTCGCGCGGCCGCATCGCCACCTTGCAGTCGTACCGCCATTTCAACCTGACACCGCCGAAACGCGAAGGCGGCGACCTGCTCGAAGGAGCTTGAGGCGATGCCGGAAAACAATGTGTTCGCGTGGCCGGTACGGGTGTATTACGAAGACACCGATGCCGCCGGTGTCGTTTATTACGCCAATTACCTGCGCTTCATGGAGCGCGCCCGCACCGAGTGGCTGTCGCATTTCGGTGTTGAGCTTGCCGAACTCGAAAAACACGAACGCCTCGTGTTCGTCGTCACCCGCGTCGAGATGGATTACCTGAAGGGCGCCCGCCTCGGCGATCACTTGTCGGTCACCGTCGAACCCGTCAAAATCGGCGCCGTCTTTTTCACACTGGCGCAACGCATCCACAGCGCCGCCGCCGAACTTCTGACCGATGCCCGGGTCACACTGGCCTGTCTGAACGCCGACCGCTGGCGTCCCGTCCGGATACCGGTCGCGTTGCGCGCGCATCTTCCTCCCATTTCTTCCGATTCTTCGAAAGGATAATGTTTTGGACGTTCATGCCGACCTTTCTGTCTTGACGCTGATTGCCCAGTCGTCGCTCGTCGTCAAAGTCGTGCTGGTCATTCTGCTGGCGATGTCGTTCTGGAGCTGGCTGCGGATCGGCATGAAAATCCTGCAACTGCGTCGCGCCCAGCGGGAAAGCGTGCAATTCGAAGACGAATTCTGGCGCGGCGGCGACCTGAACGCGATTTACCAAAGCCTCGGCGCCGCCCGCGTCGGCGACGGCATGAAACACATCTTCGTTTCCGGTTTCCGCGAATACACCAAACATCGCAAGCAAGGCAGCTCCAGCGCCGTTTCCGTTGACGCCACCCGCCGCGCCATGCGCGTCGCTTTTCAACGCGAACTCGATGCCCTCGATGCCGGTCTGCCGGGATTGGCGACCATCGGTTCGGTGTCGCCGTACATCGGTCTTTTCGGCACCGTCTGGGGCATCATGAATTCGTTCCGCGGATTGGCAAGCGTCAGCCAGGCCACGCTGGCACAGGTCGCGCCGGGCATCGCCGAAGCGTTGATCGCCACCGCCCTCGGTCTTTTTGCGGCGATTCCGGCAGTTATCGCTTACAACCGTTTCACTCATGACGTTGACCGGATCTCCACCCGCTACGAAACCTTCATCGAAGAATTCGCCAACATCCTGCAACGGCAAAGCGTTTAAGCGCTTCCGAACGGAGATTTTCATGCCCCGCGTCCGTAAATCCATCAACCAGATGAACGTCGTGCCCTACATCGACGTGATGCTGGTGTTGCTCATCATTTTCATGGTCACCGCGCCGCTGGTCGCGCCCGGCGAAATCGAATTGCCCAACGTCGGTAGCGCCACCATCACACCGAAACAACCGTTTGAAATCACCGTCCAGAGAGACGGCCAACTGCTGCTGCGCAACCGCGCCAAGCCGAACGAACCGCCGCAGCGTTTCGATACCGAAGGACTGGTCGCCCGCTTACTCGCGCAACAACAAGAAAGCCCGGATCAGGCTGTCGTCATCGCCGCCGATAAAACCGTCCGCTATGAAACCGTCGTCGCCGTGCTCGACGCGCTGCAACGTCACCAAGTCAAAAAAGTCGGCCTGCTCGTCGTTCCCGGCGCGAAATAAACCGCCATGATCATGCCGTCGCACGAATCGCCACCTTCCGGCGTCCCCAGACATCGCGCCGATTTCTGGCGCGCGCTGGTGTTCGCCATCGTCGCCAATCTGATTTTTCTCGGGCTTCTGGTTTTCTCCGTCTCATGGCGCAACCCGCCGCCGGTGCCGATCACCGCCGAGTTGTACACGCCGCCGATACCAACCCCCAGACCGCCGCCGGAACCACCGCCTAAAAAGCCGACGCCGCCACCGCCGGAAATCAAACCGCCGGAACAGCCCGATCCCGAAATCGCGCTCCGAAAAAAAAGGGAAGAAGAACGCCGCAAACAGGAGGCGGAAGAAGCCGCCCGCAAGAAGCGGGAAGCGGAAGAAAAAGCGCGTCAGGAAAAACTGGAAAAGGAACGCATCGAAAAAGAAAAAGTCGCGCGCGAAAAAGCGGAAAGGGAACGGCTGGAAGCCGAAGAAAAAGCGCGCGAGGAAGCAGCGCAGCGTGAAGCCGAGTTGCAAAAGATGCTGGAGCAGGCAAAGCGCGATGAATGGCAGGCGGCGCTCGACCGTTGGACACAAAGCATCCGGATCAAAGTCAAGGGCAACCTCGTGCT
This sequence comes from Burkholderiales bacterium, assembly GCA_031260355.1. Classification (GTDB taxonomy): domain Bacteria; phylum Pseudomonadota; class Gammaproteobacteria; order Burkholderiales; family Casimicrobiaceae; genus UBA931. Next base: position 27,060 of record JAIRJZ010000060.1, read on the forward strand.
GCCGCCCAACATCGCCGGTAATCCGGAGGCGATCTTTCAGATCGTCCAACTGCCGACCGGCGATGTCATCGACGCCAAGTTGCAAAAGAGCAGCGGCAACGCCGCCTACGACGACGCCGTCTATCGCGCGATCATGAAATCGTCGCCGTTACCCAAGCCGGAGCGCACCGATCTCTTCCGGCGTGAACTGCGTTTCGTGTTCCGGCCAAAAGATTGATGGAAAGAAGCGATGAAATTTTTTGCGCTGTTCAAAAAACAATACGCTAAAGATGTGCTGTTTTTTCTTGAACAGTTCAGTCTTTTTACAGCCCTGCTCCTTTTGACTTATACACTTGAATTTCAAGCGGCTAATTTTAAGGGGTTGGCCCGAGGGTTACTGGGCGCTTTGCTGTACTCAACCGCGTTTCTGTTGTTGTTTCTCCTCGATAAAAAAATATCCTTGACGGAAAAGCTTAGCAGCCGTCGGTACTATAAGCTCTTGACGATTTTCATTTTCGCTTGCGGGTCTCTTACCGCCTTCGATCTTTATCAAGGCATTTATTATTATTTCTCATTCAACCCTTTCAAAAAAGATATTCCACCTCTTATCTTTGCTATAGCCGCTATCCAATTAAGCTTGCTTTTTTTCGGATTACTTTTGACATGGAAAGGACGCATCTGGAGGCGTGAAGGGGTAATCGTGCTTTCCCTGCTTTTTTTGACTCTCTTGGGAGTCTCCGCTTCTTTAAGCGTTGAAAGCTTTTTGAACACCTTGTCCAGACCGGCAATTACGGTTCTTGTCTTCTTTAATCTCTTTCCGCGAATTTTTTTGGTTTCGCTCGTGGCTTTCATACTTTTGCGGTGGGCGCATATCAGATGGGCAAAGGACTGGATTGCCGAATAATTCCATTTCTACTTCAAAACGACAACAACACATCGTCATTCCCGCGAAAGCGGGAATCCAGCTGTTATTGCCGCAAGTGGCATTCATGGATTCCCGCTTTCGCGGGAATGACGGTTTCCGAGGGCGGTTTTTGTCCTTTTGA
>JAIRJZ010000083.1 GCA_031260355.1 Burkholderiales bacterium
CCCATCGTCCCCAAACCGCCGGAGCTGATCCAGTTCCGCGGCTGATCGAATTTGTAATACTGCGCCGTCCACATTTGGTGCTGGCCGACGTCAGTGGTGATCATCGCTTGTCCTTTGGTCAGCCGGTACAAGGTTTCGATCACGGACTGCGGTTTGACCCGCTTGCCGCTGGTGCTGTATTTCAGACACTGTCTGCCGCGCCAAGCTTCAATCTGCGCCCACCAAGTCTCAAGCGCCTTCTTGTTCGCCGGTTTCGGCGACACATCAAGCAGTTTCAGCATTTCGCGCATCACATCGCCGACATCGCCGACGATGGGAATGTCAACGTGGACACGTTTGGAAATCGACGACGGATCGATATCGACATGAATGATCTTGCGGTCGGGCGGTCCGACGAAATGTTCAACGTTGCCGATCACGCGGTCGTCGAAACGGGCGCCGATCGCCAGCAACACATCGCAATGCTGCATCGCCATGTTCGCTTCGTAGGTGCCGTGCATCCCGAGCATGCCGGTTGACAGCGGATCGCTGCCGGGGAAGCCGCCCAGCCCCATCATCGTCTGTGTGCACGGGAACCCCAGGCGATGCACCAATTGCGTCAATTCCTCGGCGGCATTGGCGAGAATCACGCCGCCGCCGATGTACACCAGCGGCCGTTCGGCCGCATGCAGCAATTGCATTGCCTTTTTGATCTGACCGAGGTGCGCTTTGACGACCGGATTGTACGAACGCATCGTCAGCGTCTTCGGATAAGAAAATTCAGCCATCGTCTGCGTCACATCCTTGGGCACATCAATCAGCACCGGCCCCGGCCGACCGCTGGTCGCCAGATAAAACGCTTTCTTGATCGTCAGCGCCAGATCGTTGGCGTCCTTGACCAGAAAATTGTGTTTGACGCACGGTCGCGTGATGCCGACCGTGTCGCACTCCTGAAACGCATCCTGTCCGATGTACGATGTCGATACCTGCCCGGAAATGATGATCATCGGGATCGAATCCATGTACGCCGTCGCGATGCCGGTGACCGCATTGGTCAACCCCGGCCCGGAGGTCACCAGACATACACCGACTTTCTTGGACGAGCGCGAATAGCCGTCCGCCGCGTGCGCTGCCCCTTGCTCGTGACGCACCAGAACATGGCGAATCTTGTCTTGCGCGCACAGCGCGTCGTAAATGTTCAGCACCGTGCCGCCCGGATAGCCGAAGACGTATTCCACGCCTTCTTCCTGAAGCGAACGAACAATGATTTCTGCACCCGTCAGTTGCATAGTCTCTGCCTTATCAGTCATCTGTTGATCGAGAAACATTACCAACCATCGCCGGCGTTGCCGCCGCTATACCGTGACGCCGTGGGTGAGCGTCATCTTCGCAATCGCAATCGGGTAGATCGTAATCGTCGCAATGATGATGTCCGGCGCGCCAACTCGGGGAAACCCGCTGGGGCTTGTGGCCTGCACGGGGAACGGCGTACCGTACCGCTTGGGGAAGCATGCTTCCTCAAACGAATACAGTAGCCGGAAGTTGCCGGGAGGTCAAGAGAGGACAACCGTTCTGCTTTCTCGGAAGCGATGAGGCTGTCATGCGTCGCTCACAGGATTGTCATACTTCGCGGATTCACACGGAGACGCATGAACAACGCCGTCCCCGCAGAGGCAAACCAGACCTTTTTCTGGGTTCCCGCGCCGTCTGCGCAGGACGGCCTTCCTGCGCAGAGATGACTCCCTTCTCAATGGCGCGACAACGCCAGAGGGTTCATTACGCGCTACCGCGCCGCCGCGTGGCAATGGCCAGCCCCGCCAGCAACAATCCGAGGGAAGCCAAGCCGATGTTGCCCAGGGTGGGTATGGCGGTAGCGGCGGGAGTGGGTCCCTGCCCCTGCGTGCCTACGGTCAGTATCAGTTGGCTGTTGACGATCTCCACCGTGTAGTTATAGCCGTTGAACGTGCTGCCGGGGGCAGGAATTACCGTGCCGCCAATCGCCGCGCCTGTCGCGTCGATGAGCGTGAAGGTATCGCCCGTATTCACCGTCATGCCGGGGGCGCTGGCGCTGATCTGCGCATCCGTGCCGAAATCCACCGCATAGGAAACAGTGACCATGGGAGTTCCAAGCGCCAGCGTTGCGGGCAGCGTGAAGTCCATCTTTTGAAAACGGTACAACGCCCGCACCTCCACTCCAAGAGCGGCAGCGGCTATTTGCAAGGTGTTGCCGGTGGAAGTCAATGTGGCGCCACCGCTCGCATAACCGCCGTAGAGCGATACGAGAGCGAGATCCAGCGTCGATGGCGCGGCGCTGATCTTCACTGTGTTGTTCAAGGCAACGGCAACACCGCCGACAGTGCTGACGGCATGCCCGCCGACCACGCTGGCGGTGGCAAGGGCGGGAGGGGTTGCGTTGTGGTCAAAAATGCTGCCGTCACTGATGTCCACCGTATTGTTGCTGGCTGTGGCCGTGCCGTTGGCGCTGTAAGCATACCCTCCCCTGACAGCAGTCATCGCGCCGCCGTTGATGGTGGCGGTGTTACCGCTGGCACTGGCGTTGCCGCCGGCGTTACTCCAGGCCCGCCCGCCATACACCGTCACGAGCACCGTACCGCCGCTGATGGTGGCGCGGTTGTTCGTAGCCACGGTGTTGCCGTTTTCAAGCCAGTGACATCCCCCGTAAACGTCGGCTATAACCAAACCGTCGGTAATAGCAGCTTGGTTGTAGCTGACGGCATCCGTATCCAGGAAATTGACTGCACCAAGAACCCAACTCGGCATACCGCCAGCAAGGAGCGTGACGCTGTTGGTTGGCGCGGTTGCGTTGCCGCCGTTCACGCTGGGGCTTTTGGCGTTGACGCCGACGGGGCCAGCGCTGTTTGTGGGCGCCAAGGCATTGGTGTAGCTACCGCCCGTGCCATACCTGAGGCCTTGCAGCGTGCCTGGGGGATAGCTGACAACTTCGGCCAGCGCGGACGCGGCAAGACAGAGAGCCAGCAGCGCGCCGCCGAGAGCAGGAAAGAAAAATCGCTTCATGAGGAAACCCCTTTCAGAGCGAAAAAAGCGCGCGGCACATAGAGGCACATCAAAATCCGTACCGCTTCCGGCTATCGTCTGCATTGGAAATTTGCGCTGCATCATGACCACTCCTTTTTGTGAGTCTGCTGCTGTTGGGCGTGCGGGCGTACTGTTGATTGCCCAGACATACTCTTTCAGGTTATCTTCATTAGAAACAAAATGCAAAAGTTTCAGGCAATAAGATCGTTTATTTCTGAACCGTTGCCAAAAAGCCATACCCTCATCCGTTTCGACGCATCACGGTCATCCCGTTCATGTATTTCTGCAACACTTTCGGAATCTGTACCGAGCCGTCTTCCTGCTGGCCGTTTTCCAGCACGGCGACCAGCGCACGACCGACGGCGACGCCAGAACCGTTCAGTGTGTGCACCAGCTCCGTCTTGCCCTGCGCGTTGCGGAAACGGGCTTGCAAGCGCCGCGCCTGAAAAGCTTCGCAGTTGGAGCACGACGAGATTTCGCGGTAAGCGTTCTGCGCCGGCAACCACACTTCGATATCGTAGGCTTTCGCCGACGCGAAACCGATGTCGCCGGTGCACAGCGCGACGACGCGGTACGGCAGTTCCAGTGCTTGCAGCACCGCTTCGGCGTGACTGGTCAACGCTTCGAGCGCCTCGTACGATTGGTCGGGATGAACGATATGCACCAGTTCGACTTTATCGAATTGATGCTGGCGAATCATGCCGCGGGTGTCTTTGCCGTAACTGCCGGCCTCCGAACGAAAACACGGCGTATGCGCGGTCAGTTTGATCGGCAAGGCGTCGGCAGGCAGAATCTCGCCGCGCACCGAATTGGTCAGGGTAATTTCGGAGGTGGAAATGAGATACAACGCCTCGCCCTCACCTTCGGCGCCGCCTTTTTTCACCGAGAACATGTCCGCTTCGAATTTCGGCAACTGTGCCGTCCCAGTCAGCGTTTCGGCATTGACGATGTACGGCGTGTAGCACTCGGTATAACCGTGCTGCTGCGTATGCGTATCCAGCATGAATTGCGCCAGTGCCCGGTGCAGGCGAGCCATATCGCCGCGCAAAAACGCGAAGCGCGAACCGGACAGTTTCGCCGCCGTCTCGAAATCCAGCCCGCCCAGCTTTTCGCCGATGTCGGTGTGGTCGCGCGGCGTGAACGCAAACTGCCGCGGTACTCCCCAGCGCCGAATTTCGACGTTCTCGGTTTCCGACCGGCCAACCGGTGTTGTTTCGTGCGTCAGGTTGGGCAAATTCAGCAGATAATCGCGCAACCGTTCTTGCAGTTCGGCCAGCGCCCCTTCCCTCTTCGACAGCGCTTCGCCCAGCCCGCCGACTTCCGCCATCAGCGCCGAAACATCCTCGCCCTTGCCTTTGGCGAAGCCTATTTGTTTGGAAAGCGCATTGCGCTTCGCCTGCAATTCCTGGGTTTGCGTTTGAAGGGTCTTGCGCTCGTTTTCGAGGCGTTCGAACGTCGCGGTATCCAGAGCAACGCCGCGTTTGGCAAGCCCGGCGGCGACTGCCGCGAGGTCTTGGCGAAAAAGGTTGATATCGAGCATGGCGGTTCGGCCAGAAAGGAAAGAAGCGGAAGATATTAAATGATAACCCTATCCGACAGCGCCGTGATGAAAAATTATTCGTAACGCACGTCCATCACTTCGTAAATGCGAACGCCCGCCGGCGCGTGAACCTCGGCATGATCGCCCTTGCTTTTGCCGATCAGCGCCCGCGACACCGGCGAATGCACGGAGATTTTTCCGGTTTTGATATCGGCCTCGTCATCGCCGACGATGGTATAGGTTCGGAGGTCGCCGCTGTCGGTATCCTCGACATCGACTGTTGCCCCGAAAACCACCCGCCCTTCGGCGTGCAGCGTGGTCGGATCGATCACATGCGCTACCGCCAGCTTTCCTTCGATTTCGATAATGCGCCCTTCGATGAATCCCTGACGCTCGCGCGCCGCTTCGTAGTCGGCGTTTTCCGTCAGGTCACCGTTCGAGCGCGCATCGGCAATCGCTTGAATGATGCGAAGCCGATCCACCGTTTTCAGTCGGTGAAGCTCGGCCTTGAGCGAAGCAGCGCCCGCAACCGTCATCGGAACCTTTTTCATCACACCCTCGGCATGAAAAAACATAAAAGAAAAGACCGGAAGCGCATGCTTCCGGCCATCGTTTTCCCAAGTATATCAGGGATTCGGGCAATCGTGTCAAGCCCGTCCCGACAGGCCATGCCCATGCGACATCCCCCCGCGTCCCTCGAACAGACCCTCAGACAGCGGCGGCAGCGCTCACCCTCAACAAATCCGCGGCAACTGTTCCCCGGTCAACCAGTCAACGATGCGGCTGCCGCCGAACGCGGTCTTCATTTGCACAAAATGGTGGGCGTCCTCGATCACTTCGCCAATGATCGCCGCCTGCGCGCCCAGCGGATGGGCGCGCATCGCCTCCAGCAAACGGTCGGCATCCGCCGCCGCGCAGATCGCCACCAGCTTGCCTTCGTTCGCTGCGTACAGCGGGTCGAGGCCGAGAAATTCGCAAGCGGCGCTGACTTCTGGGCGCACCGGCAACGCCGTTTCGTGAATGACCATGCCGCAGCCCGATTGCCGGGCAAATTCGTTCAGCGTCGTCCCCAGTCCGCCGCGCGTCGGATCGCGCAGGCAATGGATGCCGGGCGCCCTCTCGACCATCGCCGCCACCAGCGTGTGCAACGCCGCGGTATCGGAACGCAACGCCGTTTCAAACGCCAGCTCTTCGCGCAGCGCCATCACCGCCACGCCATGATCGCCGATCGTACCGCTCACCAGAATTTTGTCGCCGGGACGCGCGCGGTCGCCGCGAATATCAACGCCCGCCGGCACGATGCCGATGCCAGTCGTCGTGATGAAAACGCCGTCGCCCTTCCCCTGTTCGACGACTTTGGTATCGCCGGTCACGATCGGGACACCCGCTGCGCGCGCCGCCGCTGCCATCGACTCGACGATGCGTTTCAGATCGGCCAGCGGCAAACCCTCTTCGAGAACGAATGATGCCGCCAAATACAACGGGCGGGCGCCGGCCATCGCCACATCGTTGATCGTTCCGTGTACTGACAGACAGCCGATATCGCCGCCCGGGAAAAACAGCGGCGAGACGACATGCGCGTCGGTGGACATCACCATCCGCCCCGCTGCCACATCGAAGGCCGCCTGATCGTTGCCCTGAGTCAGATAATCGTTATCGAACGCCTTGGCGAACAGTTCATCGACCAGTTGCGCCGAGGCGCGGCCACCGCTGCCGTGGCTCATGTCGATACGGCCGTTCTTGAAATCGAGCGGCCGGATGTAAGCGGCGCGCCGCGTGGAACCCGTTGTGTTCATATCCGCGTCTCCTGCTCCTTCGTCACGTCGCGCGGCAGGTCACGAAACCGCCCGTAAGTGTAATGCGCCGCGCACGCGCCTTCGGACGATACCATGCACGAGCCGAGCGGATTGTCCGGTGTGCAAGCCGTGCCGAACACCTTGCAATCGCGCGGCGCTTTGATGCCGCGCAGAATCGCGCCGCATTGGCAGGCTTGGTGATCCGGCACTTTGCGGTAGGCCAGGCCGAACCGCGCCTCGGCATCGAACTCGCGGTAATCCGGGTGAATCTGCAGCGCGCTCTTCGGCATTTCGCCGAGACCGCGCCACTCGAAGCTGTCGCGCAAGATGAATGTTTCCGCCATCAACGCCTTTGCTTTGGCGTTACCCTCCGGCGTCACTGCCCGCGTAAATTCGTTTTCGACCTCGGCGCGACCTTCATTCAGTTGCCGCACCAGCATCAGAATCGCCTGCATCACGTCGAGCGGCTCAAAACCGGCGATCACCACCGGCTTGCGGAAACGGGCAGCGAACGGTTCGTAGGCGGCACTGCCGATCACCGTCGAAACGTGCGCCGGCCCGATGAAGCCATCGAGACGGGCGCCTTCGGCGCTGGCTTCGGCCAGCGTCAGCAAATGCGTGATCGCCGGCGGCGTCAATACATGGTTGCAGAAGACGCTGAAATTTTTCAACCCCAGCGCCTTCGCCTGCTTCAGAATCACCGCCGTCGGCGGCGTGGTCGTCTCAAAACCGATGGCGAAAAACACCACCTGTCGGTCAGGGTGCTTCTGTGCCAGCATCAGCGCATCGGCGCACGAATACAGCATCCGGATGTCTGCCCCCTGCGCTTTCGCCTTCATCAATGAGAGGCCATCCGATGCCGGTATCCGCATCGTGTCGGCGTAGGTGCACACCATCGCACCATGTTTGCGCGCCAGTTCGATCGCGCTGTCAATTCGGCCGATCGGTAACACACACACGGGGCAACCGGGGCCGTGAACCATGCACACGTTCGGCGGTAACAAATCGGTCAATCCGTAGCGCGAGATCGCGTGGGTGTGGCCGCCGCAGAATTCCATCAAATGATAGCGACGCGCTGGGTCGGCCGCGCGCGCGATGGCTTGCGCCAGTTGTTGCGCCAGCGCGCCGTCGCGGTATTCATCGATGTACTTCATGAACGCGCCTCCGTTGCCTCTCCGGTCAATCCTGCTGCGCGCATCGTCGCCAGCGTCGCTTCCGCTTCTGCCGGATCGAGTTTCGACAACGCATAGCCGACATGAACAATCACATAATCGCCCACCGCCACACCATCGACCAGTGCCAGCGATACTTGATGGCGCACGCCCGACAGTTCGACGGTCGCTGTTTCGTCGTCTTTTTTCTCGATGATCCGAACTGGTATTGCCAGACACATAACCGCAACCTCCTTATTCCGAAATCTGTTTGACCAAGCCCGCCGCTTGCCGATGCCGCGCCACCCAGGCCTGCCCCAAACTCAGTCCGCCGTCGTTGGCCGGCGCTGCCTGCGCCTGCCGCACGGTATGGCCGCGCGCCCGCAATCCTTCGCTGATACCGCGCGATAATAACGCATTGACGAAGCAGCCGCCGCCACACACGATGTGATCGAGGCCCAGCCGCCGCGCTACAGTATCGGCCCATTCGACGATGGCGGCAATCAGGGTGCCGTGAAACAACGCCGCGCCGTAGCGCGCATCGTCGATGTCAAACAGCCGCTGCACCAGCGGCAAAACATTAAGCACGCCGTCCGCGCCGATCCGGTACGCCGAGGCGTCCATCGGCAAACAAACCTTCTGCTTCAAGTAGTGATGCGCCAATCCTTCGAGCCGCATCGCCGCCTGCCCTTCGAACGACATCTGCTCGCACACTTTCAACGCGCCCGCCGCCGCGTCGAAATAACGCCCCATGCTGGTGGTCGGCGGCGCCTGCGGCGAACCCGTTTCGAGCGCGCGCGCCAGCATGTTAGCAACGGCCGTCGCCGCAGCTTGTTGCGGAAAGCAGGTTTCGATCGCGTTCACCCGCCCCGATTGTGCCAGCACACTCGCCGCCATCCGCCACGGTTCGCGCGCCGCCCGGTCACCACCGGCAAGGTACAACCGCGCCAAATGACCGACACGCTTGCATTGCGCTCCTTCAAGATGCAACAGTTCGCCGCCCCACGCGGTTCCGTCGTCGCCGAGGCCGACGCCGTCGAACGCCAGCCCCAACACCGGCGCCTCAATCCGATGCTCGGCGATCACCGCCGCGATGTGCGCATGATGGTGCGCCACCTCGACCATCGGCACGCCGAAACGTCGCGCCAGCGCCGCTGCGGCCTGCGTACTGTAAAAATCCGGATGCCGGTCATGCGCGATAAACGTCGGAGCGACATCGAGCAATTTCAGCAAATGCTCGACCATCTCGTCGAAAGCGCGGCAAGTCGCCGCGTTGTCGAGACTGCCGATGTGCGGCGACAGAAACGCCTCGTCGCCGCGCGTGACGCAAATCGTATTTTTAAAATAACCTCCGACCGCCAGCACCGGCGGCGTCTCGGCGGTACCGCTCAAACGGATGGCGCGCGGCGTGTAACCGCGCGCGCGGCGAACGAATTGCGGCTGCGATGATGATGGCAGCGATAAACGCTCCGACTCCGTTATCGGCGCCCGCACGACGCTGTCGTCGCAACGTGCGACAATGGCACGGTCGTGCATCAGCCAGCCGTCGGCAATACCTTGTAAGCGTTGCAGCGCTTCCTCGTTGTCGATCACCAGCGGTTCGCCGCCCGGATTGGCCGAAGTCATCACCAGCGTCAGCGGCTGTGCTTCGTTGAGCCAATCGCACGTCGCCGGTCGCCCTGACGCCTCGTGAAACAACAGATAATGCAGCGGCGTATAGGGCAGCATCAGCCCCAGCGTGTTCATGTCCGGCGCAATCCCGGCAAGCGCCGCATCGGCATGCGCCTTTTTCGGCAACAACACGATGGGGCGCTCGACGCTCTCCAGCAACGCCGCTTCCGCCGCCCCTATTTCGCACCATTGCCGTGCCGATGCCGTGTTCAACACCATCAACGCAAACGGTTTTTCGTCGCGCGCTTTGCGCCGCCGCAACTCGGCCACCGTTTCGGCGCGCGTGGCATCGCACACCAGATGAAAGCCGCCCAGCCCTTTGATCGCCACGATCTCGCCGCGCCGGAGGCGGCGCAGGGTTTCGGCAATCGCATCGCCGTCTTCATTCGCGCTCGAAACGCCGCGCGCGTCGCGCCATTGCAACTGCGGCCCGCACTGCGGACAGGCATTGGGCTCGGCGTGAAAACGGCGATGCTCCGGATCGGTGTATTCGGCCAGACAGGTCGGACATTGCACGAACGCCGCCATGCTGGTCGTCGCGCGGTCGTACGGCAGGCCGCACACCAGCGTGTAACGCGGTCCGCATTGCGTACAGTTGATGAACGGATAACGGTAGCGGCGATCCTTCGGCGTCAGCATCTCACGCAGACAATCGTCGCAAATGGCGCTGTCCGGGCCAATCATCGTCGCCAGCGCCCCCTCGTGTGCGCTCTTGATCACCTCAAAACCGCCACCTCCCGGAACAGCAGCGATGTTCTGCGCTATCACCTCGTCGATACGCGCCAGCCGCGGCGCTTCCGCCTGTAGCCGCTGTACAAAAGTTTCCAGTTGCGCCGCGCTGCCCTCGGCTTCAATGATCACGCCACTGACGCCGTTCTGCACCCAACCGGTCAACGCCATTTCGTTCGCCAAACGGTGAATATAGGGGCGGAAACCAACGCCTTGCACGATGCCGCGCACTTGAAAGCGCTTGCGCAATCGGGAAAGCATCGAAGCGGATGAGATTGGCGTCGGCGTGGTCATTTTCTCTTGATTTGCATTATTGTTTGGCGCAATCATTTTTAGCCGCAAAGAACGCAAAGAAACAAGGGGGGGCAAGCTTTCTCCAACCTTATTTGCAAGAGAAGGCACTTCTTTTCCCCCTCTCCCCCAACCCCTCTCCCTCCAGGGGAGAGGGGAGCACTCTCCGCATCTCGCATCTCCGCGCCTCCGCGTGAGCAACTCCGCCAAGCCCCTTTGAAAGGGGGCCTTTTCCTCAACGCTCCCGCAACTGAGCTTCCAGCGCCGCAACCTTTTGCCGCAGCACGTGAACATCGTTTTGCCGCGCCGTCCGGGCGGCCTCGACACCGCGCTTCAGCCACGCCAGCCAGACATCCAAACCCTCGCCGGTCGTCGCCGACACTTTCATCACGGTCAACTGCGGCTGGATTCGGCGCGCGTACGCGATCGCCTGTTCGACATCGAAATCGACATACGGCAGCAAATCGACTTTGTTGATCAGCAACACGTCGGCGGCGTGAAACATATCGGGGTATTTCAGCGGCTTGTCGGTGCCTTCGGTCACCGAGAGAATCGCCACCTTGTGCGCTTCGCCGAGATCGAACGCCGCTGGACAAACCAGATTGCCGACATTCTCGATGAACAGCAAAGCGTCTTCGAGTTTCGGCAGCTTCGGCAATGCCTGCGCAACCATCCGCGCGTCGAGATGGCAACCTTTGCCGGTGTTGATCTGTATGGCCGGCGCGCCGGTGGCCCGCACGCGATCGGCGTCGTTTTCGGTCTGCTGGTCGCCCTCAATCACCGCGCACGAAACATCGCCGCGCAACGCTTCGATGGTACGCACCAGCAATGCCGTTTTCCCCGAACCGGGGCTTGACACCAGATTCAGCGTGAACAAACCTTGGTCGGCGAACCGCTGCCGATTTTGGCGGGCGATCGCATCGTTTCTTTCCAGCAAATCGCGTTCAATTTCGATCACCCGCGCCGCCGACACTCCCGGCGCATGCACCGCACCGAGCGGCGCATGCTCGTGCTCATGCGAATGCCCATGACTGTGCGGATGGTGATGATCGCCATGCCCGTGACCGCCGCGGAGTCCCTCGTCGTGCGTATGCGAGTGATTGTGCGCGTGCGCGTGTTCGTGGCTGTGCGTATGCCAGGTCCCGTCTTCGTGCTGGTGCCAATGCCCGTCACCATGATGCTCATCGACCGGCACACCGTCAATTCTCACTTCGCCGTGGCCGCAACCGCAGGTTGAACACATCACCGTCTCCTTCTCTTAAATGATTTCAATCGACGCGATCCGCATCGCTTCGCCTTGCGTCACCGTCAACTGATAATGTCCGCATTCCGGGCAGGCATCGCCGCGTTTCGCCAGCCCCACTGTTTTCGAGCACAACATACACCAGGCAGTTCCCGGAACTTCGATCACCTCAAAACGCGCGCCTTCGGCAATGCTGCCGCGTGCCACCACATCAAACGCAAACGCCAGTGCCTCACGGTCGGCATGCGACAACGCGCCCAATTCAAACTGTACCGATGTCACCCGTTGCGCATGGTGTTTCCGCGCCGTGCTTTCGACGATGTCCAGCATGCTCTCGGCGAGCGACATTTCATGCATCAACGACCTCAAGCTCGAAAACGACGCACGGATCGAGCACCTGAACCAGCCAGGTGGCGTGTGTCCGCAAGCGGTCGATGTCAGTCGCCGGCAAATCGAATAACGTCGCCAGCGCGCCGTGGCGGTGCAGATTCCAGTCGGTCGGCGCGCCTACCTCGTAAGCGGCGACGCTCTGCTCCGCCAACTGCGCCCGATGCACAAGCACGCCACGCGCACATTCGACTTCGGCAATGCCGTCGCCGTCGTCGAGCGAATAAGCGCGAATCCACGGCCTGGTTTCCTCTTTCTCCACCGTTGTCGCTGTTTTTTCCATGTCGAGCAGCCCGGCCAGCGTCTTCGCCACATCGACGAGACGCGCCCGCCACCGCGCCGCCACGCTGTTGCCGAAACGTGCTTTTACCGCCGCCATTCGCGCATCCTGCTGCACGCGCCACCAGCCACTCGCGTCGTAAGGCATCTCGACCAGCGCCTGCCATGACAGCTTGCCAGCGCGAAACATCGCCAGCGGCAACGGCGACAACGCCATTCTCCCCAACGCCGGAACTTCCTCGCTCATTTGCCGAAACCGGCGCATCACCGGCAACGCCTCGTCCGCCGCGCCGTCCTCTCCCTGCCAAAGCAGAACGGAAGTTCCGTACACATGGCGGGCGCAAAACGCATCCCAGGTCTGCGCCACCGTTTTTGCCTCTTGGTGTAACGCGGCAAGCGCCGCCGTGGTGTCGTCTGCCTCGTCACGCAGCGCCTTCTGAAGCCGCGCCAGAAACGCTGTGCCGCCGCGCCAGGCTCGCGCAAAATCGGCGGTCAACGCCGCGCCTTGCACGGTCTGTTGCGACAGCAACGCTTCCGGCAAGCCGAGACACAGCGAACGCAGACTTTCCTGAACGCTCTCGATCTGCACCGCCAGCGTGTGCGCTGCGACTCGTGCCGGTGGCAACGGTTTATCACGCGCGGCGCTGATCGCGCCCGCCGCCGCCGCCGCTTGCGCCTGCGCGCAAATGCTGAAGACCAACGGCAACAAGGTCACCGCCTCCGATGCCGGCCGTTGCCTCAGCAACGCCGTCGCATCGAAACGCGGCAACCGCACATCGAGCGCCCGCACCCGTTCGCCGTCAACCGTCAACATCAGCGTCAACGCGCGCTTCATTCCGCGGCTCCCTTGCTGCCACGCCAAAAACGACCGCGCAAAAAGTCGCGCTTCGACAGCGGCGTCACCAATTTTTCCTGTAGCGTCGGTCGCGGCGTTTCTTCGCCCGGCACCGCCGGCGCATCGCTCTCGAACAACGCCTGTAACGCGAACTCGGCTGTCTGCCGCGCCGTCTCATGATCGCCGAACTGCTGCACCGGTGAAAACAGCGAGCACATCATGTACTGGCCAAGCAGCGCGTCGTGCGCCATGATGAAATCGTACCTGCCGGCGGGAAACTGATAGTGTAGCCGTTCACCGTGTGCAACCGTCGGCCACCGCGTCGGTTCGCGCGCCAGCAGCATCAGGTTCATCACCCACGGCGTCACCATCACGCCCAGCCAGAATTCCTGCCAGGGGCGAAAACCGACAGCTTCCACCCGCAACACCGGATTGAGAAACGGCAACCCCTGCATCCGGGTTTGTCCGATGCGCTCGTACACCGCGCAGAGGCGCGCCGACGGATCGGGCAGCAAGGTTTCGACGTGAGCCGCCGCGTGGACACCGTTCGTCATTTACGTCTCGTCGCTCAATACCAGAAACTGATCCTTGGTCGCGCCGCACAGCGGGCACGCCCAATGTTCGGGCAAATCGTAAAACGGCACCCCCGGCGGAATCTGCCATTCGGGATCGCCGTTAACCGGATCGTACACATACCAGCACACTTTGCATTCGAGCTTGGTGCCTGGGCCGATTTTGCTGTCGTCGCCGAGATAGGAGCCTTCAAAAAGCGGCATGGCTTTTCCTCACTGCGCTTCCGTATCGGCGCGCATCCACGCGATCAATTCCGCCAGCCGTTTGCGCGCATCGTCGATGTCTTCGGCCGCCGCCAGAACCGGCAATGGCCGTTCGACGATTTCCAGCGTATTCAGAAGCAGCGTGTTCTTGCTGTTGAAGTGTTGGAGGCGCCAGATGTGGCGCGTCCCCGTCGAGGTCACGCGGCAACTGCCGAAGCTCTTCGAAATGATCGCCACCGGCCCGACCGGCAAGGCGTCCTGCAATGCCTGATGGTCGGCCGGCGTCAACGGCAACAGCGTCAGATTGATTTCGTGCGACGAAGCGGTGTCGTTTGCATCAAACGCCGCCAGTTGCGCGCGAATTTCGGCGAACAATGCCGGTGCGTTCATCGCGCCCTCCGGCAACACCACTTCCGGCAACGTCGGTTGCGCGCCGAGATGCGCCGCCTCGAGCAGCACCGCCGGCAAGCTGCCCGCCTCAAGCCGGTATGCCGTCTCCTCGCCCTTCGCGTCAAACTCGCGCACCCGCCAAATGCCGGTAAAAATCGATTCCTGTACGCGCACATCGTAGCCCAGCAATCCTTCGACCCGGGCGCTGACTTCACCCTCGCCCAGCACGCCGTTCAATATGTCCAACACCGCCGCCGACTGGCCGCGCAAATCGAGTTGCGGCCCGGGCTCTCGTGCACCGAACGTCCAACCGTTCAATGCGTCAAGAAACGTTTGCAACAACGGCAGCGCCGCTGCCATCGCCGAGGTGTCGGCATCTTCGGGCAAATGCGGCATCGAAAACGTCGCCATGCGCGGCATTTCAGGGTATTGCAATTCATCGTCTTCGTGCCGGGCATCCGCCGGCACGGCATGAATGGGGATGGAAAGCGGTTTCATCGATACATCCGTTTTTGTGAAAGCTACGTCAAAGCTGCGTGAAAAATGCCGCGCGGTCAATGGCAATGATCGCCGCCATGACCGTCGGCAGACACCGTGATTCCGACCGTCGGCGGGCGGCTTGGCTCTGCCTGCTGCAAACGCGCCATTTCCCGCTGATACTCGTCCCAAGGACGCATGCCGTCGATCACGCCCAGATACTGCCCGTCGCGCAACAACACGAACGCCGGCCAGCGCCGGAAACCGTAACGCGGCTGAAGCGCGCGCGCCGCTTCCGGCAACAGCACACCGAGGCACATCGGTTCGGTCGAAGTTGTCAAAAGTTCCGGCGCGATCACCGCCAGATCGAGCGTTTCGCGATAGCGCACCGGGTCTTCGGTAAAAAAAAGCAGCAACAGCCCGGACGTTTTTTTCAGCACCTCGTCGAACGCTTCGAGCGGAATTTCAAAAGTGTCGGGACGTTCGAGAAGCCGCGCAATCAGCGGCGGAATTTCATTCGTCATCATGACAAGGTTTTCGCTTTGCTCGCGGCAAGCTCGGCCTGCAAGTGCGGCGGTAACGGCGGTTCGCGATCAACCAGATCGGCGAACAGACGGTCGAGTTGCGACGTATCGCCGTCCATGGTTTGCGCCAGCGCCAGCAACGCATCGCTGACCTGCGCCGCCTCTTCCGGCGTCATCACCCGCAACGCGGAACCTTGGAACGTCAACACCCAAGTTCCCGGCGCCTGATCGCCGACCAGCAACATATTGATCCGCTCACGTCGCCCGCCGTCGCGCGCTTCGCACCAGACGACCATCTCTCCTGCTTCCGTCACTTGCATCGGAATTCCGACACACATGGTCATTTCCTCATCGACAAAACGCGCGCATCACCGGCACGGCAAGCTTCCGCTTCCGACGGCCGCTCGTTTTCGTACATGGCGAGCGTCAGCGCCTGTGCGTTCAGCGGCGACACGGTTTCGCCGTCTTCGCGCCTCGTCACCTGAACGCCCCAACTCGCCAGTTCTTCGACCGCCAGCGCCACCGCTTCCGAAACCCGCTTCCTGACGCCGTCGCGCAAACTGCCGCCGAAATCGTTGAGCACTTCCGGCTGCACACCGATCACAGTGATTTTTTCCGGTTCGGCACCCAGCAGATACGCATGCGCCAGCACCTCGCTCAACGTCGTCTGATGCGGCGAGACTTTGATAGCGCAATGAACGGGAACCTCGGCGTCGCGCAACACCTTCAGCGTCGCCGGCGGCAAACGAAAATCGATGGCGTCGAGCACCAGCACATGCGATGCCTCCATCAAATACGGATAAAGCGCCAGCCCCTGCGTGCCGCCGTCCATCAGCGTCACCCGCTCATCGAAACGGTACGCGGCGTGCAGCGCCTCGACCGCGCGTACGCCAAAACCTTCGTCTGCCCACAGGACATTGCCCACACCCAGAACCAGTATTTTTTTCATTGAACGCCCGCTGTTTTTATTCGACCAAATAGATCAGGATCGCATGGCAGTCGTTTTCAAGCCTTGCGACAGATCAATCCCGACAATTATAGTAGGAAACACGGGCTTTGATTACCGTCCCTTCCCCTCCAAAGGAGAGGCGGCTATCGCGCGGCTTCGGTCGGACTTTTCGACCGAGTTCTTTCCCCTCCTTTGGAGGGGTGGCGCGAAGCCGATTTCATGGGGTGCGAAAACACGGCATGCTGCCAATTCCCCTCCTCTGGAGGGGTGGCGCGAAGCGCCGGGGTGGTCAGAGAGACTCTCGAAAGGCAGGGTGGTCGCGCAACATCAGCATCACTTCCTCCAGCCGGTTCAGTACATCGACAGCCAAAACGTGAATCACCGTTAACCCCAGCCCTTCCAGATAAACGTCCCGCTCTCGATCATATTCGTGATTTTCGTCATGAGAACTTCCGTCTACCTCAATGACAACCCGGCAGTTCGCACAGAAAAAGTCAACGATATAGTTACCTATGATTTTCTGGCGGTCAAAATCCAGGCTTTTGAACTTCCGCTTGTGGAGCTGTTGCCATACCAAAACCTCACTCAAATTCCCCGCTTTTCGCAACGCCTTTGCTCTCTCGCGCAGCTTCGGATTAAACGGTAGTGAAAGGTAATTGGCTGTGTTACGCATGATCGTCTCTAACCACCCCGGCGCTTCGCCGACACCCCCTTTCAAAACAGATTGTTCACTTTATATTGATTTTTTGTGTGGCAGGAGATACAATCTTCCTTAGAACAAAGGAGGGATACTCATGCAATGCACCCACTGCGGAAGCGCAAGCTGCGTAAAGAAC